>CAZHCO010000054.1:0-9229 GCA_964530965.1 uncultured Aestuariivirga sp. | reverse complement strand
ACAAGTATGGAGGTGCGCCGCGCGCCAATGCCGGATGGCGGGTTCGTTACGACCTATACGGATATCACTGACCGCAGGCAGTCTGCTCGGTTCGAGGCAGCTAATTTGGCCAAGTCGCGTTTCCTTGAGAACATGAGCCACGACTTGAGAAAGCCCATTGCGGCCGTAATCGAGGACTGCCAGATTTTGCTCATCGGCGGAGGAAGCGGTCTCAAGGAATCCGAACGGACCATTGTCGAGAATGTCCGCGACAATACCAGCCATCTCCTGGGCATGGTCGATGAGCTGCTGGAAATGTCCCGCATCGAAGCCGGACAAGTGGAAGTGAAACCAACGGTGGTGGCGGTGCCTGCGGCGGTGGCCCAAGCCCTGCGGGTAATAGAACCGGCGGCAAAGGCCAAAGGCCTCATTCTCAAGACCGACGTGGAAAGTGAACTGGAAGCGCGCACCGACGGCCGGCTGCTTGCACGCATTCTCATGAATCTTCTCGGCAATGCCGTTGAATATACGAGCAAGGGTTCGATTACCGTGTCTTCGCGGCGCAACGGTTCCAGTATCGAAGTCAAAGTCTCCGATACGGGAGACGGCATCCCTGCGGACAAGCTAGGACTAATCTTTGAAAAGTTCCAACGGGTGCAGTCCACGGCGGGAATCACGCGACTAGGCATTGGTCTTGGTCTCGGCCTTGCGATCAGCCGCGAGTTCGCCCACCTCCTGGGTGGTGAAATCCGGGTTGAAAGCGAAATGGGAAAGGGTTCAAATTTTACGCTGACAATTCCAGCGGAATACGGTGAAGTGCAGAAATGAAACAGGATCACAGCATACTTCTTGTCGATGACGATGCCGCGAACCTTTCCAGGATCGCGCAGGCGCTCCAGGCACTTGACGTGAACATTGAGACCGCCGGAAACGGAATTGAAGCGCTCGAAGTCTTAGCCCGCCTTTCAGGCCCCCATGGCTTTCCTGGCATCGTCATAACAGACCTCAAAATGCCGGTCATGGACGGGCTCGAGTTTCTCGCAAGATCCCTGAAGATTGATGTGGACCTGCCGGTCATCCTCATATCCGCCTTTGGCGAGATCGCAACCGCCGTCGAGGCCATGCGGACCGGGGCCTATGATTTTATCGAGCGCCCCTTTGACGTGGCTGCTCTTGTTTCCAAAGTGGGCCGTGCGCTGGATAAGCGCAAGCTGGTGCTGGATAACCGGCGGCTCAAAACGGAACTTGCAAATCGCGCCGGCATTGCTTCCCGCCTCATTGGCAACTCTCCGGCTATCCAGGCGCTACGCGATGAAATTGCCAATGTGGGTAGCACAGATGCGACAGTTCTCATCCATGGCGAGACCGGAACCGGCAAAGAGGTTGTTGCACGCGCCTTGCATGAGTGCAGCCGCCGCAGCAAGGCGCGGTTTGTAGCGATCAATTGCGGCGCACTTTCGGAGAACCTCATCGACAGTGAGTTGTTTGGGCACGAGGCGGGTGCCTTCACCGACGCCAAGCAGCGGCGCATTGGCCTGATTGAATATGCAAAGGGCGGCACGCTGTTTCTGGATGAGATCGAGAGCATGCCCATCGGTTTGCAGGTGAAACTCCTGCGCATGCTGCAAGAGCGCCTGGTCACCCGGGTGGGCAGCAACGAGGAAATCAAAGTCGATATCCGCCTGATCGCCGCGACGAAGGCAGATTTGCTCGACGCAGCAAAGCGGCGCGAGTTCCGCGAGGACCTCTATTTCCGCCTTGGTGTCGCCGAACTTCGAATCCCCTCCCTCAACAACCGGCGTGAAGACATTCCTCTGCTGTTTGAACATTTCGCCCAGGAATTCTCGAACGTTTATCAACGTCCCGTCTCTCCGCTTTTGGGTGAAGACATCGAACGGCTCATGGCGCACAACTGGCGTGGAAACGTGCGGGAATTGCGCAATGTTGCCGAACGCTTCGTGCTGGGACTCGGTCAAAAAAAGGAACGCATCGCCCACGTACTTGACAGTGACGGTGGACGCGCAAAGGCCCTGCCCGAGCAGATGGACGCGGTGGAGTCGGTTTTTATCCAAACAGCGTTGCAAGAGAGCAATGGCAATATTCAGGCAGCAGCCGACGCCCTGGGAATTCCGCGGCGCACCCTCAATGAGAAAATGCGCAAATACGGACTCGAGCGGAAAGACTATCGCTAGAGCGGAATGAGTTCAGACAGAACCAACATTCTCTCCCTTCCCCTTGTGGGGAGGGTCGGGGTGGGGGTCTGGTAGTCTAAAAAAGGTGTTGTGAATACGATGGTAAGGGCCGGAGCGACCCCCACCCTTAATCCCTCCCCACAAGGGGGAGGGAAAACACAGGTGATTCCATCAAAAATCATTTCGCACTAGGTGCTATTCTGCCAGCTGGAGCCGGACTGCTGGCAAGTCTTTGCCGCGCTGCCAGTGCCGGTTGCCAAGTCTCAAGATATTATCGTCGTCAATCAATGAGATAGGGTTTTCTCAGATCAACCACTGAACTGGCAAGACTGTTGCAATGCAGCCGCTCAAGGCGAAAACCAAGGAGCGCTGTCAATGAGCATTGAACTCAAGTTCGAAATTCTGATCTTGGTTAGTTACTTCCTAGCCCGCCATCTGTGGCGCGTATTTGGGAAGCCCCCTCCGTATTCGGATGTTGATAATGATAGTCCGCATTGGTGACTGCACAATGGTCGTTGCGTATCTATGATCGAAATGCGCAAGCAAATCTCTGCCAATCAAATCCAGCCTTCTGGCAGATCCTTGCGCAGTCCTCATTTCACAATTCAACGGCTCATCGCAAAGTCACGCAATTCCAGTAACTTAAAATCCAGCGGTTTGTTCTTCGAACTGGCATGGCCAATGCAATCAGATTGCTTGAGATAAAGCGAGAGAGAGTGAGCCATGCCATTCGTAAAACCTATACCGAGCCTCGAACAGGACCTGGCCGACAAGAGGGAAAGTTTGGGCGTGAGCCTGAGCCAGCAATCTGTTGAGCTCTTTACGATATGCAGTCCGTGGCTGACGTCTTTTCACACTATGATCCTGGTGGCCATGGGCGTGTACTGGTCAGTAGGTCCAATCGTATCCTTGGCTTCGTTTCCCTGGAACGATTCGACTGTCAGGCACAAAGTAGTTTTGTTGCTAATTGTTTTAGTTTTTGGCGTGGTCCCCTGCATATGGCTTTTTATCCTGGCTGTTATGACATGGTCCCATCCCCACCAACTGATCTTTGACGGCAGGGGAGGTCTCATCCTGCGAAGCGTTGCGCGTGACCAGCGCATTGCCATCGAGGACATAACGACCATCGTGCTTGAACTGCAACAGAACTGCGAAGAAAGCACAGATGTGCTGGTCATCCGGACCAAGCTTACAGACGGCAAATTGAAACTTCCCCGTTTCGCTGAGCGTGAAGAGTTTTTAGAAGCGTTGAAGGCCGCCCATCCGGCGATAGCTATCGAAACGGTTTAGCCCGCGACAGGTTCCGCTCCACCGATTCGAGCGAAATAGTCTTTATAGAAGCAGGCACGGCAATCGCCTCGGTATTCCAAAAATGTACAGGCGAAAATCTGTTGATTGATTTCAGTCTTCTGGCAAGTCATTGCTCAAGCAGCTTTTCAATCTAAAGCGGTTCGTCGCATAATCATTTCATTTCAATGGCTTAAACATTTTTTGGCCCCGCCACTGAACTGGCATGGCCGATGCAATTGGGTTGCTTGAGACAAAGCAAAGGAGAGTGACCCATGCGCCTGATGATCCGAGCCTGGAACGTAATTCATGGTCTGGCCAGCAAGCTGGTGTCCATGTTCGAGCGGAAAAACCCCGAAGCCCTTCTCGAGCTTGAGAAGGAAAATCTGCGCAAGCTTGTTGGCCGTTTCAACGAAGGCCTCGTTTCCCATGCCACCCTGTCGGAGCGGCTGAAAATTCAGGTCAGCAAAGGCGAAGCAAAGATCATCGATAACACCGGCAGAATGCAGGCACTCATCAAAGCAGGCGAGATGAAGCCGGCGGCCCGGTATGCGCTGCAGTTAAAGGAAGTCTCAGCGCGCCTTACCGAGGACCGCTCGCAACTCTCTGCAGCGGAGGAAACCTACCAGCAACTGGTGCGGACCCGGAATATCGCTATCGATGAAACGCGGACCAAGATAGAAAAGCTCCGCTGGCAGATCGGCGACCTCAAGGTCAATCGTGCCATGGCCGACCTTCAAAACATGGCGGCCACGATGGTGGGCAGCCTTGGCACGCCGGGTGACTCGCTGAACCGGCTTGAAGAAATGGTGGGAGAAGAACGCGAAAAGGCCATGGCCCGGTCCCGTGTTGCGGGTTCGAAGTTCTCCGCCACGGATTTTGCAGCAAGAGAAGTCGAGCAGGAAGCGCTCGCCGCGCAGGCCCTGGCAGAGTTCCTGGAAAACGAGACGGCAACGAATGCCGAGCCTCTCGCCCTGCCGCAATATGGCAGCGAAACGATCACCATCGTCGCTCCTTCGCGCCGGAAGGAATCATCACTTAAAAATGGAGAAAAATCATGAAACGTACACGCAGAACATTTCTTGCAATCATGGGGCTCACAGCGGCTGGCGTCGCTGCCATTCTTGCAAGCAACAAACAAAGTGTCATCGACGTTGCGAACTTAAATGTCGCCAACGTCCTGGCACCTGTATCCGTACAAGTGCCGATTGCCTCCGCAGTCACAAAAAACAAATGGCTGGAGGCCGTAGCGGAGAAATTCGAAACCCTGAGTCCAAAGACAAAGTCTGGAAAACCCATCAACGTTGAGATCAAGGGAGTGCTCTCCGGCTCCTCGATGCAGCACATCCTTGATGGCAAGCTTCAACCGGTTGTGTGGAGTCCCGGAGAGGACTCCTGGACCGCGCAGCTTGCGGAACGCTGGGCAGGCGGACACAATCGCGCGGCCATGACGCAGCCCTGCAAGCCAACCATCTATACGCCAAGCGGGCTGGCGATGTGGCAGCCGATGGCGGAGGCCCTCGGCTGGCCCAACAAAAAAATCGGCTGGAAAACCCTCATCGATCTCGCCGCTGATCCACAAGGCTGGTCGCGTTACGGCCATCCGGAGTGGGGCAAACTCAAGCTTGGCTACACGCACCCACAATATTCCAATGCTGGCCTGCTCTTCCTCACCTCCGCGATCTATGGGATCACCGGTCAGACTGGAGGCCTCAAGGCCGAACAGGTCTATGAACCGCGCGTCGAACAGGCGCTTGGCACCATGGCGCAACACACGTCGAAGTATGGCATGCTGACCACCGACCTGTTTGACATGATGGCACGGCACGGCCCCGACTACCTGCATGCAATTTCGGCATTCGAAGAGGGCACGGTCCGCATGAACCTGGAGCGTGCAAAAGAGTTGAGATGGCCTCTCGTTTTCCTGTTCCCATCCGAAGGCACTTTCTGGAGCGGCCAGCCCTATTGCATTCTTGATGGGACGGATTGGGTGAATGAAGAGCAAGCTGAGGCTGCCCGCTTGTTCTTCGACTTTGTAGTCGAGACGGAACAGCAGAGTCTTGCCGTACAACACCTGTTGCGGCCGCTGGATGCGAAGTTGGCGACGGGGACCCTGCTCACTTCCGAAAACGGAACGGATCCCAAGGCAAGGCCAGAAACTGTGCCGGCATTCCAAAGCCCGGATGCTGCCACATCTGCGGCAATCATCGACCAGTTCCTCACTACCAAACGCAAGGCGACCGTGATGCTCGTGCTCGATGTGTCCGGCAGCATGTATGGTGATGCCATTCGTTCTGCCACCGAGGCGACTGCCGCTTTTCTTTCGCGCCTCAACCCGCGGGACGAGGTGGGACTCATGGTGTTTAACGACACGGTCTCAGTGGTTTCTGACGTGCAACCGGCTTCCGCCGTTGCAGAGGGCCTTTCCCGACGGGTGCTCCAGCTTGTTTCAGGCGGCGGCACCAACCTCCATGCAGCAGTCTGCACGGCAGCCAGCAAGATGAACGATATCAGGCGCGCCGATAAGGCGAAGAGCGAAAACCGGCTCTATGGCATCATCGTGCTTTCCGATGGCGCTGATACTGCGGGCGCAATATCCGAGAACAGGATGTTTCAGACCTGTTTGCCAGCCACACTTGAGGCCGACGGAACCAAGTTCTTCACAATTGCCTTTGGTGAGGGTGCGGGCAAGAGCGTTCTCAGCCGTGTTGCCAATGTCTCAGGGGGTGCAATGTTTGCCGCGAACGCAATATCCATCGAACAGACCTATCTCAAAATCTCGGCAGAGCAGTGAAGTGTCGCCACAATTATATCCGTTAGGTATTGCGAACATGACTGGAAACACGCCACGCCATCTCAAGAAGGGCAACTTGCATCAGCAGTTGAGGTATGCCCGGCTCAGGTATGCGGTTGGGGCGACGGAATCCCTAATTACTTTCATGATAACGGTGTTAGGGACCTTGTATGTCTGGCTGAATGCTACGGCATACTCCCTCCCGCAGTGGACCTGGATTGTGGTTATATTTGTTGGGCTGGGCGCTACCTCAATGTTGATCGCAACGGGCATGACTGATCCAGAATCTATCGCAGATTCGATAACTTTGACCCTCGAAGATCACTTTCAGGTCGAAAGCATTGCGGATGTAAACATTCAGGCACAAGTCATTCAGGCTGTTGCCCACCGTGCGCGTCTTCAGGAGGTGTTTTATCGCAGCAGCCACGGAATGCGCGGCCAGGTTCAAGGGGCGTTGGCGGCGGTCGATGAATGGCTGACTGGCATGGGAAGTCTCGCGCAGTTGCTTGTACCATTTCAATTGGAGGTGCGACGCCAATCGGAAGCGAAGTTGCATCTACTGTCCCGCATAAACCAGCTTGAACACAGGGTTGGCGAGACGACCGACCAGCGGATAAAAGTTCAGCTGCGCGAGACAATTGCCGGGAGGAAACACCAGCAGCGTGCAATCGAAGAGCTGGAAAGCCTGGTGGAGCGGGGCCTTCTCCGCCTTGAGCATGCAGTTGCGGCCTTGGGAACAATGAATGCCCAACTCTCGATTCTGGCTGTCCGGGGCGAACAGGAAGGTGAAGCAGCCAAACTCGCTCGGGACATCAATTTCGAAATTCAGGAGATTAATACAATACTTGTGGCACTTGATCGCGTTCATTCAATGGACCTGACGATTGGGGACCCCGCAGTTCAGGAGAATCTGCCATGAGTGGAGACAGCATGATTGTCAAGGTGGCGAAAGCAATTGCCGTCACGACAGGCGTCACAGATTGGAAAGTTCACATCCCTACGGCGCGTGCTGCTGTGGGGGCAATGCGAGAACCAACCACTGCAATGCTTCAGGCGGCCGTTCCCGATCTGCCGGATTGGGGCTACCTTCCGGATGAGTGGCAGGCGATGATCGACTATGTGACAACCGAAGAACCAAACTAAGCGGCAGGAACAAATAGTTTGGTCTTTAACGAAATGCACAGGATTGGGAATCTGTTACAAGTTGTTGCTTCATAGGTTGATCGATCACGGCTTGCTGGCAACACCATCTAGTCGATTGATGGCTTCGACATTTGCGGCAGACGCTCCATGCGGGTCGAACTCGGATGCAAGCCAGGTATCCACAATCGCCTTGGCAAGTTCAGGCCCGATGACACGCGCTCCCATGGTGATGATCTGGGCGTTGTTGGATTTCGCGGCCCGTTCAGCGGAATAGGTATCGTGAGTGAGGGCAGCTCGGATGCCCGGCACTTTGTTGGCCGAGATGCAAACGCCGATCCCCGTTCCACAGGACAGGATGGCCCTGTCGTACTTGCCCTCCTTCACCGCATTGGCCACTTTGGCTGAAAGATCCGCATAGAAACCTGGCTGGCTGAGATTATCCACCTCATGACCCACCTTCGATTTGAGATGGACTTCAATTGCATCAATGAGAGGCTTTCCGGCGCTGTCGCCGCCAAGGGCTATTTTCATGAATTTCCTCGCAGAGCCGAGGTTACGGCTTCGATGATTCCAATAAAACCTGCAGCATTCCATGCCGAGCGGCCGATGAAAAGCCCGTCAATGTTAGACTGGCTTGCAAGGTCGCGGCAGTTCTGCGAAGGAGAAATTGATCGAAATCCGGAGCTGCCGTGGCAGTACCGCCGCCCGCCAATCAGCTGAGCCTAAAAAACGCAATCATATTCAAATTCCTTCGCTTGAAAGTCCTCGGCGTTCGGTTCATTCCAACAATCGCATTGGCTGAATTGATCACTTCGCCTGGCGGAACAACCAATCGCGAATACCTTCGATAGTGTAGGCGACACGCCAGGTGTTCACATGGTTGCCGCCGGGGCTGTCCTCCTGTCCCGCGGGCACAACGGTGCCCTTCTTGAGCGCTACATACTTGAATGGATTGCCTTCGGCTTCCATGGACTTCACTGCTTCGGCAAACTGATCTGGCGTGTAAGTGCCTTCCCACACGGCACGGCTCACCTTGGCCCCCTCCTGTTCCAGCACGATCGTGATGGCATTCTGGCCGGGGTATGCTTTCTCATCACCTTCCGACACCACAATCCACAGCTTGTCTGTGGCCAGTGACTTGACCAGCGAGGGGTCCCATTGGCATGCGACAAGGAAAGAGGCCGCAAAGAAGTCAGGATACTTGATGTTCATGGCGATGGACAACATGCCGCCTCCAGACTGGCCGGTTGCATAAAGCCTGTTCTTGTCAATGCCATACTCGCCAGCAAGCTGGTTGATCAGATCAATGACCATGTCGAGCTCACTTGTGACCTGTGACTGGTCATTGACGACAGTGCGCGTGAACTGCGGGGCTAGGATAAAAGCCTCGCGTTTGGCCTGATCCTCCGAGTTGGCAAAAGCAATGGCCCCAATGCCCTGCACCAGTGTGTTGTCGGTGCGCCCGCTAGTGGCGCCCGCATCATGCATGAACAGCACGAGGGGATAAGACTTGGTCTTGTCGTAGGCCTTCGGCACAAAAAGATTATATTTCAGCACCTCACCCGTCTTGGAGTCCTTGTATTCAAATTGCCGGAAGTCATCCACGACTAGGTTCTTGACCGCACTGTTGGTTATGGCGGCTCCAGCGGGGGCCAGGGTCTCACCGCCCACCGTCACCACGGGACCCGACCGGGTTACGGAAACCTTGGCCTCCCTGCGGGTCACATCGCGCTTTACCTGAACGTAGAGCGGCGCATCCGCATCAGCTGGTAAAAGTTGAAAGCCGGAACGAAGACCGGGCTGAACTTTGCAATATTTACCTGCCGCTCGATTC
>CAZHCO010000053.1:0-1000 GCA_964530965.1 uncultured Aestuariivirga sp. | reverse complement strand
TGCTGGGGCTGCTGCTGGGGATCGGCCTGGCGCTCGGCTTCGAGCACATGGACAACACGTTCAAGACGCCCGAGGACGTGCGCGAGAACATCCCGCTGCCGTTCCTGGGGATGGTGCCGGACGTGGGCTTGAAGCCGGGCGCCGCGGGCCGCGGGCCGCAGTTGATGAAGAGCCCGAACTCGGCGGTGGCCGACGCCTACCGCGTGCTGCGCACGAACCTGATCTTCTCCTCGGCCGAGACGACTGGGCGCGTGATCCTGGTGACGAGCGCCAACCCTTCCGAAGGCAAGACCACGACGCTCGCCAACCTGGCGCTGGCGCTGGCGCAAAACGGCGCCAAGGTGCTGGCGGTCGACGCGGACCTGCGGCGGCCGACGCTCTACCAGCACTTCGGGGTGCCGAAGAGCCCGGGCCTCACGGACCTGATCGTGGGCAAGGCCGCGGCCTCGGCGGCGATCCACTCGACCCGCATCGAGGGGCTGCAGCTGCTGCCTTGTGGCTACCTGACGCCGAACCCGGTGGAGCTCTTGGGCTCGCCGATGATGAAGCAGATCGTCGAGGCGCTGCGCGCGCACTACGAGTGGGTGCTGATCGACGCGCCACCGCTTTTGGCGATGGCCGACGCGCCTGTGCTGTGTCCGCTCGTCGACGGGGTGGTGCTGGTGATCGCGGCGGAGTCGGCCACCAAGCCGGCGGTGATGCGCGCGATCGACCAGGTGCAAGGCGTCGGTGGCAAGGTGGCCGGCGTCGTGCTCAACAAAGTCAACCTGGAGCGCAACTCCTACTACTACAGCCAGTACTACGGGGAGTACTACCGCAGCTACTACGCAGAGAATGCCGCGAAGCGTCCGGGCGGCGAGGCCCCGGCCGCGCGCAAGGCGGCGCCCCGGCCACAGGCGCGGCCGGCACGACGCGCATGAGGGTGGCTTGGACCATGCAGGTTGAAGGGACGGGCCCTGGAGCGCTACGATCAGGGAGCATGCGTCCCCTGCGTCGCGCC
>CAZHCO010000052.1:0-63733 GCA_964530965.1 uncultured Aestuariivirga sp. | reverse complement strand
TCAGCAAGGTTAAAGACGTACCAGTTCCAGTTTTGCCAGTGGAGCAGGAAGAAATCGGCAACGGCCCCGCGGATATAGCGGTCCAGGGCATTTGCCAGCGCCCCCCCAATGACAAGGCCCAGGGCCGCCGCCGCAAGCGGCTTGGGAGAGCGGCACAGCCATATCCAGAGCACAGCACAAAGCAGCAGGCTAACGCCGATAAGCAGGCCCTGCGACGGGGTGGCGAACAGGCCGTAGGACACCCCCTTGTTCCATGCCAGGACGAGATCAAAGAACGAGGCCAGGGTCACGGGCTGGCGCGCGCCAATGTCGTAAACATTGAGCATCCACCATTTATGGGTTTGGTCGGCCGCGAAAACGAACGCGGCGAGAACCAGGCCCAGCGGTGCTAGGGGCCCCCAGAATGGGAGTTTCATGCCAGGGTTTTCCCAAAACGCTTCTGCCATTCGCGCACGGCTTCAGCATCCCTCGGGGTGATGTCGGGGAACTCCGCGTCCTTGCCGATGTCTTTGGAGATTTTCCAAGAGCGGGCGCATTTCAGACCCTCGGCGACGGCCGGCACCACGGCCACATTTGTTAAATCATCGAGACGGAAAGCGGTTGCCGGCCCCTCGCCTTCTTCAATGGTGATGGCCGAAGTGATGCAGACTTCCGCGAAGTCACTGGCACGAAGCGCTGCGACGTCGGTGGCGTCCATGTTCACAAAAACTTTGGGTGCTGCTTCCAGCGATGAGCCGATGCGCTTTTCAGCGCGCTCCAGTTCAAGAGCGCCAGTAACGGCGCGGCGCACGTTGCGGATCATGTCCCATTTCTTGGCGATTTCCGGCTGGTGCCATTCATCGGGTGTTTTGGCGAATTGCATGAGATGCACGGAGCTGCTTTCACCGCCAAAGCGCGACAGCCAAACCTCTTCCATGGTGAAGGTGAGGATCGGCGCCCACCAAGTTGTCAAACAATGGAACAGCTGGTCCATCACGCTGCGGCAGGAGCGGCGCTTCAGGCTTGACCACGCATCGCAATAGAGCGCGTCTTTGCGGATGTCGAAATAGAAGGCACTCAAATCCTGCGTCATGAAGTTGGTGAGCAGCGCGAAGATGCGCTTGTAGTCGAACACTTCATAAGCGGCCTGCACCTGCGTATCGATTTCGTGGAGACGATGCAGGATGTAGCGTTCAAGCTCGGTCATGTCCTTGTGATGGACCTGTTCCCAATCCTGCAGGCCATCGAGTGCGCCGAGGATATAACGCATGGTATTGCGCAGTTTGCGGTAGGCCTCGACATTGGTTTTGAGAATTTCTTTGCCCAACCGCAGGTCTTCCGCATAATCGGCGGAGGCCACCCAGAGACGCAGGATGTCGGCGCCTGATTGCTTGATCACGTCCTGCGGGGTGACGATGTTGCCCAAGGACTTTGACATCTTGCGGCCGTCTTCGCCCACGACGAAACCATGAGTCAGAACCGCATCATACGGCGCGCGGCCACGTGTGCCGCAGGACTCCAGCAGGGAGGAATGGAACCAGCCGCGATGCTGGTCCGAGCCTTCGAGATAGATGTCGGCCGGCCATTTCAGGTCTCGGCGCTGTTCCAGGCAGAAGGCATGGGTGCTGCCGGAATCAAACCATACGTCGAGAATGTCGCGTACCTGTTCCCATTCCTGGGAATTGTAGTCCTGTCCGAGGAAGCGGCCTGCCGCGCCATCGGCGAACCAGGCATCGGCCCCTTCTTTAGAAAATGATTCCGCAATGCGCTGATTCACCTTGGAATCATTGAGTAATTTACCAGTTTCCTTGTTCACAAAAACGGCGATGGGAACGCCCCAGGCGCGTTGCCGCGAGATCACCCAATCGGGTCTATCGGCTATCATGCCGCGCAGCCGGTTCTGGCCGGCGGCGGGGAAGAACTTTGTCTGTTCGATAGCGGCCAGTGCCTTCTCGCGCAGACCATGGCTCGTCATGGAGATAAACCACTGCGGCGTGTTGCGAAAAATGATCGGCTTCTTGGAGCGCCAGGAATGCGGATAGCTGATGGTCTTGCGCTTGGCCGACAGCAACATGCCTGCTTCTTTCAGCGCATCCATCACCAGCTTGTTGGCATTGCCCCACTTGCCGTACTGATCGATGACGCGGCCACCTTCGAAACCATAGGCGTCCTTGGTGTAGAAGCCATCGGCGTTGACTGTGGAGGGAATAGGTCCGCCAACTTTCTCCATCCAGATATTGTAGTCATCAGCGCCATGACCGGGGGCGGTGTGTACAAAACCGGTACCTGCATCATCTGTTACGTGATCGCCATCGAGGAGCGGGACGGGGAAATCGAACCCGCCCTCGTGCTTCGAGGCATGGCTATCGCCATGCACCTCAGCATGAGGGCTACTGCTAGCCCCCTCACCCTGAGGTGCTCGCGTAGCGAGCCTCGAAGGGCCAAGCGGATGATCGCAAATCATGCCAGCAGGATTAACATCCCCAATGCGCAAATAGGTTTCTACCCTACCCGCTTTCAAAACCTCATCAGCGAGTTTTTCCGCAATAACGAACTTCTCCCCAACCACAGCCCAATTTCCTTCGGGTGCAGCGGTCACTTCGTAGAGACCATACTCAATCCGCGATGAAAAACTAATCGCCCGATTGCCAGGTATTGTCCATGGAGTTGTTGTCCAAATTAACACGCAAGCTTGTTTAAGGTCGGCAATAGATTTCTTGACTGCGGTTTGTATTAGCTCAACATCTTCGTCAGTTTCACCCGCCATTGGGGTGTTCAGCGCTGCGAACATGGTAGTTGGCCCTGTATCGACATTACGCACCGGAAACTTCACGAAGATCGTATCGACTTCGATATCCGCATACTCGATTTCTGCCTCCGCAAGCGCGGTCTTTTCAACCACGGACCACATCACAGGTTTCGACCCGCGATAGAGCTGGCCGCTCTCGGCGAATTTCAGAAGTTCCTTGGCGATGATGGCTTCGGCTTCGAAGGCCATAGTGAGATAGGGATTGTACCAATCACCCGTCACGCCCAGGCGCTGGAATTCATCCCTCTGGATGCCAACCCATTTCGTGGCAAAGTTCCGGCATTCGGCGCGGAATTCGTTTATCGGGATGGCGTCCTTGTTCTTGCCTGCGGAGCGGTATTCCTCTTCGATTTTCCATTCGATGGGCAAGCCATGGCAATCCCAGCCCGGCACATAGTTGGAATCGAAGCCCGCCATTTGGCGCGAGCGGGTGACGATATCTTTCAGGATCTTGTTCAGCGCGTGGCCGATGTGGAGGTTGCCGTTGGCGTAGGGCGGGCCATCGTGGAGCACATATTTTGGCTTGCCCCTGGTCTGCTCCCGCAGCTTTCCGTAAAGCCCCATACCCTCCCAGCGCTTCAATAGGGTTGGCTCGCGCTCGGGCAGGCCCGCTTTCATGGCGAAATCGGTTTTCGGCAGGAAAACGGTATCGCGGTAACGGTCGGTTGGTTTGGTCTTATCGTCCATGGGGCCTTGAATCCGAAATTTGTTTGAGGGCGCTTCTAGCAGCGTGTCGGCACTCGTGCAATGAAACCGGTAAATTCGTCAAAACATGCCGTTTGCATGGGCAATCTTGCCATAGAAACCCATGACATTGCGCTTGTTGATTTCGAACTGATCCTGCTTGCGGTTCATGGTTCTGCCCGTGCTACTGTCAAGGTTTCGAGGAGACGATAGATAATGGGCACCACGTACACGATCCCGGCGCGCCGGGGCAAGGCAGCGCGGCTGAGCCGGGGCCAGGCCATCAAAATCATGAACCCGCACGGGAAACAGATTGTCGATACCTGGGCCTTTGTGGCGGGATCGACGCTGGAATATATGGGCATGGAGCAGTGCCGCGCCTATTGGGAACGACTCTACCCCGTCGTGGGCGACAAACTGATTACCAACCGCAGGCGACCCATTCTTGCACTGGAAGCGGACACTTCTCCCGGCCGCCATGACACGCTGATCGCTCCTTGCGACAATGAACGCTACGGTCTCCTGGGCTGCACGAGCTATCATGACAACTGCAAAGACAACATGCATGCGGGTCTGACCGAGCTTGGCATCTACGTTCCCTACACGCCTGCCTCGCTCAACACCTTCATGAACATTCCATGGCGGCAGGACGGGGTGCTGGAATGGGGCGTGTCGATGGCCAAGCCCAATGACTATGTGATTTTCCGGGCCGAGCTTGATTGCATCGTCGCCATGTCCTGCTGCCCGCAGGACATTCTGGCGATTAACGACGGGAAGACGGTTGAGGCGACTTATGAGATTTTGGATTAAAGCATGAACCACTACGAAATGCTCGTTATCGGCAGCGGTCCTTCGGGGAGGCGCGCTGCGGTACAATCAGCAAAACTGGGCAAGTCTGTTCTTGTTGTTGACAAGGGCCGCAGGCTTGGTGGCGTATCGGTACATACGGGAACCATCCCTTCCAAAACCCTGCGCGAAACCGTACTCAATCTTTCGGGCTGGCGTGAGCGCGGTTTTTACGGGCGGGGATACCGCGTGAAGCAAGAGATTTCCGCGCATGACCTGATTTCCCGCCTGCACAAGACACTCGATCATGAAGTGGAAGTTTTGCAACATCAGTTCATGCGCAATTCGGTCAAGAACATCCATGCCACCGCCAAAATTCTTGGGCCGAACCGTGCCTCGCTCACCACCGACACGGGCGAAGTGAGCGAGGTTGAATTTGCCAACGCGCTGATTTCCGTGGGCACACGCCCCCATCGGCCCGATACCATTCCATTCGACCAGACCCGCATTTTCGACAGCGATGACATTCTTGAAATCAAGTCCCTGCCGCGTAAGCTCACGGTTATTGGCGGTGGCGTGGTTGGCGTTGAATATGCCACGATTTTTTCGGCCCTTGATGTTCCAGTTACGCTGATTGAACCGCGTGAAGCCATTCTTGATTTTGTTGACCGCGAACTGGTTGATGATTTCATCCACCAGATGCGCGACCGCGGCATGACAGTGCGCCTGGGTTGTGCCGTGAAAGATATTGCCATGAAGGCAAACGGCGTGGAGGTGAGTCTCGCCGATGGCCGCGTGGTGCGTTCAGAAATCCTGCTCTATGCCGCAGGGCGCAGCGGCAATGTTGAAAGCCTGGGCCTCGAAACCGTCGGCATCGACGTTGACAGCCGTGGCCGCATCAAAGTTGACCCCATCACATTCCAGACCAGCGTGCCCCATATCTACGCGGCAGGTGACATCATCGGCTTTCCGAGCCTTGCATCCACTTCCATGGAACAAGGCCGCGTTGCCGCCTGTCATGCCTTTGGCATGGCCTTGCCGCCGCCGCCCGAAGCCTTTCCTTATGGCATTTACGCGGTTCCAGAAATTTCCACCGTTGGCCGATCGGAAGAACAGGTGCGCGAAAGTGGCATTGCCTATGAGTGCGGCGTGGCACGGTTTCGCGAAACCTCGCGGGGCCACATCATGGGGGTCAATTCCGGTTTTCTGAAACTGATCTTCGCGTTGGATACTCGGCGTTTGCTCGGCGCTCATATCGTCGGCGAAGGGGCAACCGAACTCATCCACATCGGCCAGGCAGTGATCAATCTCAAAGGCACGGTGGATTTCTTTGTGAATAACACCTTCAACTATCCGACCTTGGCCGAGGCCTACAAGATTGCGGGTCTTGATGCGTGGAATCGAATGGGAGTGGGCTAACTCCAAGTACCGTCATTCCGGCGAACGCCGGAATCTTTTCGACATCAGCCAGATTCCGGCTTTCGCCGGAATGACGAAACTTAATTAATTAAGATGATTTTTCCCGCATGGTGACCAGTTCTTCTGATGCAGTTGGGTGGACGGCCATCGTTGCATCGAAGTCTGACTTCTTGGCGCCGAGCCGGATCGAAATTCCCAAGAGCTGGGCCATTTCGCTGGCACTGGGGCCGCAGATGTGGCAGCCCAATACGCGGTCGGTTTCGCTATCGACAACCAGCTTCATCAATGTGCGTTCATCGCGGCCGGAAAGTGTGTGCTTCATGGGACGGAAGGTTGATTTGTAGATGTCGATTTTCGCATTGGCCTTGCGGGCCTGGGCTTCGGTCAAGCCAATCGTTCCGATTTCCGGCTGGGAGAAAACCGCCGTTGGAATGAGTGCGTGATCGGTCTTCACATCTACGCCGCCGAATACATTATCGGCAAAGGTCTGGCCTTCGCGGATGGCAACTGGTGTGAGATTGACTCGGTTGGTGACGTCACCGACCGCATAGATATTGTTGGCGGTCGTGCGCGAGCATTCATCAACTTTCACGGCATAGTGAGGGGTGAGCTCAACACCGGCATTTTCCAACCCCAGATTCACAACGTTGGGAAGACGGCCCGTGGCAAACATGATGTGGCCTGCGCCGAAAGCTGCGCCATCGCCAAGAGTTACACGAACGCCATCACCGCTCTTCTCGATTTTTAAAACATCGGCGCGGGTGCGGATTTCGATGCCCTTCTTTTGCATTTCAGCGCCAAGGTGGGCTCGCACATCATCATCAAAGCCGCGCAGGATTTGTTCGCCGCGATAGATCAGGATTGTTTCAACGCCCAAGCCATGGAAGATTCCAGCGAATTCCACGGCGATGTAGCCGCCACCCACAATGCAAATTCGGCGCGGCAGTTTTTCGAGGTGAAAGGCTTCGTTGGAGGTGATTGCCAGTTCATGACCCGGCAAATGGCGGGGAACAAATGGGGCCGCACCGGTTGCGATAAGAATGTGCTTTGCGGTAATTTTTTTGCCCGACGCCAGGCGAACCGTGTTGCGATCCAGAACCTCGGCGCGCTCCATAATGAGCTCGGCCCCTGCCCCTTCCAGATTACGGATATAAGCCTTGTTGAGCCGGTCAATTTCCTTGTCCTTGTTCTCAATCAGGGTTGACCAGTCGAAAGAAACTTTTTCACTGGTCCAGCCAAAGCCTATGGCATCTTCGAATTCCTCGGCAAATCTGGATGCGTAAACCAAAAGTTTTTTAGGAACACAGCCCCTGATAACGCAGGTGCCGCCCACGCGATATTCCTCGGCCACGGCAACTTTCGCGCCATATTTCGCCGCAACGCGCGCGGCGCGAACGCCGCCGGAGCCCGCACCAATGACGAAAAGATCGTAGTCGAAGGCAGCAGTCATCCGCGCTTGAACACTTTCACGCCCTTGGGCGTTCCCATGAGCACTATGCCGCAAATGCCTACGAAGAGGCCAGTCTCCACAACTCCCGGAATGCTTTTCAGCAGGGCATCCAGCCTTTCCGGCGCAGGTATCGCTCCAATCGAGCAATCAATGATGAAATGGCCGCCATCGGTGACAAAAGGTTTTCCGTCCTTCACCCGCAAAACCATCTTGGCGTCAAGCTTAAGAAACTTGAAGGCGCGTTCCATCTTCGAGGCGGTAGCCTTGGTGCCAAAGCGCATGATTTCGACGGGCAAGGGAAACTTGCCCAGTGTTTTCACCTTCTTTGATTCATCGGCAATCACCACCATAATGCGCGACGATGAGGCCACGATCTTCTCGAACAGGAGCGCGCCGCCGGCGCCTTTGATGAGGCGGAATTCGGCGTCGAATTCATCGGTGCCGTCGATGGTGAGGTCGAGGTGGGGTTGGGCGTCCAGCGTGGTCAGTGGAATGCCGAGCTTCTCGGCCAGTTCCTTGGTGGCCTTGGAGGTGGGAACGCCTTTTACATTGAGGCCTTCCTTCACTTTTTGGCCAAGCGCTTCGATGAAGTGATTGGCGGTTGAGCCTGTGCCCAAGCCGATATTCATTCCGGGTTTTACAAATTTGAGGGCCTCAACGGCGGCCGTTTTCTTCATTTGATCTGCCGTCATTTGCCGAGGCCTCCCATGAGCATGTATTTCATTTCGAGATATTCTTCCACGCCATGGTGCGAGCCTTCGCGGCCAATGCCCGATTGCTTCATGCCGCCGAAGGGCGCTTCGGAAGTTGAGATGATGCCTTCATTGATACCAACCATGCCATAGTCCAGCGCTTCGCCCACGCGCCAGACGCGGCCAATGTCGCGGGTATAGAAGTAGCAGGCGAGGCCAAACTCGGTGTTGTTGGCCATGGCAATGGCTTCTTCTTCAGTTTTGAACTTGAAGAGAGGAGCCACGGGGCCGAAGGTTTCTTCGCGCGAAACGGCCATGTCGGTTGTGACATCACGCAGCAGCGTTGGCTCAAAGAAATTTCCGCCCAGCGCCTTGCCGCCGACCACGACTTTCGCACCTTTGCTCACGGCGTCGGTGATGTGTTCCTGCACCTTGGCAACGGCGGCCTTGTTGATCAACGGGCCGGTGGTGACACCTGCCTCAACTCCATCGCCCACTTTCAGGTTCTTTACGGCAACGGCAAGTTTCTCGGCGAACTTCTCGTAAACACCTTCCTGCACGAGCAGACGGTTGGCGCACACGCAGGTCTGGCCTGCATTGCGATACTTTGAAATCATGGCACCGGCTACGGCAGCATCCAGATCCGCGTCATCAAATACGATGAATGGCGCATTGCCGCCGAGTTCGAGACCGAGCTTCTTGATGGTTGGGGCGCATTGGGCCATGAGCAGGCGGCCAATTTCGGTCGAGCCCGTGAAAGTCAGGGCACGGACGATTGGATTTCCGGTCATTTCGGCGCCGATCTCGCGGGCCGATCCAGTAACAACCGAGAAAACACCGGCAGGAATTCCGGCGCGGTGCGCCAATTCTGCCATCGCAAGGGCAGACAACGGCGTTTCGGATGCGGGCTTGCAGACGAAGGCGCAGCCTGCGGCAAGTGCCGGTCCGGCCTTGCGGGTGATCATTGCATTAGGGAAATTCCAAGGTGTGATCGCCGCCACAACGCCCACGGGTTGCTTGATCACAACCATGCGGCCATTGGGAAATGGCGAAGGGATGGTCTCGCCATAGATGCGGCGGGCCTCTTCGGCGAAGAATTCAATGAAAGAAGCGCCATAGGCAATTTCGCCGCGCGACTCGGTGAGAGGCTTGCCCTGCTCCGCCGTCATGATCTGGGCCAGGTCTTCCTGGTTCTCCATCATCAGGGTGAACCATTTTCGCAAGAGGCCGGCGCGTTCCTTGGCCGTTCTCCTGGCCCAGTCCTTTTGGGCGCGTTCGGCTGCTTCAATGGCCTGCTTTGTTTCGGCCTTACCCATGAAGGGAATGGAGCCGATCACGCTCTCGTTCACCGGGTTTGTGACATCTATCGATTTGGCAGCACCCAGCCATTTGCCATCAATGTAGCATTTGTCCTTGAGCAACGACTTGTCTTTGAGTATGTCGCTCAAGCCTCGCGTTTTACGGATATCCATAGCACTCTCCACTTCAAGTTGGCGGCGTGATAGCACAAGGTTCAAGACTACTCAAACATGCCTGAATTGTGGGGATTACATGACTGTTAAGGCCGTGGTTTTCGATCTGGACGGAACGCTGGTGGACACGGCGCCCGATCTCATGGCGGCCACCAACCATGTGCTTGCGCTGCTCAAGCGGCGGCCCATTACCATGCCGGAAGTGCGCGCCTTTGTGGGGCGCGGCGCCAGAAAATTGATCGAGCGCGGCGTGGCGGCCACCGGGGATGCCATTGATGAAGCATCGCTTACTTATTATCACGCGGAATTCCTGCGCCATTATGAAGGCCACACGGCGGACCGCAGCGAAATTTTCCCGGGCGTCGTTGCGTTGCTCAAACGGCTCACGGATTCCGGCATCAAGGCGGGGGTGTGCACCAACAAACCAGAGGGCCTGTCGCGTCTCCTGCTCGATACGCTGGATCTCAGCCGTTTTCTCGGGACCATCGTGGGGCCTGATACCATTGGCATCGCCAAGCCCGATGCAGCACCCTATCTTGAAACGGTGAAGCGATTGGGCGTGGCGCCGTCTGATTCCATCATGGTTGGAGACAGCGAGATCGATATCTTGACGGCGCGTGCCGCAGGTGTGCCCATTGTTGCCGTTTCCTTCGGCTATACGCCGAAGCCTGTCATCGAATATGGACCCGATTATCTCGTGTCCCACTTTGACGAGATATGGGATATTCTCAAAATGAGAGATCAATAATGTTAGTCCTGGGCAGCTTAACAAAACCACCCTTCTCGCTCACCGCTGCCGATTTGGCATGGGTTGAAAAAACAGTCAGCGGCATGAGCACGGAAGACAAAGTGCGCCAGCTCTTTGTTCACATCACCATGGGTGATGATCCGGCCAACATTGATCGTCTGGCCGCAACAAAGCCCGGCGGCATTCATCGCTTCATGGGTGCTGATCTTGAAGCAGCCTGGAAAGGCACACGCCGGGCGGTGGAAGCCAGCGAAATTCCTTTGCTGATCACGGGTGATCTGGAAGGCGGCGGGCATTTGTCGCCGGCATTTACGCAAGTCACCAATCAACTTGGCCTTGCCGCTGCAAATGACCTCGAAATCTCGGCAAAGTCCGTTGGTGTGCTCGCCGCCGAAGGTGCTGCCATGGGCTACAACTGGTCGTTCACACCCGTGGTTGATGTGAACAAGGAAACCGCCAGCGCGATAGTTGGCACGCGATCCTATGGATCGGACGTTGAAAAAATCATCGCACAGGCGTTGGTGAACATCAAAACCATGCAATCGCACGGCATTGCTGCTACCGCCAAGCATTGGCCGGGCGAAGGTTTCGATTCCCGCGACCAGCATCTCCTTACCACCATCAACCCATTGTCCTTCGAAGAATGGGAAAAAATATTTGGCCGCATCTATCGCACAATGTTTGACGCGAACGTCATGGCGGTGATGTCTGGCCACATTGCCTTGCCAAGCTGGGCTGCAAAGTGCGGCGTGGCCGATGGCCTTGAGCGTTATCGCCCTGCCTCGGTTTCAAAACTCTTGAACATTGATCTGCTGCGCGGGCATTTGGGTTTTAATGGACTGGTTGTTTCAGATGCAACGTCCATGGCTGGATTTGGCTCGTGGGCAAGCCGGGAAACTATGGTGCCGGAGACAATCGAAAACGGCTGCGACGTATTCCTTTTCGCTGAAAATGAAGGGCGCGACATTCAGTTCATGCGCGATGGTTTGCGCAAGGGGGTACTGTCAGAGCAGCGACTTGAGGATGCCGTCACGCGCATTCTTGGTTTGAAGGCGGCCCTTGGCCTGCATCGAAAATCTCTTGATGAGCGCGTGCCGCCTTTGGAGCATGCCAAGGGACTTGCCAATTCAACTGGACATCAAGCCATTGCAAAAAAGGCAGTTGAGCAATCCATTACCCTGGTCAAGGACACCAGGCACACGCTGCCCATCAATCCGGCAAAGCATAAGCGCATCACGCTGGTGAATCGCGGCAGCCCCAGTTTAATTCCGGGCGTTCCCCGCAAGCCCGTCACTGCAATCATGGAGGAATTGGAGAAGCGCGGGTTTGCCATACGCGACTATGACCCAAAGGACCCGCCAACGAAGGAAAACACCGACCTCCTGATCTATGTGCTGGCGGTTGAATCTTCACTAACGCTTTCGCGCATCTACATTGATTGGGCGGCGGAGCATCCGCAATTTCCGGAAACCATGACACGCTATTGGCATGATGTGCCGACCATCATAATTTCCTTTGGTCATCCCTATTTCCTGTTCGATGCACCGCGCGTGCCTACCTACATCAATGCCTATTCTACGATTGAGAGCGCTCAGGAAGCGGTGGTGCAACGATTGTTGGGTGAAGCGCCTTTCACTGGCGTGAGTCCTGTCGATGCCTTTGCCGGTGCGCCAGACGCGAAGTATTAACTCAGGCGCGTACGACTTTCACGTGCGCTTGTTTTAACGCGGAAGCCACGGCTCCCTCCGGCGCCTGATCGGAAACCAATGTCATGTTCGCCGACCATTCCCCGTAGACCGACAGTGACGGACGATCAAATTTTGTATGATCGGCCAGAATAATTATCTCCGAGGCCCTGCGGATCATGGCGCCGTAGATTAAACCCGGTCCGACGCCTGCGTCATTGGGGCCTTCCGCCGTAATGCCGCTCGCTCCCAATAACGCCTTGCTGGCGCGGAAGCGTTGCAGGGCATCAATCGTCTCTGCCCCGTGGATCAGGCCCTCGCGGCCATCATATTGTCCGGGCAGCATCAGAATTTTGTGCGATGGATTGGAGGCCAGCGCCATGGCGATGCTGAAGGAATGGGTGATGATGGTGAGATGGTTGCATTCCACTGCCAAGCGCCGGGCAAATTGAAGCGTCGTTGCGCCACCGCCAATCATGAGAATGTCGCCAGACGAGATGAGTTTCACCGTAGCTGATGCGATGCGTTCGCGTTCGGCCACCATCAAACTTTCGCGCTCGGCAAGGGCAGGCTCAAAACTCACGGGCCGCATGGCCCCGCCGTAGGTGCGGTTGATCAGGCCACGTTCGGCGAGTTCGGCAAGGTCACGGCGCGCGGTTTCGGTGGAAACCGTCAACAAGTCCGCGAGTTCGTTCACGCGCAAGGTGGGCGTTCCGCGCAGCTCGGCCACGATACGCGCCTGACGGTCATTCTTGCTCAATCGGGAATCGGGCTTGGACATCACACTTCTATGACAGGATTTCGACTTCCTACAATTCTTGACCAGACTAAACATAAAATGACCACTTGACAACATAATTTTGCTGTGCTTGCATCAATTTATGTTTTATGTCGGGCAAAATATGCCCGAAGGAGCCACAGATGTTTGACTACGGTCATTTCCGGTTTGAATCCAAACAGGCGCTCTTTGACAAAGCCATCACCTATTGGAACCCCGACAAAACCAAGTTCTGGCAGAAGGCGGGCATCGATCTCGTCATTGACAGGCGCGAGGGCTACTGCCTCTACGACATGAGCGGACGCCGGCTTATCGACCTGCATCTCAATGGCGGCACCTACAACCTGGGCCACCGGCACCCGGAACTGGTTGAAACGCTCAAAGGTGCGTTGGATTATTTTGATATTGGCAATCACTGGTTCCCTTCGGTAGCGCGCGCCGCACTGGCGGAATCGTTGATCAAGGTTTCGCCGGGGATGAAGTATGCGGTGTTTGCGCCGGGCGGGGCCGAGGCGGTTGATATCGCCATCAAGAGTGCGCGTTATGCAACGAAGCGACGCAAGATCGTCTCCATCATCAAGGGCTATCACGGGCATTCGGGCTTGGCCGTTGCCACAGGTGATGATCGTTTCACCAAGATTTTTCTCAGTGATCAGCCCGAAACCTTTATCCAGGTTCCCTTCAACAGTATTGCCGCCATGGAAACTGCCCTCAAGGGAAATGACTGCGCGGCGCTGATCATGGAAACCATTCCCGCCACCTACGGCTTTCCGATGCCGAAGGATGGCTATCTCAATGCCTGCAAGGCGCTGTGCGAAAAATACGGCGCCATGTATATCGCCGATGAAGTGCAGACCGGCCTGATGCGTACTGGTTTCATGTGGGGCTGGCAGGCCTATGGAGTCCAACCCGACATCATGGTGACGGCCAAGGGGCTCTCCGGCGGGCTCTATCCGATCAGTGCCTGTCTGGTGAATGAGCGTACAGGCGAATGGCTGAATGAAGATGGTGCCGCCCACATCAGCACCTCGGGCGGCGCCGAGCTCGGCTGCATCGTGGCCCACAAGGTTATCGAAATGCTGCTGCGGAAAGAAACCATTGCTAATGTTCATACGGTTACGGATTTCTTTCGCGAGGGCATGCAGGAAATGATGGAACGCCATGGCGATATCTTCAACGGAGTACGCCAGAAAGGCGTGATCCTCGGCCTTGAATTCAATCATCCGGAAGGCGCTGTGTCGGTTTCACGGGCCCTTTATGAGCACGGCGTGTGGGCGATTTTTTCCTCCCTCGACAAGCGGGTGTTGCAATGGAAGCCCGGCGTTCTGCTGAGTGCCGTCATGTGCCAGGAAATTCTCGACCGGTTTGACGCGGCCATGCCGCGGGCGCGCGAATTGTTGCGCAGTGCAGACAAAGTAAATTGAGGAGCGTGCCATGAGTGAAGCTCTGTTGAAAGTGCCCGATGCGGCCCTCGAACAGGCCCGTATGATGCTGGACCGGGCCCGCTGGGGTGCCACGCGGTTTCAGAAGCTTGACCGCGCGGCGACTCAGCGCATTGTCTCAGCGGTGGCTGCCGCCGGTCACGCCAAGGCGCAGCACTACGCCGAATGGGCAGTACGCGAAACCGGCATGGGTGTAGTTGACCACAAGCGGCTGAAAAATGAAGCCTGCTCAAAGGGCCTCGTGGATTTGTATTCCAACACAGATTTCATGAGTCCCCGGATTGACGCAGCCAAGAAGATTGTCGAATTGCCACGCCCGGCGGGAGTGATTTTTGCGCTTATCCCGGTCACCAATCCGGTGGCTACGGTTTATTTCAAAACCCTGCTTGCTCTCATGACTCGGAATGCGATCATCCTGAGTCCCCATCCCGGTGCCAAGGCCTGCTGTGCCGATGCAGCGCGTATGCTGGCGGAAGCGGCAAAGGTTGCGGGTGCGCCCGACGGTATTATTCAGGTGCTTGAGGAACCCAATATTCCGCTCATTGAAAAACTTATCGCCGATGACCGCATTGATTTGATTATCGCCACAGGTGGTCCCTCGGTTGTGAAGGCCGCCTATCGATCGGGCAATCCGGCCTATGGTGTGGGTCCGGGCAATGCGCCTGTGCTGGTTGATGATACGGCGGACATGAAACTTGCCGCCAAGCGGATTGTGACGTCAAAGGCCTTCGACAATTCCATTCTCTGCACCAATGAATCTACGGTACTGGCTTTCACGAATATCGCGGACACATTCCTTGCCGCATTGAAAACGGAAGGTGCACATATCTGTTCACCTGACGAAACCCAGAAGCTGCGTCAATTGCTGTTCACTGATACCGGCTTCAACACGGCGATGATTGGCAAGGATGCCAGCTTCATCGCAAAGGAAGCTGGCTTCTCCGCCCCTAATGCAAAAATTCTGGTGACAACAGTTGACCTCGTGCAACCGGAAGAAAAAATGGTGCGCGAAAAGCTCTGCCCGGTTCTGGCCTTTGCACGCGTCAGCAATATTGATCAGGCGATCTCTGCGGCGCGTTCCATGATGCGCCATTCGGGCCGCGGCCATTCCGCTGCCATCCATTCCAAGAACGAGGTAAATATCATGGCCTTTGCTGCCGCCCTGCCCGCGCTTCGCGTGGCGGTCAATGCCGGATGCTCGCTTGGCGCTGCCGGCTATGAAACTAATCTCGGTCCGTCCATGACCATTGGCACGGGCTTTGTTGGCGGCTCATCCCTGAGTGATAACCTCACGCCCCAGCATCTCATGCAATATTCGCGCATCGCCTATAACAAGGACGCCAGCGAAGCCTTTGGTAACTTCTCAGGGCTTGATCCCCTGAACCTGCCGAAGGCTACAAAACCTGCGGCCTCTCTTGTCGTGAGCAATCCGGAAACGGACGAGCTGCGCCGTGAACTTCGCAAAATAATTCTCGAGGAGTTGAACGCGGTTCTCGCGGCTTAGGACATGGCAACGCTTCGCTCATTCATCTTCCTTGATCAGCTGCAGCCGCAGACCATGTGTTATCTGGGTACGTGGATCAAAGGTTCGCTGCCGCGCCGGAATATGGCGGCGCAAATTATTGAAGTGGCTCCGGGACTCGATATCGAGGCCCTGACCGACATCGCCTTGAAGGAAGCCGACGTGCAGGGCGGCATCCTGGTGGTGGAGCGGCAGTTCGGCTATCTCGAAATCCATTCCCGCGATATTGCAGCGGTGAAGGCTTCGGCTGAGGCGGTACTTGCGGCGCTGGGCAAGAATTCTTCCGACGCCATGCCGCCCAAAATCCTGGCGTCAAAAATCATCACGCGGATTGATCCCAATCACGCTTTCCTGATCAACCGCAACAAAGGGGGCTCAATGATCCTGGCCGGTGAAACGCTGTTCGTTCTGGAAACGGAGCCGGCGGCCTATGCCATTCTGGCTTCCAATGCGGCGGAAAAAGCTGCCAATATCAAGATCGTTGACTACCGCATGATCGGGGCCACGGGCCGGCTTTACCTCTCAGGCACAGAATCAGAAGTGAAAGCTGCGGCCGGTGCCGCTGAACAGGCCTTGGAATTATGAAACCTGAAACCTCACAAGAACTGCGTGGCCTGGTGCGGGAAGTACTCAAGGAAGCCATGGCCAATCGTGCTGCACCAAAACAAGGCACTGAAAGCGTTCGCATCGGTACCGACGCGGAACTACGAACCTTTATCGCCCGCCTTTCGAGCCCCGGTGTCATTGAATCCGTTCGCGCCGGGAAACTGCGCTTCACACTTGCGCAGGCCGCACCTGTTTTCACAAGCACAGGTGATGTTCTGGAAGGTGTCATCTCCGAGCAAAAAATTTCAAGTCTGGCAACAATGGGCACGCTCATTCTGGGTCCCACTGCCGTTCTTACGCCGCTGGCCCGAGACAGGGCCCGCAAACTTGGTCTGAAAATTGAAAGGAGACGCTGATGCTCAAGGCAACGGTCACGGGCCGCATCTGGTCCACGAAGAAACTTGGCGAGGTTCCAACCGGATCCATTCTTGAGGTCCAGGTCGACGACTCGTCAACGAAGCTCCTCGCTTTCGACCCGCTGGGATGCGGCGATGGCGAAAGGGTCATGGTGGCAACGGGTTCCGTTGCCGCCGCATGGTTTCCGGGCAAGGCACCACCCGTCGATGCGCTGATTATCGGCTCCATCGATGAGTCCTCGGAAAAGAAGAAGTAACGAAACACGTAACCACAGGAGAAGAACATGTCGAGCAATGCAATTGGAATGGTTGAGACCAGAGGCTACGTGGCCGCCCTTGCCGCCGCAGATGCGATGGTCAAGGCTGCAAATGTCACGATCATCGGCCGCGAAGAAGTGGGCGATGGCCTGGTTGCCGTCATCATCAATGGCGATGTTGGCGCGGTGAAAGCTGCCACCGAAGCAGGAGCCGAAGTGGCGGGCCAAGTTGGCACGCTGGTTTCGGTTCATGTAATCCCGCGTCCGCACGCCGACGTTTCCAAGCACTTTACCTCCGGCACCGCCAAGTAAAGACAGGCCTGAAACGTGGTTCCCGAGCGCAAGCCCGCCAAGGGCGACTTGCGGGTCTTTCTCACTCTTGAAAGCCTGCAGCCGCAATTTGCCGCCTATCTCGGCACGCCCACCCGGGCGCGCGGCTATCCGCCCTATGCGGGCCAGCATGCGCTGATCATTGAAGTCGCTCCCGGCCTGATGATCGAGCGGGTGATTGATCTGGCCCTCAAGGCTGATCCAGATCTGGAACCCGGCATCCTGTTCGTGGAGCGGCAGTTCGGCATTCTTGAAATCCACGGCAGCGACAAGGAGAACCTGCTGCTGGCGGGTGATACGATGCTGAAGGGCCTCGGCCTCAATGCGGGCGAACAGCTGAAGCCCAAGATTTTGTATACGGATGTCATTGAGGATGTGGCGGACCAGCACGCCGTCATCATCAATCGCAACCGGCAAGCTTCCATGATCCTGCCCGGTGAAACCCTGCTGATCTGTGAAATGGTCCCTGCCCTCTATGCGGCTATTGCGGCCAATGAGGCTGAAAAGGCTGCACCGGGGCTCACCCTTGTGGATGTGCAGATGATCGGCGCGGCGGGGCGGCTCTACATGTCTGGCACCACGAAAAATGTGCAGCGGGGCCTTGCGCGGATTGAAGAGGTTCTGGCATCAATCGAGGGACGGGACGGTTAGGGGACAGATTGCGTGACGGACTTCGATCATTTGCCCCATGAAGAGCAACTGAAGGCGCTGCTGGAACTGGCGCGGGCCGCGACAGAAAACTATGCGCTGCCGGATCATCTGGCCGTCGAGATGATCAACCTCTCGGAGAATGCCACCTACAAGGTCGAAGCGCCGAATGGCCAGCGCTGGGCCCTGCGTGTTCACCGGGATGGCTATCATTCAAAAACTGCAATTGCTTCGGAACTCGCATGGCTCATGGATTTGCGAAACACGGGAGTAGTTGTCACACCGCGCCCCGTGAAGGGGCGCGATGGCGAACTCATTCAACTGGTTTCCCACCCGCTGATGAAGCGACCACGCCATGTTGTCCTGTCTGATTGGGAAACGGGCTCGGAACCTGGTATCGGCGAAGACCTGTCAAAGCCCTTTGAAGTTCTTGGCGAAGTCACAGCTCGCATGCATCTGCATGCACGGCAATGGAAGCGACCCCCTTGGTTTCAGCGGCACACGTGGGATTTTGAGACCAGCCTTGGTGAAGCCAAGCCACACTGGGGACGCTGGCGCGATGGCATGGGGATCGATGCCACAAAGGCGAAGCACTTTGGCCGAACAGTTGATCTCATCGGCAAACGCCTGAAAGTCTATGGGCAGGATAATGAATGCTTCGGCCTCATTCATTGCGATCTGCGGCTGGCCAATCTCCTGATTGACAAAGGGCAAGTCAAAGTCATCGATTTCGATGACTGTGGCTTTGGCTGGTACATGTACGACGCGGCGACACCGGTTTCTTTTTATGAGCATGAACCGCAGGTGCCCAAGCTGATTGATTCCTGGAAGACGGGCTACTGCCGCGTGATCGAACTTCCCAAAGCCGATGAAGCCGAGATTCCAACTTTCGTCATGCTCCGCCGGCTTTTGCTGGTGGCGTGGATCGGCTCGCATTCCGAAACCGACCTGGCAAAATCCATGGGCCTTCCTTATACGGAAGGTACGACGGGATTGTGCGAGGAATACTTGAAGAAGTTTAGCTGAACGGGCCCTTCGAGGCCCGGCTACGCCGGGCACCTCAGGGTGAGGATATTAAATCACCCTCATGCTGAGGTGCGAGCGCAGCGAGCCTCGAAGCATCAGGCCTGCGCCAGCGCATCCAGGCTCTCCGGCAGGATCTGCCCGCCGTCGACAATGATGGTTTGCCCCGTCACATAGGCCGCTTCCTTCGAGGCGAAGTAGAGTGCGGCGTAACCAATGTCTTCAACACTGCCCAAGCGTTTCAGGGGCACTGAAGCCGCCATGGATTTCTGATACTCCTCGCCCATGCCAGCCAAGCCTTCGGTGACGATGTTGCCGGGCATCACGGCATTCACGGTGATGCCGTATTTTGCCAATTCAATACAGGCGGTACGCATGAATCCCAATTGGCCTGCCTTCGAGGCGCCGTAATGGGTCCAACCGGGAAAGCCGGTGATTGGTCCGGTAATGGATGAGGTAATGACGATTCGCCCCTGATCGGATTTCTTGAGATAGGGAATGGCTGCCTTGATGGCGTGAAAGGTGCCCTTGAGATTGGTGTCAATAACCTCGTCCCATTGTTCCGATGTCATGTCTTCCAGCCTTGCCGGCGGAAAGATTCCGGCGTTGGCGCAGAGAACGTCGATGCCACCATTTTTTCCGGCTATGGATTTCATGGCCGCTTCCATGCTGCCGAGTGATGTAACATCACCGGTCACGCCAAAAGCTCCATGGCCAATTTCCTTTGCCGCCTTTTCTGCTTGATCAGCATGACGCGCTATTATTGCGACTATGGCGCCCGCGCCCGCAAACACGCGAGCGATGCCCTTGCCAATGCCTTTGGAACCTCCGGTTACAATAACGGAACGGCCTTTGAGCGATGCGGACATTGTAACTTCTCCCTTGCTACTTTGAGGCGGAATGGCGCGCGTGACGCGTGGCGAGGATGAGTCCATAGCCGCCGATCAGCAGGAATGCTGCGCCGATGGTGGACACGGTGCCGAGGACGGGCACACCCGGCGTATAACCTGCAACCATTTTGGCATAGAGATACTCGGGCACGGTCGTATCGGCGCCTGTTGTGTAGAGCGACAGGGGGAAATTTCCCCAGGACAAGAGAAAGGCAAAAAGTGCGCCCGAGAACAAGCCTGGGAACAATACTGGCAGGGTCACTTCCTTCAGCACCTGCCAGCGCGTTGCCCCAAGATCGAAGGCCGCCTCTTCGAGCGCCGGATCGAAACTGTAGACTTGAATGGCGATGACGAGGGTGACTACGGGTACAATCCAGACGAGATGGGCGAAGACCGCGGTCATCCAGGAGAGTTGCAGTCCCAGCATGTTGAACCAAAGCAGCAGGGCAAGACCCAGTACCGACTGCGGAAAGAAGATCGGCAGCAGGATAAGCTTCTGGTAAATCGACCGCCCCTTCCAGTCGTAGCGCGCAAAGGCGAGCGCACCGAAGAAGGCAAGTGTCACGGCAATAACGGTCACACACAGGGCGATGCTGATTGAGGTTGATAGCAATTGCCTGATCTCAATTGAGTTGAAGGTCTTCTGCCACCAGTCGAGGCCGAATTTCGCCACCGGAAACTGGAAATAGCGGCTGGCGGTGAACGAGGCGATGGTGATGCACACGGTTGGCAGATAGAGGAATACGATCACCGCTAGGGTCCAGGCGGTGATGAGGGCGTGGCGGACGCGCTGGCCTTTTGTTTCCATGGGTTATTTCCGCCCCAGGAAGCGATCAAGGTCAAAACGGCGGAGGGCCAGCAGGACGAGTACGCCGACCACCAGCATGAGCAATACAGCAAGTGCGGCACCCAGCGGCCAGTTCTGCGCATAGGTGAAGGCAATCTCGATATCATGGGTGATGGGAATGATCCGTTGCCCGCCCATGACCTTCGCTTCGGCAATGGCACCCACCGCGAGAACGAAGGTCAGCAGGAAGCCAATGACGATGCCCGGCATGGACAGCGGCAACTCAATCTCCTTGAACACCTGCCAGCGTGAAGCGCCGAGATCGAAGGCGGCGTCGCGGGTCTCGCTTGGAACCATGCTGATGCCGAGTGTCAGGGGAAACAGCATGAAAGGTAAATAGACATAGACCATGCCAAGCAGGATCGCAGTGCGGGTGAACAGGATGCTTTCAAACTCCATGCCGAACATGGATTTGAGCGAGCCGAGCAGCACGCCGTTCTTGATGAGGAACAGTACCCAGCCATAGAGACGGATGTTCTCGGAGACAAACAGCGGAATGGTGAACATCAGGGTCAGCAGCATCGCCCATTTGCCAAACACCCGTACGAGGCCATAGGCAACAGGATAACAGATGAAGGCCAGCAGGATGACGGTGATAGCCGCCAGAGCGAGCGACCAGAGGAAGGAAATGTAGCTCGTGCTTTCGAAGATCGTGGTGTAATTCCCGGTTCCCGGTGCCGCAAACAGGGAGAACGTGCGGGCCGGCATGAAGCTGAACCAGATGACGGCCAGCAGTGGTGCCGCGAAGCCAATCAGAAGGAACAGCAATAAGGGAATCGCCGCCTTCTCTCCCTGCCCCAATTGCGAAAGCCTGCGCATCAGTCGGTCACCAGAATGCTGTCCTTAGCATCCCAGCCGATGCGGACTTCGTCATCGAGCTTACCGGTGAACATCTGCTGGCGCAGTTTTTCCACGATGAAGACCCGTTCGCCAACGCGCACTTGGTATTGAATGCGCGAACCCAGGGCATATTCATTATAGAGGCGGCCTGATACCGAATTATCCGCCTCGGAGGCCTTGCCGATGAAGCGCAGGAATTCGGGTCGGATCACGAGGTGGCCGGAGGTGAAACCTTTCGGCAAAGCAGGGCCTTTCAACGGGCCTTTGACTGTTGCGGATTTGAGCAGGCCGCCGGCGGCCAATTCGACGGAAATGACATTCACGTCGCCAATGAACTCTGACACAAAGCGCGTGGTGGGCGAACTGTAGATTTCATGGGGGCTGCCCACCTGCACGAGCTTGCCATCGCGCATCACGCCAATTCTATCGCTCATCACCATCGCCTCTTCCAGCGAATGGGTGATGTAGACGAAGGTCTTCTTCGTCTCGCGGTGAATGTCCTTTAGTTCCTTTTCCAGCGTCTTGCGCAGCTTGTAGTCGATTGCCGACAGAGGCTCATCGAAGAACAGAATCTGTGGATCGTAGGCAAGGGCCCGAGCCAGTGCTACGCGCTGGCGCTCGCCGCCAGAACACTTCATCACGTTTTTGCCGTAGTAGGCCTGTGGCAACCGCAAAAGATCCATCAATTCAAGTGCCCGAACCTTGCGCTTGTCCTTTGCCTCGCCTCTAATCTTCAACGAAAATTCTATGTTCTCTCCAACTGTGCGATGCGGAAACAGGGCGAGGGATTGGAACACCATGCAAGTGGGCCGCCGGTTGGCGGGCAGATCGTTGATGCGCTCGCCGCGCAGCAAGATGTCGCCACTCGTGGGTTGCTCCATGCCCGCAAGCATTCGCAGAAGTGTTGTCTTGCCGGAGCCTGAAGGGCCGACGATGGTGAAAAATTCACCCTCCCCGATATCGAGATCAATACTGTCGACAGCGGCGAGTGTGCCGAAGATCTTGCAAACAGACTTGAGCGAAAGGATAGTCGGGCGTACGGCCATGTCTATGAAATGCCTCTGATAAAACCATGCGGCAGCCCCCAGCTTTTTTTCGCAGGAGCTGCCGTTATTATAGGCGTACTTGTCCTAGCCGCCAGAGGCTTCGCGCTTGGCCGCCGTCATGATGTCGAGCAGCTTGTCGTAATCGGGCACAATGTCGTACTCGATGGAGCCTGCCATCTCTTCATCAAGGCTGTCCCACTGGATCGCGTCCAGCTCTTCCTTGGTAAAGAGCTTGAAGCAGTCAGGATTGGCCATCTGTGCCACTGGATTGAAAGTGCCTTCAGCGAAAGCAACGGTATGCGCCACGTCCGGCGCCTGCACATATTCGAGAAACTGTGAAGCGAGCGGTGAAAGGTTTGGATTGTTCACTTGCGACGTCACTTCAATCCACGATATTCCGCCCTTGCCACCCGCCATCGGTCCCGACTTGGGCGTCACACCGCGGATTTCGGGGTGGCCATCGGCGCGCGCCGGCGAGGCAGAATAGGTGCCGCCCGTGAGGTGGAAATCAATCTCACCCGCGATCAGCGACTGGTTCATCGTGGCGATGTCACCTACCACCTTGGCGCCTTTGAATACCCGCTTTGCCGTCTCGGTGAACCTCTCTACTTCCTCATCACTGTGAACCTTGAACGGATCGAAGCCGGCGATGCAGCAGATGCAGAAAACGTTCCAGTCGTCGGATTCGAGGATTCCATATTTCTTGTCATTGGCCGGATCGTTCCACAGGTTCCAGCCCTGGTCCTCGGCGGTAGCGCGGCTCACCTTGTTGGTGTTGACTACGAAACTGTAGGGCCCAAAGCGCTGGCACATGCCGAGCAGCTCAACGCCGGCGTCGTCCATGGCCCATTTATAGGGCGGCTTGAAGGCCGGCATCATCTTGTCGAAGAAGGGTTCGAACTTGGCGCGATCCAGCGGCTTGATCAGCTTTTCCGGAGCCATAACCTTGCGGGCCCAGGGATTGTTGACGTTGATCAGGTCCCAGACGTTGGTTTCACCGGCACGGAGTCGGTTGATCATTGTCGGGTCGTTGGTCAGGGACTCAGCTTTTACTGTTGCGCCGGTCGAGGACCGGAACGGGTCGAGCACCTGGGCGGAGTTGTAGCCTTCCCAGCACAGGATGTTCAGTTCTTTCTCGCGTGCCGCTGACGCCATGGTCGGGACCAGCGATCCGCCACCGGCGAAGGCGGCGGCCCAAAGGGCCGATTGCTGCATGAAATTGCGGCGTGAAACCTTACTGCTATTCGCCATGTTTCTCTCCCTGTTCTGTTTTCTGGATTTATTGGTTAGGTCATTTCAGGCAAATTCTGGCGGAAATTGAGCACAATTTTATCGCGTGAGTAAATAGCCAATCGCAGCTGGGCTGCTACTCCAGCCGCATCATGGTCTTGAGTTCCTGGCTAGAAACCACGTGGCAATAGATCATGTTGATGATTTCCAGTTCCTTGTGGTGCAGGGAGTCAGACCCAGCGGCGCAGCAATCTTCCACCACAACCACATTATAACTTTCGTCGGCCAAGCTGCGCACGGTTGAGGACACGCATTGGTCGGTGAAGATGCCGGCGCAAATGACGTTCTTGATACCAAGATTGTGCAGGATAAGGCGCAAATTGGTGCCGGTTAGGGCTGAATCGGTTGTTTTGGTCACGACGATTTCGTCGCCCGCCGGGGCCAGTTCCGCCACCAGTTGCGACGGCTTTTCATACTTCGGCAGCAGGAGGTTGTTCCAGCCGGGCATTTTCTGGGAAAGCGAGCGCTCGCGGCCATCTAGCGTGTGGGTTGCAATGCGGGCAAAGAGACATTCGATGCCGTTGGCGCGGCACAGTTTCAGCAGTGCAGCCGTGCGGGGGATGACCTGATTGTGCATACGCTCGTGAAAAGGTGTCCAGGCGTCAAAGCGGTGCTGTTCGGCCTTTGGGAGCTTGGCGCGGTCGGGTCGCTCCAGATAGGTGTTTTGAATATCGATGACGAGAAGGGCTGTCTCTTTGACAGGCAGGACAAGATCGTCAGGTTCTGGTGCACCTTCGTAGTAGACTGAACGATAGCTGGCTTTCCAAGACATCAAGTGTTCCTAAAAACGATAAGTGAAGAGGCCACGGCGTTCATAAACATCGGCGGCTTCTTCGATGAAACTTGCCATGCGCTCGGCCTTGTAGGTCTGGCGGAATGTCTTTGCGACTTCCAACAACTGTTCCTTGGATTTCGCCCGTCCGGGACGAAGCATCTCATAGGAGCTCATGATGAAATCCTGAGGTACGCTTACCAATTCGGCGGCGCGTTCAAAATTGAGCGCGAGGGTTGGGCGCTTTGCGGCGCGGGAAATTTCAGCCTGGTCGGCAAGCGCATGGGGCGTGATGCGCAAATCCTCCATGGTCACCTTGCCCGCCATCACGGCATCCAAAGTAATTTCATCAAGGGACTTGCCGCGCTGACCACGAATTTTGTCGCTTCTGGTTTCTGCCAGGGGATAATCGGCAATGGTGAGCTTGTCGGTCATGATTTTACACCTGTGAATCTCACGTCGATATCTTCGGGTGCAGCACCCTCAGCCGTTAATCCCGTTTCAATGGCGTAGATCAGGGCAACGCGCGCGTGGTAGCGTGAGCCCATGGCCTCACCGCGGGTTGGCACCACCACAGGTTCCGGCATTTCGCCCAGGGCATAGGCTGCTGCATTGGCACCAAAGCCCTTATAGTGTTCGAGCCTGGTGATGGGGGCGTTGGAAAAGAGTTCAAGGTTGTTGTGGGGCAAGCGATCACTGCTGTGAATGACGGCGGTTCCCTTGGCCTGAATGCCGATGCCGATGCCGGAACCTGAAAGCCTTGCCGCCGAGATGCCGAGGAATGACGTATCAGCCGTATGCTTGAAGCGCACGATACGGGCCTTAAGTCCGCGCTTTTCAATCGCATCGATCATGCCTCGCAGAACATCGGACAGGCGATGGCCCGCCGTGGTCTGAAACAGGTTCAGGCCAAAGGCCGGGCTGATGCCGATCACAACTTCTTTTTTATCGGTCCCCTGCCCGGCCGGACCCACAATGCGATATTGAATGCGCTTGGCTTCTTCCTTTTCATGAAGGGCTTCCTGGCGCAGCACTTCTTTCTGATCCAGCACGTCCCTGATGGAATTGAGTTCGAGTCGGCGTTCTTCCGAAACGCGGTAACCGGTGCCGGGGCCTAGATAGGTATTGGGGTCGTTGACGGCGCTGACAACTTTTCCCTTGCGCACCATGGCGGAGGTTTGCAAGTAGTCGCCCGAAACACGAAGCTTCACGAGGGACAACAAGTTCTGTGCTTCGTCAACAAAGCCGCGCTTGGCCAAGGCCTTGATCACCTCGATCACGGAGATGTCGCGCTCCTTTATAGATTCGCTGATCTTGGTAACATCGCGCGGGGTGTAGCTTCGGGTTTCATCGGAGCCGGACGCCACAATTACACTTTGTTTCATGTCAGCCGTGGGCTTGCCCAAGCCCAACTCCTCAAACACAGCGGAAATGGCTTCAACGGCGCGACTGCGCAAATCCAGGGCGCGTTCCTCGGGCAGCGGTGTCAATCCGCCATCGGCTTCGAAGTCGCGCTGCAGCACGAGGAAGTCTTCCATCTCTTCGCCATTTAGCAAGGAGGGATTGAAGGAATTGTCGTAGGCGAGAATGGAGCCAAAACCGGAGCAGATTAGATCGGAACCGGAGATCAGGAAGGGAAGGATTTTTGCGCCCACACGAATCTCTGATTCAGTTGAGCGCGCGTCATTGCCGGAGGCACATTCCAGATCGAGCCACACGGCCAGAAGATTTTCTGCCATCAATTCGCGAATGCCGCCGGGAATTGTTGCAGTGAGTGGTGCACCATCAATGCCGCCATTCTGGGTGCCTTGCGCGCCCATGCCCCTTTGCAAGCAAAGGCAGCGGGCTTCGAGGTAAAGCAGCGACTTTGATTCGTGAAAGCCCATAAGCAATTCGGAACCAGCGCCGGAGGTGCAGCGCATCTTGATGCCGCGCGAGGCATAGGCTGCTGCAAGGAAGGCCTTTGACCACGGCGTGTCATCGCCATCGATAAAGGTTTTCTCGGTGCCATAGACGGAAACGGTTTCGGCGTAGGAGGTAAAGCCCGCCATGCCGATGCGAAGCTCCTCAGCTTCCTCGCTTGAACACTGAAACAGCACACCCCAACGGCCAACTGCCGAACCCACCGCGCAGGCCACGGCATTGGACCAGGCATTGCGCGACACCCGCATGGTGGTTTCAATTTCGTCAAAGCCAAAGGCAACGGCAGTTGCAGCGTCGGCAGCAAGCTGCAGGGGATCATCCTTGGCATTGGTCACATGGGCCTGGTTGCCCGGCGTCTTGCGTGCCCGCATCTTGGAATAGGCAAAAGCGATTTCGAGCGCATTGAGGCGGGAGACGACATCAGCCAGTTTGGCTGGCGTCATGCCGTGGGCCAAGCGCACGAGGTCTTCGCGCGGCACATTCATGTCCACCAGCATCCGTGCCACAAGTCCTGAATCCATCGCCATGGCTTCGGGCGCTACGACGGGATCAATGTGGTGACGGGCGATGAACTCATCGATCATGTCGAAGTCATGGGCCAGCACGCCGTCCATGCTGGCGATGTTGCCAGACTCTATGGTGACGCCCGGTTTCGGATCGGCGGGGCTGGTGAAGGCCGAAAACCCATGGGCTGGGTCTTCAACAGCAAACTTGTCAAGCCGCAGGGGGCGCTCGTCCCACTGCGCGTAACGCCGCCATCGATTTGGAGTGTCTGTCAAACTCTTGGCCCTAGACCTGCAATCGACTAGAGTGCGTGACGAGCGCGGGATGAGTCAAGCCACGGACCAATTCGAACAATTGCCTTGGTCCAGAATCCAATGCCCGGGGAGAGCAGCGAATGGCGGCTTTGCGAAATGTTTATGCGGCAGCAAACAAATTGGGTGAAGCAGCGATCTGGCATGCCGCTTCAAAGCGCCTGCTGTGGATTGACCTCTACGATCCCAAACTCTTTATCCATGACCCGGCAACGGGCGAAACGCTGGTACGCGCCATTGCCCTGAAAGCTCCGCTTGGCGCAATTGTCGCCACCACCAATTCCAAGGTCCTGATCGTCAGCCATCCCCAGGGCCTCTCCACCCTGAACATCAAGACTGGTGCCACCAAGATCTTTGCCAGGCCGGAACAGGACCGTGACGCCATTATCTACAATGACTGCAAGGTGGATCGTTTTGGGAGACTCTGGGCCGGCAGTTCCCACGCCAAGGAAACGGACACGCGTGGCGCCCTCTGGTGTGTGCTGCCAAATGGTAAATGCGTTCTCGGCGATGTGGGCTTTGCCGTTTCCAATGGCCCTGCCTTTTCGCTCGACGGCAAAATCATGTATTTCAACGACAGCGTGGGCAAGAAGACCTTTGCCTATGACATTTCAGCGAAGGACCATAACCCCCGCAACCGCCGCGTCCTCATCTCCTACACCCATGAAGAGGGCATGCCTGATGGGCTAACAGTGGATGCCGAGGGCTGCTTATGGGTGGCCCATTGGGGCGGCGCGCGGGTTACGCAGTTTTCCAATACCGGCATTCGCCTGCGCCACATCGAGATTCCGGCCCCCCACGTGACCACGGTGGGCTTTGGCGGGGTGGACCTGGCTACGCTTTATGTGACCACGGCGCGCGAAGGCATGAGCCCCGATGCGCTCAACCTTTGGCCCCAATCGGGCGACCTGTTTGCGCTCAAGCCTGGCGTTCATGGTGTTCCAGAGCCGCTCTTTCCCCTGAAATAAACCATTCATCAAGGTTAATGGGAGAACCGGACGTCAAAGTTACCGTACATGTTAATCAGTTGGCTCCGAACTTGCATTGCATCACCGCATAATCCCGGGATGGAGTTTGGAAAGTGCAGTCCGATGCGGCAAAGACGGCCTCAAGATACGTCGATGATGAAGTCGTCCAACGCCTTTTGAAGGCTATGGACTTTCTTGTCTTTTTCGCAACGGCGAGCTTTTATTCAACTGCTTTTGCAAGCCCGTCGGATATCCCGAACGGGGCGGCGGTCATCACATTCTTCTCACTCGCATTGGCCTTTCTTTGCGTCCTCCTGCTGCGCGACCTCGAGCTTTACAAGGCGCCTGCCCTGCTCAATGGCGGCTGGGCTTTCATGAAATCAGCGGCAACAGCCTTCATCACCGGCGTGGCAGCCTATTCAATACTTGACTACTTCCTCATTCCGCTGACACCGCAATGGCCGCTTTATTGGTCCCTGATTGTTACGTCTCATCTGGCGCTGAGCCGTTTCTTCGCACAAGCCTGGGCGAGGCCCGTGGCAGCGCAGGGTAGATTCCGCAAGCGCATCGCTATTGTTGGCGGCGGTAAGGTTGCAGAAGATGCCTTGAGCGCCCTTGAAGCATCGCGTGACCTGGACATTGAAGTCATCGGCCTGTTTGACGACCGTGATGATGTCCGCAGTCCCCGCTTAATTCGCAGGCACTTGAAGATCGGGAAAATTGCCGACCTCGCCATCTATGCCCGCAACCACCGCGTTGACCTTATCATCGTGGCCATCCCGCTTGCGGCAGAGGCCCGCCTCCTGCACATCCTGAAGCGGCTGTGGGAATTGCCGGTTGACATCCGAATCAGCGGCAAGGCATCAAGCCTGAAATTCAGCTCCAATGCCTACACCTATATTGGCCGCCTGCCCCTGCTTTCGGTATTTGACCGACCGCTGATGGGCTGGGGATTGTTTCTGAAAATTGTTTTTGATCGCGTGGTGGCAGCCGTGATGATCATTGCCCTGGCGCCAGTCATGCTTCTTGTTGCCGCTGCCATCCGGCTTGAAAGCAAGGGGCCTGTTATCTTCAAACAGAAGCGCTATGGCTTCAACAATGAAATGATCGAGGTCTTCAAATTCCGTTCGATGTATACGGATAGGTGCGACGCGCACGCCACCATGCTTGTGACCAAGGGTGACCCGCGGGTGACCCGCGTCGGCCGCATTATCCGAAAGACTTCGCTCGATGAATTGCCACAATTATTCAATGTGTTAACCGGCCAGCTTTCACTTGTGGGACCGCGCCCGCACGCCACTCAGGCGAAGGCCGCCAATACGCTTTATGAGCAGGTTGTTGATGGCTATTTCGCGCGCCACAGGGTGCGCCCCGGAATTACGGGCTGGGCTCAAATCAACGGATGGCGCGGGGAAACGGACACGCGCGAAAAAATTGAACAGCGCGTCAAATATGATCTTGATTACATTGATCACTGGTCGCTGATGTTTGACATTGCCATTCTGGCGCGAACACCCATCGCATTGCTCAAGAGCGAAAACGCCTACTGAAATTTTCGCACTTTCCACGGATTTGAGTCCCGGTTTTCCGACTTTGAGTTGTCATCCAAATTCTGCTATATTTGCGCACTGGCAGCGAGCCAGTGATCGTCCACAAGAGGGGAACCAAAATGGACATTACGTCGCTTATTATTCAACTGATCGTCGGCGCCATCGGCGGTAACGCCGCTGGCAAGGCAATGCCGGACAAGAGCCTCGGCACGACTGGCAACACGATTGCCGGTGTTGTCGGTGGTGTCCTTGGTGGCCAAATCCTTGACGCATTGCTTGGCGGTGCCGCCGTGCCCGCAGATGCCGCTGCTGCGGCGGGCGGCATGGACATCGGAGCCATCATCCAGGATATCGCCGGTGGCGGTATCGGTGGCGCGCTCCTCATGGTCATTGCTGCCGTCGTCAAGGGCATGATGAACAAGACCTGAGTTCAGCCCCAGAAATTCGAACGGGCGCCCCGTCACCGGGCGCCCGTTTTCATTTGAAGGCTGTTACTGGGCTTTGAGTTCCATGGCAGCCTTGTTCAAGTGCATTTCGCACTCATCCATCTTGCTGGCTTTCTTTGCGTCCATGGCCATGGTCATTTCACCGCTGGCCATTTCCATCTGCTTCTTCATGGCAGGATCAGTAGTTTCCATCACCATCTTTTCCATCTTCATCATGTTGGCATCATCGCATTTCATCATCTCATCGGCAAAGACGGGAGTGATGGTGAAAAGGCCGGCTACGGCGGCGGCGATTGCGTATTTAATCATGGGAGCATTCCTCTAGAGAAGAGACTTCATTGTCTCTGGAGGAGAATGCAAAAGCGCGCAGTAACTAGCAAAACACGAACCTGACATTCACCGTTTTGTGAGCGAGCGCGAGCAGATCGCTCACGATCCGCTGAACCAGTTATAGCCCTGGTCTTCCCAGAAGCCACCGGGATAATCATTGGTCACATACATGGCCATGATGTGCTTGGGGTTCTTGAAGCCCAGTTTCGTCGGCACGCGCAGCTTCATCGGGAAGCCGTACTTGGTCGGCAACACCTGGTCACGGAAGGTGAGCGCCAGGACTGTCTGCGGATGGAGGGCCGTGGCCATGTCGATGCTGGAATGATAATTGTCGGCGCATTTGAAGCCCACATATTTGGCGCTCGTGTCGGCCTCAATGAGCCGCAGAAAATCGCTGAAGCGCACCCCGCCCCATTTGCCAATGGCGCTCCAGCCTTCAACGCAGATATGGCGGGTGATCTGCGATTCCTGCGGTAACGCGCGCAACTGCTCAAGGGTCCAGCTTTCCTTCTTGCCAATCAAGCCTGAGAGCTCAAGCTTAAAACCTGCTTCCGCCACAACGGGAGCCTTCGCCTCTGGATAGTACCCGTTGAAGGGAAAGTCCGGCGTAATGTCGGCCTCGGTGTAAACCTGGGCCAGTTTGTCTGGGCTGAAGATGGCAAGCTGCACGTCGTCATTCCAGCGCGACATGGCCGAAAGGATGCGATCCGCTAAAGAGGGGTCTGTGGCATCGCAGCCCGTGAGCATCGCCAGGGCGCCGAGGCTCAGGGTTTTTTTCATGAACAGGCGGCGCTCGATATTCACCACGGATTTGGTTGGTTGCAACAGCAATTTAGTGTTCATGGCTTGCCTCCTGCTCGTGTTTGTCTTTACGCGCCCAACCCAAAACCATGGGTATCAGTGTGCTGGGCACGAGCAAGACAAGGGTTAAGTGAAGCACAATGAATGCGCAGATGGCGGTCATGCCGAAGAAATGCACCAGGCGCGCACCCTCATAGCCGCCCATGAGAAGGCCCAGTTCCTGCCACTGCACGGGCTTCCACACCACGGCACCTGACAGGATGGTGAGAATGATGGCCAGCAACACGCCAATATAAGCGGCCTTCTGCACGGCGTTGTAGGTGGTGGTGCTATGAGGCAATTTCCCTTTCAGCGCTTTGGCCGCATCGCCCAGAACCGAGGATGGCGAAACAGGCGTGAAACGCCGTCTGAAATGGCCGGAGGCAAAGCCCACGATCGCATAGACGAGGAGGTTGATCACCAGGAGCCACATGGCGGCGAAATGCCATTGCAGCGCGCCACCCAACCAGCCGCCCAAAGTAATGCCACTTGGAAACCTAAAATCAAAGAGCGGCGAGGCGTTATAAATGCGCCAGCCGCTCATGATCATCAGGGTCATGCCCAAGGCGTTCACCCAATGGAACACCCGCACAAACAGTGCGTGAACATAGACCTTCTCATTTGGTATTTCTGTCGCAGTCATGGGCGGCGTCTCTCAGTCCAATTCCAGACGCGACGATGCCCCCATTTGCCGCCGCCCACAACACAACTCCTGTCACAATTTAGTGTCGGGAAAGGCTGAAACCTTTATTGGCGGACTTGCGTAAATTTAGAGCTGGTCGGTGCTAAAGGTATCGCACTGGCCGATGTCGGTCGCCTGGAAGCCGGTCTTGAACCAGCGCACGCGCTGCGCCGAGCTGCCATGGGTGAAGGATTCCGGCACCACGTAGCCCTGTGACTTTTTCTGCAGGCGATCATCGCCAATTGCAGTTGCGGCGTTGAGGGCTTCCTCAATGTCACCCTCCTCAAAGACTTTGGATTGCTTGGCCCAGATGCCGGCATAGCAATCGGCCTGCAGCTCCATGCGAACCGAAAGCACATTGCCCTCCTCCGTCGAAACCTGCGTGCGCTGCGCCTGCACCTCGTCGGCCTTGCCAAATAAATTTTGCAGGTGGTGGCCAACCTCATGGGCGATGACATAGCCTTGTGCCGCATCGCCGGGGGCACCCAGCTTGTTCTTCATGTCCTGATAAAACGACAGGTCGATATAGACCTTGCTGTCCCTTGGGCAATAGAACGGGCCCATGGCCGATTGCGCCATGCCGCAGGCCGATTGCACAAACCCGGTGAAGAGAACGAGGTTGGGCTTCTGATAGGTCTGCCCCATCTGCTGGAATACGCCGTCCCAGACGCGCTCGGTCGAACCCAGTACGCGCGAGACGAAATCCTTGCCCGCATCTCCCGTGACATCAGCGGACGTCGTCTCCGCCCCGCCTTGCATTTCGCCGCCCGTTACCTCGGTGCTACCGCGCGGGAGGGTGATTTCAGTGCCGCTTCCACCCGGCGCCTGCATGCCGCCGCCATTCAGAACCTGGATGAGGTCGATACCAAAAATCAGCTTAATGGCGAAGTAGATGATAACCAGTATGACAATTGTCTTAATGCTCAGGCCACCCCGGCCGCCGCCCATGGGAATGTTGATACCCCTGCCGCTGCCGCCACGCGGAAAGCCAAAGCCTCCGCCAGCGCCACCCTGCCTGCGGCGGTCTTCAACATTTTCACTTGGCTTTTCATTATCGAGACGCATGGAAATTTCTCCGGTAAAACTATCAGGTCTTGCTGCGAAATTTGGTGATATCATATACCAAATTCAGGGTCGGTGTGGCAATTCCAACCATCTGTGCCAATTCTATTACGGCACCCAGAAGTGCATCCAGTTCGGTGGCCCTGCCCGCTTCCACATCCTGCAACATGGAGGTGCGGTGATTGCCGACTTTCTCCGCCATGCCGATGCGTTCATCAATGTCCACGGAAAATTTCACGCCCAGAGCAATGGCAACGGATTGCGCTTCCTCCATCATGTCACGAATGACCTTCCGCGTGCCTTTGTCAGTGGCCAGTTGCAGAAGCGTTCCCTGCGTCAACACACTCACTGGATTGAAACTGAGATTGCCCCAAAGCTTCAGCCAGATTTCATCGCGCAGATTGCCGCGGACGGGACTTTTTATCCCGGCACTCATCAGCAATTTGCTGAGCAACTTGGCACGCGCTGTCTTCTCACCTGATGGTTCGGCGATCGGCAAGCGGTCGCCATAGGCATGGGCAATGACCCCGGGGCTTTCCATTTCAGCGGCCTGCCAGACCACAGAACCCAGGGCGCGTTCCGGCCCCAATCGCTCCCATATTTTTCCGCCGGGATCGACACTTTCAATACGGCGTCCATCGAGGGGGCCGCCATGCTTGTAGAAATACCACCAGGGCATGCCATTCTGGGCAAAGAGAATAGCCGTGTCTTTGCCAAGAAGAGGTTCAATCTGATCAAGGGCGGAGCTGAGCGCATAGGCCTTCAGGGTGATGATCACAAAATCCTGCGGCCCCAGGGTTTTGGGATCAGAGGTCACGCGAGGGCGAACAGTGAAAGTCTCTCCGCCCTGCCTGAGGGTCAATCCCTTGGCTACCATTGCCGCGAGATGCGGCCCGCGCGCCACGAGAGAAACATCAGCTTCAGCCTTATGCGCCAGTCTTGCGCCGATATAGCCCCCGATGGCTCCCGCCCCGAAAACACAAATTTTTGTCATGCCAGACCCAGTTTCTCGGCTAAACCGATGCGCTGCAGCTTACCTGTGGCCCCTTTGGGAATTTCGCTGAGAAAATAGATCTTGCTGGGCACTTTGAATGCCGCCAGCTTTTCATTCACGAAATCCCGCAACTCCTGTTCGCTTGCCACGGCACTTTCCTTGAGGACGACGACGGCCGCCACATCTTCGCCGAGCTTGTCATGGGGAACAGCGAAGGCCAATGCCTGCGAGACGGCGGCGTGTTCGAGAAGCGCTTCGTCGATTTCGGCAGGGGAAATTTTTTCGCCGCCGCGATTGATGATTTCTTTCAGGCGGCCGGTGATTTTCAGATACCCATCTTCATCCATGAACCCCTGGTCGCCTGTGTGAAACCAGCCGTAGGCAAAAGCCGCTTCATTGGCTTCCCGATTGTTTTCATAACTCTTGGTCACATTGAGGCCACGGGTTACGACCTCGCCTTCCTGTCCGGCCTTCAGAATTTTTCCACCGGACGACATGATGGCAACTTTTGGCCCCGCCGCACGGCCCACGAAGCCAGCTTTGCGCTTGTCCGGCGGCAACTGGTTGCTTGTCATCTGGTGGGCATTTTCCGTCATCGCATAAGCTTCAATCACCGGACAGCCGAAAACCGATTCAAGTTGATTGAACACTGGCACCGGCAACGACGACGAACTTGAACGAATGAGCCGCAATGGGTTGGACTTGATCACAATCATGTTTCTTTCAGCCCGGGAAAGGATGGCCTGATGCATTGTTGGCACGGCGGTATACCAGGTGGGTTTTGACTCCTCCAACCAGCCAAAGAATTTCAATGCATTGAAACCTGGGGTGCAGAAAACCGAACCGCCGCCGGAAAGCGTTGCCAGGACAGCGGCGACCAGCCCATGAATGTGAAACAGCGGCATGATGTTCAAACAGCGGTCTGCGCTGATAAGCCGAAGTGTTTTGGCGATGTTGTTGGCGGATGCCGTCAGGTTTCCCTGCGTGAGCGGCACAATCTTTGGCTTCGAAGTCGTGCCCGAGGTATGGAGCACAAGCGCTGTTTCATCGGTGCCGATAAAGCCGCCATTCGGGGTTTCGCCACGCGTTAAAGGGTGCAGGGAAAAATCTCCGGCAAGTTTGTGGGGAACGAGGTCGATCAAGGGAATGTCAAGGCTCGCCGCCGCGGCGATGGCGGGCGAGGTGCTGTCATTTTCCACGATCAGCGCTTTAATATTCAGGTCTTCCATACAAAAGCGGAATTCGTCCTCGCGGAGGGCCGGGTTCAAGGGGGCTGCAATGCACGCCGCCGAGACAGCCACGAAGGCTGCCGCCAGGAGCGGCCCATTAGGCATGACAATTGCCACCTTGTCGGCGCGGCCAAGTCCCGCCCCGTTGAGACTTTGCAGGGTTTTTCCGACAAGTGCTGCGAGGCCCCCATAGTTCAGAGGTTCCCATTCAGGTGCCGCAATTGCTACGTTTGCCGGATCGGCCCGCTTGATAAAATCAAGAATGGTCATGGTCGCGTTTTGGTGGGTTTTCGGGGCATCGTCAACGGCCAGCAATTGAAGCATTGTGTCGCTTAGGCTAAGAGGCGGGCATGACCGACAGACTCGTCATTGCACTAGCCCAGTTGAACCCCACTCTGGGTGCCATTCAGGCTAATATGGCCAAGGCCCGGGATGCCTGTGGCAAGGCTTCCGGGGCTGATCTCGTGCTGTTTTCGGAGCTCTTCATTTGCGGCTATCCGCCGGAAGATCTGGTTTTGCGTCCGAGTTTTGTGGCGCAGTGCAAGGCGGCGCTTGAAGAACTGGCCAAAGATACAAAGAACGGCCCCGCTATTCTCATGGGCACACCTTGGGCGGAGGGCGGCAAGGTTTACAATGCGGTGGCGCTGCTCAAGGATGGCAAGATCGAGGCCCTGCGCTTCAAGCATGATTTGCCAAATTATGGCGTGTTCGATGAAAAACGGGTGTTTCAGGCGGGGCCCGCGCCCGGCCCCATCTCTTTCAAGGGGGTGCGCATCGGGGTTCCCATTTGCGAGGATATCTGGACCGAGGAAACCTGCGAAACCCTGGCGGAAACCGGGGCCGAAATTCTGCTCGTTCCCAACGGCTCGCCGTTTGAGAGCAACAAGGATGATCAGCGGCTCAATCTCGTGGTGGCGCGCGTCACCGAAACGGGCTTGCCCATCGCCTATCTCAACCAGGTGTGCGGGCAGGATGAACTGATTTTCGATGGCGCATCCTTCGCACTGAATGCGGACCGTTCGCTTGCGGTGCAAATGCCAATGTTTGAGGAATCTGTCACGCTCACCGAATGGACGCGCGGCAAAAATGGCTGGCGAGTAACGCCAGGTGAAGTCGCAAAACTTCCTGAAGGTGAAGAAGAAACCTGGAAAGCCTGCGTGCTCGGCCTCAAGGACTATGTGGAGAAGAACCGTTTTCCCGGCGTTGTCCTGGGGCTCTCGGGCGGCATTGACTCAGCTGTTGTGGCCGTCATGGCGGTTGATGCTTTGGGCAAGGAGCGGGTCCATTGCGTGATGTTGCCCTATGCCTATACGAGCAAGGACAGCCTGGTTGATGCGGAGGCCTGCGCCAAGCTATTGGGTGTGCGCTATGATGTGGTGCCGATCAAGGAACCGGTTGAAGGATTTCTATCCACGTTGAAGTCCATGTTTGATGGCAAAAACATTGATGTCACCGAAGAGAATATCCAGTCGCGCTCCCGCGGTGTCATCCTCATGGCGATCTCCAACAAGTTCGGTTCCATGGTTTTAACCACGGGCAACAAGTCGGAAATGTCGGTGGGCTATGCCACGCTTTATGGTGACATGAACGGCGGCTTCAATCCGATCAAAGATGTTTACAAAACGCAGGTGTTCCGCCTAGCGCGCTGGCGCAATACGCAAGGCTTTGTGATTCCGGAACGCATCATCAGCAAGCCACCCACGGCGGAACTGCGCGAAAACCAGAAGGATCAAGACACCCTGCCACCATACGAGGTGTTGGATGATATTCTCGCGGGTCTTGTGGAAGAAGAATTGCCGATTGCCACCATTATTAAGCGCGGCCATGACGAGGCGCTGGTCAAGCGTATCCAGCACATGCTCTACATCGCCGAATACAAGCGCCGCCAGGCGGCACCGGGCGTAAAGATCACCCGGCGCAATTTTGGCCGCGACCGGCGCTACCCCATCACCAATGCTTTCCGAGACAAACTGTAAATGACAATTCTCCGTTTTGCCCCCTCGCCCACGGGTCGCATTCACATTGGTAATGCTCGCACCGCCATTTTGAATTGGCTGATGGCGATGAAAACCGGCGGGCAGTTCATTCTGCGTTACGACGATACGGATACAGCGCGTTCGAAGGTCGAATACGCGGAATCAATTGCCACAGATCTGGATTGGATGGGCATCAAGCCAACGCGGGTTGAATACCAGTCCAAACGATTGGATAGATACAACGCGGCGGCGGAAAAACTGAAGGCCTCCGGCCGCCTTTACCCGTGCTATGAAACAGCTGACGAGTTGGACCGCAAACGCAAGCGTCAGGCGGCCAAGCACTTGCCTCCGGTTTATGATCGCGCAGCACTCAAACTTACCAACGAAGATCGCACCAAGCTGGAATCCGAAGGCCGCAAACCCCACTGGCGCTTCAAACTCGACCACCATCTGGTGGAGTGGAACGACCTCATTCGCGGGCCTTCGCACATTGACACGGCCTCGCAGTCGGACCCGGTGCTGATCCGCGAGGACGGTTCTTATCTCTATACGTTTTGTTCCGTCGTCGATGACATCGAGTTTGGCATAACCCACATCATTCGTGGTGAGGACCATGTGGTGAATGCAGCCGTGCAAATGGAGATCACAAAGGCTCTTGGTGGCGCTGTTCCCGCCTATGGACATCACAGCCTTCTCATCGGTGCTGATGGTGCTGGCCTCTCCAAGCGACTGGGCTCATTGTCGATTACCGCCATGCGCGAGAGTGGCCTGGAAGCCATGGCGGTGGTCAGCCACGCGGCGCTTCTTGGCACGTCGGATTCAATCCACCCGTGTGCAGACTACAAGGAGCTAGTGGACGGTTTCGATCTTACCAAACTTTCGCGCGCGCCAGCGCGATTTGACGAGGCAGAACTAAATCATCTCAACGCCAAACTCCTGCACATGCTGCCCTGGGATGCTGTGAAAGACAGGCTTGGCTACGGCAATGAAGCGTTCTGGTTGGCGGTGCGCGGGAATCTTGAAAAGCTGTTGGATGCAATAATCTGGCATGAGATCATCACAGGAAGAATTAATCCTGTTGTGCCTGCAGAAGATCGCAGTTTCGTTAGCGACGCGGCAAAGTCGCTTCCTTCAGAACCCTGGGATTCCACCACCTGGAAAACCTGGACTGACACCTTGAAACTTGCGAGCGACCGCAAAGGCAAACAACTTTTCATGCCGCTGCGTTTGGCACTCACGGGGCTCGATCATGGCCCTGAACTTGCAGTCCTTTTGCCACTAATAGGACGCCAAAAGGTTATGGACCGTCTCGCTTAGTTGCGCAATAGTATGGCCATGATTTTAGTTGGCCAATATGACTCGCCCTTTGTGCGTCGCGTTGCCGTCACGCTGCATCACTATCACATGCCGTTTGAACGCAACACGATCTCAGTATTTTCCCAGGCCAAGAAAATGCAGAAGATCAATCCCCTGATCCGCATTCCTTCGCTTGAACTTGAGTCCGGTGAAATACTCATCGACTCGTGGGCCATTCTGGATCATCTCGATGAGATCGCAGGTCCGGCGCGCGCTCTTACGCCAAGCCATGGGCCGGAGCGGCGCAAAGTGTTGCAGGCGGTGGCTCTGGCAACGGGCACGGCTGAAAAGGCAGGCGCCGTCACCTATGAGCGCTATTTCCATCCAGCGAAGATGCTGTGCAAGGACTGGGAAGAGCGTTGCCTGGACCAGCTCGAGGCGGGGCTGACGCAGTTGGAGAAAAACTGCGGTACACCATGGTATTCCGATTTGCACATGAGCCAGGCAGATGTCACCATTGGCTGCATGATCGGTTATGTTAAACTGCGTGTGCCCGAAGCTTTCCCGGCAAACAAATATCCCAAGCTCCATGGGCTGTCGCTTCACTGCGAAATGCGCGAGGAGTTTGTGAAGTCGCGCATCTCACCTGATGAGATTATGCCAAAGCGGAAGTAACGTGGACGCCAAAACTATTGTGGACTTCTGGATGCTGGCGGGCCCCGAGCGGCAGTTCGCCAAGGACGCCGCCTTTGATGGGGCGCTCGCCGTGAATTTCGGTGACGGTTTGCGGCAGGCTCGGCTTGGGGCCTTCGATCATTGGGGCGAGACCCCGGAGGGCGCTTTAGGGCTTGTCATCCTGCTCGATCAGGTCTCGCGCAACATCCATCGAGGCAGTCCTCTCGCTTTCGCCGCCGATGCCAAAGCGCTTGTCCTGGCCAAGACATTTGTTGGCAGGGGCTTTCACCAGATGCTGCCACCTCCTCTTGTTTTTTGGCTCATCATGCCGTTTGAACATGCGGAAGACATCGACGCGCAGCACCGTGGCGTCGCCCTGTTTGAAACCATGGGCCAGCACGAGATGGTCTATTATGCACAAATGCATTTGGATATCATCGCCCGCTTCGGCAGGTTTCCGCATCGCAATCCAGTTCTCGGACGGAGATCAACGGAGTCAGAAATCGCTTTCCTGCAGGCCGGTGGCTTTGCGGGATAAACCTGCTCCGTCCTTTCAGTCGCAATGACTATAGCAGCTCTAGCCCTCCAGCCTTTTGCATCTCACTTTCGAGATCGGTGATACGCTCATAGGCATTTGGGTGAAGCACGGAGTTGCCATTCAGGAAGAGTTGCTCACGGCACTCTTGTAATTCCGAATCTGCGAAGGCTACAACCAGCGCTGTCCGCATGGCATCAATGTTGCCACTGCGGGTGACGTAAGGAAGTGCTGGAACTGACGGCGAGCGCGCAATTTCGACCAGACCTTCCAGATAGTCGGGCCGGTAACGCCTGGCCATCGCCACGCAGACGGCGTCAATGGCGCAGACATCGGCTAGGCCATCGCGCACCGAAATCATGGATTTGACATGGCCGCCGCTTTGCATGGCACTCGAAAAAAATTTGCCCTCTCTGGCAAAGGGCGCGAAAGCCAGTTTCAGCGCCAGCATGCCGGACATTGAGTCCGGGTTGTTTACGGCGGCAATTCCGCCCCGGAAAGAATCCAGCGGTTGGTCGGCGCGGGCAAAAATGAAGCTACAGTAGTTCGCGCTTTCGCAGCCCGGTACGGCATAATGCGGCGTTGCAACATAATTTAGCAAGTCTTTGAATTCATGTGTATAAGGATAGCCACAGGTTTGGCTGAAAGTGAGGTCGTCCCGGCGCCAGGCGGCGAAATGATCGGGATTCCGGTCGAGTTCAAGGACCACGCCAAAATGCCCCGAAAACCCGCGCCACCACATATCCGTGGCCTCCCGGACTTCCGGCCAGTCATACATGGGAAAAGATGCTATCATGGGGTGGTGAGTTTCCTTGAGACTTGAACAATGCCAGAAAGCCAAATAATTGGTGCCCATGCAACACCCGACTGAAATCGCCGCCGTAAGGCCCACGCAAATCGAATGGCCCACGGTCATCTTGATCATTTTGACCTATGCGGCGTTGGCAACGCTGATGTGGTTCTACCACGCGCTGCCTTTCTGGGTGATCATTCCGCTGGCGGGTTATCTCATTGCCTTGCATGGTTCTCTGCAACACGAGGCCTTGCACGGTCATCCCACGCGCAATGCGGCCCTCAATGAACTTTTGGTGGCGATCAATTTCAGCCTCACGTTTCCCTACCGGCGTTACCGCAAGCTGCATCTCATCCACCACAATGACGAGAACCTGACTGACCCGACACTCGATCCGGAGTCTTATTATCTGTTACCTGATGAATGGGCAAAGCTGCCCGCGCCGCTGAAACAGCTCTACACCGTCAATAATACACTGGCTGGCCGCATGATTCTTGGCCCCATCATTGGCACGATACGCTTCTGGTCTTCCGAATTTCTGGCCATTGCAAAAGGCGATATGGCGATTGCCAAAGCCTGGGCCTGGCACATTCCAACTTGCGCCATCACTCTGGCTTATGCCTATTTCATTTGTGGCATACCCGTGTGGGCCTATCTCGTGATGTTTGCCTGGCCCGGCATATCATTTTCCCTTGTTCGTTCCTTCTGCGAGCATCAGGCGGTGGCGGATTTAGGCGAGCGAACCATCGTCGTGGAATCATCTCCGCTGCTGTCGCTGATGTTCCTCAATAATAATTTGCATCTCCCACATCATCTAAGGCCACGCATGGCGTGGTACGAGCTTCCGGCCTATTACCGGGCCGAGCGTGAGCAGCTTCTGCAAAGAAACCATGGTTACCTCATGCATGGTTACCGTGAAATCTTCCGCAGATATTTTCTTAAACCGAAGGAACCGGTGGCCTATCCGCATCCGGAGTACCTTCGCCCAAAAAGCTCTAACTAGCTGGAATTGTTATATTTTTTCTAGCAATTTGCTCCTGCGAATTGTTAACGGCCATTTTATAAGCCTTATTTCGACTCAAATTGAAAATAGCCCCTAAAAATAAGGGTTTTCAGGACTCACCGAACGCGCTAGCTTCCCTATCGGCCGATTCGGCAAACGGAGATGAAACATGGCTGACGAAAAAATACTGACTGTTCCACTGTCTAAAATGGCAGCTGAACTTGCTGAAAAGCACGCGATGTCAAAGAAGGCTACCGGAGAATTTCTGGCTGACTTCGTTGACCTTCTGGTGAAGCACCTGAAGAAGGGTAACAAGGTCCGGGTCACAGGTCTTGGGATTTTCCAGGTCAAGAAGCGTCCTGCGCGCCTCGGCCGCAACCCGCTGACCGGCGAGCAGATCAAGATCAAGGCTTCGAAGAAGCTGGCTTTCCGCGCTGCCAAGGAAGTCAAGGAAACAATCTAACTTCATTGCTTTGACTATTCAGCGGCCCCGCAATTCGCGGGGCCGTTTTGTTTATCGGGCCGTATAAACTGCAAAGCCATTCATGCTGGCGCGGCGTTCATAGCGTGTCCAAAGCGCAGCAAAGCGCGGATCATTGGACCAGAATTTCACATAGTCAAAACGGCCGCCCGGAATATAGAACTGCTCTGTGCCTTCGTCGATGAATACGATGTCTGGATGGAGTTTCACGAGATCGGTGACAGTCCAGTCGAGAGCGCGGGCGACGATGTCATCAGGAGGCAAGGTTCCGCCTTGCCATTTCGATGCCACGTAGGGTGTCAGCCATTGCGCCGGTAAGCGCGAGGCCCATACCAAGTTTCGATTCAAAGTGAATGGAAACCCGTGAGAAACCCGCGTCGAGGCAATAAATATAGATCTGGTCCCTGGCGCATATCGAGCAATGCCTGCTTCAAAGACCCTGCCATCATTTGGGTATATCTGCGGATGAAAGCCGAAATCGACCGCCGCAATGAGAATGCTCGAGCCCGCGAGAAATCGGGTGACAGACGGCCATCTGGTAAACGGCATTTGTGCCACAATTCCAGAAACGGCAGCGGCGCAGGCCAAACCGGCAAAAATACGGGCTGGAAGAATCTGATAGGTGAAGCCCTTGTACTGAATAAAATAGGAGAGGATGAACCCACCAGCGACGGCAGCCGACAGCGCAGTGATTTCCGCCATGGGCCCATCGGTTCGCTGCCAGAGAAGCATGGCGAATACTACAAGCATGATTGAACGTATGCTGAAAAGCCAAATCGTAGTATTCGAGTAACCGTAGAACGGCACGTAGGCTTTGACTCCCAAGTTCATTATTGTAACAAGAAAATCGGGTTCGAAGATGAAGATTGAGGCGCCGTACAGCACTGCAAAAACTGCGGCAACAATATTCTCCGGCGCGAACAAGCCACGAAAATTCCGGTAGCGGAGCAGCAAGACAAGTTCGACTCCCAGGGGAGCCAGAAGGCTTTGCGGTTTTATGCAAATAGCCGTCGCAGCCATCAGCCCCACAAAAAAAGCCTCAAGGAGACCAAGGCGCGCGCCGCGGGCGCGGGTAAGCCGAAGAAAAGGCCAAGGCAGAAACAATAGGACAACCAGATGCTCGCGCTCGGCAAAGTCCGCTGCAGGCATGAACAGGATTACGGCAACAGTCGCGACGCAAAACAGGGCTCGCGCTGCATGTGGAACATCGCGCATCAGCCGGAGATAGCGGGTCATCAGAAGCAACGGCAACACGGTCAGCCCCAGCAGTACAATGTAAGTCGTTTTGACGGGACCAAGGGCTGTCAGGTTTCCAAGCCAAGCGACAGGCAGCGTCAACCACATGCCGAGAGGTGGATTGACTTCGATAAAATCGGTGTAAAGTTGCCCTCCATGCAGCAGCCCGTCTGCCACATAGAGATACCAGGCGGCGTCATGGATGATATCGGATTGAAACCGAATAATGGCCTGAATTACGAAGAGCGCCACAATGCTGCCGATGATCACGCCGCGGCGCATGAAACATTCTCCACGTCAGGTCCGCTCGTCGGCGTTGCTGAATATCTTAGTCTTGCTCAGCCAGAATCCGAAGGCCGGAATGACGATGACCACCGGCACCATGGCGATCCAGAGTGGCTGATGCAGGAGTTCCACAACGCCAAAGACGATGGCCTGGTTCACACCAAAGCAAGCAAGCGATAGGGCGGCGAAACGGGGAACAGAGAATACATGGGGGCTGTTTCCATCAAAGGTCCAGTACCAGTTGGCGATATAAGAAACGAAAGACGCCACAAGAAAAGCCATGAAATTGGCGCGCAAGGGTGAGACCTGCGCAAGGCTGTTGAGCGCCAGAGCCGTGACCAGGTGCACAGCCGTGGCACCTCCGCCGACGGTCGCGAATTTCGCCGCCTGCCGCAGAAGCCCGTTCATGCCGCGCGTTGTGCTACCGCGAGAAGCGATACGCCGATGGGCAGGTGAATGCGGCCGATGAAATTGCTCTCGAATCCGAAGATTTTTTTGAGCACTCCGTTCATGATTGAAGACGGCATGCTGTCGTCCCCCTCCTCCTTCAGGCCGAGCGCCTTTTTGCAAAGCCGCACCACAGCGATCGCAGGAAACAGCAAAGTGTTGAAATAGGTGATGCGTACGGGCTCAAGACCAGCACGGCGCAACGTTGCATTGAGCTGGCTACGGGTATAACGGCGGAAGTGATGATGGCTTACGTCATGCCGGCTCCACAGCCAGGGCAGAGCCGGAACCGTCATCATCAGACGGCCACCTGGAGCCAACTGCTCGCGCAACTTTGCAAGGCTCTCCACATCGCGTTCCACATGCTCGATCACATCAAAAGCCACAACGATGTCAAAGGAACCCGGCTTAAAGGGAATGCCATCAGGCAGCATACCGCTTTTCACATCAATGGGTAATTTCCGACGCGCGATATCGCGGGCTTCATCGTCAAGCTCAAAGGCTTCGAGCGAACCGAATTCGGATAGCATGCGCAAGTTGCCGCCAGTTCCGCAGCCCGCCTCAAGAAGGCGCAGGCCGGTGTTTCGTGGAGCAAACCCCGCGATGACAGACTTTAAAATCCGGCGGCGCGCGCAGAACCACCAGTGTTCGCCTTCGAGCTGGTCGAGGCGGTGATAGACATTTCGTTCCATGTTTTTGCCTGATCCTCTTGGGCTTCAAGACCGCGCATCTCGCGGACAAGATAGAGTGGCCGGTTGCGCACTTCGGAATATATGCGGCCCACATATTCGCCGAGAATGCCGGTTGCAACAATGTTCAGGGAGCCGAGGAAAAGCACGGCTACCATAAGCGAGGCATAGCCTGGAACCGCGTTGCCGTAGAGCACGGTATGAACGACGAGCCAGAATGCGTAGGCGAAGGTCAATAGCCCGAGCCCCATGCCACAATAGGTCCAGATACGGAGCGGAACAGTGGAAGAACCGGTAATCCCATCAAGGGCAAAATTCCACAGTTTCCAATAGCGCCATTTGGTGATGCCAGCGGCGCGAGCTTCGCGACGATAATCAATGCCGATCTGCTTGAAACCAACCCAGGCGAAGAGGCCTTTCATGAAACGGGTTTTTTCCGGCAGATGTTTCACCGCCTCGACAACGCGCCGGTCCATCAGGCGGAAGTCACCGGTATTGTCCGGGATGCGTACATCGGCGATCCAGTTGTGAATGCGGTAGAAAAGACCAGCGGTGAGGCGCTTGGACATGTCATCACTGTCGCGGTGTGACCTGCGGGCGTAGACGACCTCATAACCCTCGCGCCATTTGGCAACCATCTCGGCGATGAGTTCAGGCGGGTCCTGAAGGTCAGCATCGATTGGAACAACCGCCTGTCCACGGGCATAGTCCAGCCCGGCGGTGAGTGCGGTATCCTTGCCGAAATTACGCGACAGGCTCAACACCTTGATGCGGCTGTCGCGGCCATGGTGGCGCATAAGGTTCGCCATGGTGCGGTCTGAACTGCCATCATCAACGCAGACGATTTCGAAATCTGGTGTTATGGATTCGAGCACGGGCACAAGCCTGGTGAAGAAGAGCTCTGTTCCTTCTTCTTCGTTGTACATGGGGACGACCACGGACAACAGCGGCCGGTGCACGTCATCCCGTCGTCTTCTTGGCGCTGTCATGTCCCGTATCCCATCACAATGAAGGTTTGTGTCTATCGCGGAGCTGTTAAGATTTGGTAGCGCGGGGGGCGATCGACGGCACGGTGAGGTTAGCAAGCCCTTGATTAAGAGTTGTTTTTTCAGACCGGGAAGAATTTAGGCAAGATTGACCGAGTTTTTGGTTTTACTGCCGCATGGGCCAGCTGATCGTACGCGACAAGTCATCAAGACTGACGGACGCTTCAGTTGAATTCTTCTCACCGCCCAGCCAATTGCGAAGAACCTTGCGCTTGCGCTATTGAAGCTCAAAGATATCTGTTTTTCCAAGGAAAATTCCATGAAATCGCAGGCGCGCGTTGTTGTCATCGGGGGTGGTGTGGTTGGCTGCTCAGTGCTTTACCACCTCACCAAGGCGGGCTGGAAAGATGTGGTGCTGGTCGAGCGTGATCGCCTGACTTCAGGTTCCACCTGGCATGCAGCGGGCGGCTTTCATACGCTCAACGGCGATCCCAATGTGGCCAAGCTGCAAGGTTACACCATTGGCCTTTATGACGAACTTGAGAAGATTTCCGGCCAGGCCTGCGGACTGCACCGTTCCGGCGGATTGATTCTGGCAGATACGCCGGAGCGCCTGGAATGGCTTAAAATGGCCCATGCGCGGGCCAAGTATCTCGGCCTAGAAACCGAGATGATGTCGATGAAGGATGCCAAGGAGCTGAATCCGTTGCTCGAAGAAAAATACTTTGTCGGCGCCATGCTGGATGCGGCCGACGGCAACCTTGATCCCGAAGGCACGACTCATGCCTATGCCAAGTCGGCGCGCATTGCAGGCGCCGAGATCTACCAGAATTGCCGCGTTGAGGATTTGAAGGCGCGCGCCGATGGCTCCTGGGATGTAATCACTGCCAATGGCAATATCCATGCTGAACATGTGGTGAATTGCGGCGGGCTGTGGGCCCGCGAAGTGGGCCGCATGGTGGGTCTGGAGCTTCCTGTGCTCGCCATGGAGCACATGTATCTCGTCACCGACGACATGCCCGAAGTCATTGCCTACAACAAGGAGCGCGGGCGCGAGCTTCCGCACATCATCGATTTCAAGTCGGAAATCTATATGCGGCAGGAGCGCTCCGGCGTTGTGCTCGGCACCTACGAGAAAGACTGCCGCCCGTGGCAGCCCAAACAGACGCCATGGGATTTCGGCCAGGAGTTGCTTGCTCCCGACCTCGACCGTATCGCCGATCATCTTGAAATCGGCTACCGGCATTTCCCGGCTCTCGCCAAGGCCGGCATCAAGCGGGTGATCAACGGGCCGTTCACCTTCTCGCCCGATGGCAATCCGCTGGTGGGCCCGGTGCAGGGCCTGAGGAATTTCTGGTGCGCCTGTGCAGTTATGGCAGGCTTCAGTCAGGGTGGCGGTGTGGGCTTGGCGCTCTCGCAATGGATGGTGAATGGCGATCCGGGCTTTGATGTCTGGGCCATGGATGTTTCACGGTTTGGTGAATGGGCCACACGCAGCTACACAAATGAAAAGGTGCGAGAGAATTATGCCCGCCGCTTCTCAATCAAGTTTCCTAATGAAGAGCTTCCGGGTGCTCGGCCGCAACAGACCACGGCGCTCTATGACACCATGATTGCACAGGGTGCCGTCATGGGTGATTCATGGGGTCTTGAAACACCTTTGTGGTTTGCACCGAAGGGCGTTGCTCCCAAGGATATTTTCTCCTTCCACCGATCCAATGATTTTGCCCATGTGAAGGCGGAAGTTTTAGGTGTGCGTAACGGCGTTGGTGTCACCGAGATTGCCAATTTCGCCAAATACCGTTTCACCGGCAATGGCGCCGAAGCTTTCCTGTCACGGATGATGACCAACAAGATGCCGAAGGTGGGCCGCCTCATCTTGACGCCGATGTTGAACCCGAACGGCAAATTGATCGGCGATTTCACGATCGCCAATGCGGGCAACGATACCTTCTACATGTGGGGCTCAAGCCAGGCCCAGAAATACCACATGCGCTGGTTTGAGCAACATCTGCCCACGGACGACAGCGTGCATATTCACCGCTATGACATGGGGCTTGTTGGTCTTTCCATCGCCGGTCCAAAGTCGCGCGCCGTGCTAGAGAAACTTACAGATGCAGATGTTTCGAACGCCGCCTTCAAATTCATGGATCACCGCGCCATGGACATCGGCAATGTGCCTGCCCTCATCAACCGCGTCACCTATACGGGCGACTTGGGCTATGAAATCTGGGTGGCGCCGGACTACCAGCGCCGCCTCTATCAGGAAATCATGAAGGCGGGTGCGGACCAAGGCATCATCAATTTCGGTATGCGGGCCCTGCTCTGCATGCGCCTGGAAAAAAACTTCCCGACTTGGTACCGCGAGCTGCGCCCGATCTATGGCGGGTTCGAAGCGGGCATGGACCGCTTCATCGATCTCACCAAGAATGATTTCATCGGCCGCGATGCAGCCATGGAAGAAAAGCGCAGCGGAGGCAAACTCCGCCGAGTTTCCATGATTGTCGATGCGGGAGATGCGGACGTACTGGGTGATGAACCGATCTCACACAAGGGCAAGGTGGTGGGCTGGGTGACATCGGGCGGCTTTGCGCATTTCGTTGATAGGTCCATGGCGCAGGGCTATGTGCCGAAGGAACTCGCCGACGATCTGGGCAAGGGCGCCTTCGACATTGAAATCATCGGCGAGCAGCGCAAAGCAACAATCATCGTCGATCCGCCGTTTGACCCCAAGGGCGAAAGAATGCGGGGTTAAACCGCGCGACCGTAAAATCCGATCTGCTCTTCGGCAGAGAATTTCACGCCGGGCCTGTCGAAGTATGAGAACACGGTGATGATACGCTCGCGGGCACCCTTCACCGTACTCACTTTGTGGGCGGTGTTCTTGCCACGGAACACATTCAGGGTTCCGGCGGCGAGCTTCAAGGTTTTCACTTCCGGGTCTTTACCCTCAAGCAGTTTCGTTACACCATCATAGTTCGGATCACTGTCGCTGCGAAGATCGCTGCGGTACACGAAGTCACCGCCTTCATCGGGCGCTTGCAGCAGAATTGTTGTGGTGAATTCGCTGCGGTCGAAATGCCAATTGAGCGCTTCGCCATCACGGTAAGCCATGACGTTCAATCGCGCGAGGGGATCGCGCATGGGAAACAGGGTTTCCTTCTGCATGGTGGCAGCGAGGAACACAATGAAGCTTGGCCATTCATAGATCCAAGCCGGAATGCTGTTTGGAATTTGGTCGTAACAGATGGTGTGATTGATTGTTTGCGTCATGCGCAGCGCCGGGTGATCGGCAGTAAGGCCTGGAATTTCTTTCTTGAAATAAATATTGTGCAGGCGCTTGTGGGTGAACGAAAGCGTGTCAAGCACAGGCTGCAGCTCCGTCACCGCACGGGTGAGCGCCTCCGGCTTTACAAGGCCTTCCAGATTGAACATGCCTTCCTTTGCAAGGTCCGCGCGGCACCTCTCAACCAGCATAATCCATGCAGGTGTTCCCGGCTTGTCGAGGGGGTAACGGTCAAGATCGATAATTTGGCGCATTGCGGGGTTCTCCCATGGTAAAGCATCAGATTTGACTAAGTTTTTCCTATTCACAACCCTATAAAATGTTATTGTGACTCAGAAAAACTATTGAAACAAGCTCATGCCCTTGAATCTGCCGCCTCTCAACGCCCTAAAATCCTTCGAAGCTGCCGCGCGTACAGGAAGCTATGTTGCAGCCGCGGAAGAGCTTGGCGTTTCTCCTGCCGCTATCAGCCAACAGGTGCGCCATCTCGAGTCATATCTTGGCAAGACGCTTTTCATGCGGTTTAACAATCGCATCGCGCTCACCGATGCGGGCCAATCGATCTACGCCGGCACCACGCCGGCACTTGAAGACATTTCCGAAATCGCCGTCCGCGTGATGTCAGGCACATCGCGTTCGAATCTTGTGGTTAGCGCACTTCCATCTCTCGCCGAGTGCTGGTTCGTTCCGCAGTTTGCCGAATTCTGCGCAGCCGAGCCTTTGATGAAAATCACTCTCCGGGTAGAGGATGACCCCATCGATTTTGCGCGCCACGAAATTGACCTCCGTATCTGTTATGGGACCAATCTCTATCCTGACCTCAAAACAGTTCCATTGTTTCAAGATCATGTCCTGCCGATGTGTGCTCCATCTTACCTCGCCAGGCAGCCGCGGCAAACAATTGAATGGGGCAGTTTGCCCGATCAAGATTTCATTCACACGGTCTGGGGGCCAAGTTTCGCGTCCCATCCCGGCTGGAATGATTGGATGAAGGGCAATTGCCCCGCCCGCAAACTTGATGAAAGCAAGGGCCACCGCTTGGCCATGTCGCGACTGACCCTTGATTTTGCCCGCAATGGACTTGGCGTTGCGCTTGGCCAACACCAGCTTGCCGTGCCTGACATAGCGGCAGGCCGCCTTGTCATCGCCTCGGAAAATTCGCTGCCGCTGGGCCACAGCTATTGTGCCGTTTTTCCGCAATCCAAATCACGCAAGGCAGGACTCACAAGACTTTTGGACTGGCTCACAAGGAGCCCAGTCAATGATCGCTAAATTCCAGCGCCGCATCGGTGAGCCAGTCGTAGACGCTGAGGGCAAAGGTGCGGAGGGCGTAGATCTCAAAACGGTTATCACTCACGCAATGGGCCAGCACGGGCGTGTGGTGGATGCCGGTCATGGCGAACATGCCGGGCTTGAAAACAGTGGGATAGAAATCTAGCGGAATGCCTTTGCTGAGAACATCGCGAGCCGGCGCGCCTTCGATGAATATCCTTGTGCGGCTGTGCGAAAGGGGCGTGAGGATGGCAACGCCGTCCAGCTTCGTTGCGATGTCGTCATTCTCGGGTCCAATGATCCAGAACTGGCTTTCTCCGGTGCGCATGAGTGTGCGGCCATCGCTTTGCAAGGTTACGCCAACTTTGGTTGGCAGCTTGCCGGTGATCGGGCTTATGGCCTTTGCGGGGCCCGCGACTTGCAGCAGGGAAAAGCCGCGCGCTTCGCTGATCTGCAGAACGGGGCTTGCATAGGGTTTGGCGCTGGCAAGGGCTGAGCGGCGGTCAAGCATTGAGGCGCGCTCCTTCCCGGTCGATGAAATGCGGCGAGACGATGCGGGCCTTGACCTGTTCGTTCTTCAAAGGGAAGGCGCAGATGATGTCTTCGCCTTCATGCTTCAATCCGCCCTGATAGAGGCCAAGGGCGATGAATTTGTTTAGCTCTGTGGACCAAGTGACTGAAGTGATGTAGCCGCGACCATGGCCCTTGATCTCATCGCCCGCTGAAAACAGGATGGAGCCACCGCGCAATTTCTTGTCCGTCTCCATCAATTCTATACCGACGAGGCTCCAGCGTTCCGGCGCCTGCAGGTTTTCACGCATGCGCAGTTCCTTGCCGACATAGGCTTTTTCTTTGCCTGCCATTTTGCCGAGGCCAAGATCATCCAGGGTGTTGCGATGATCGAGTTCAAGGCCAGCCACATGGCCTTTCTCGATGCGCAAGGATGCCAGCGCTTCCAAGCCATAGGGCTTGATGCCCAAAGGCTCTGCAACCTTCAGGAAATGTTCCCATAAGTCACAGGCATTGTCAGCGGGACAATGGACTTCATAGGCCAACTCACCGGAGAAGGAGAGGCGCAGCAGGCGGATGCGAACACCATCCAAATGCACATCAAGGCAACCCATGTAGGGGAGATTTTCAGTGGAGACATCCGCTTCCGGAAAAGCAAGTTGCAAGGCTTCGCGCGATTTCGGTCCAGATACCGCCATGCCGGCCCATTCATCGGTGAGCGAGGTGACATGAACTTTCAAATCGGTCCAATGGACCTGCAGCAGGTATTCGAGCCAGGACATCACTTCGCCCGCCTGCGCGGTAGTTGTGGTCAAGTAAAACTGAGTGTCCGAAATGCGCGTGGTCGTGCCATCATCCAGCACCACACCATCATCATTCAGCATCACGCCATAGCGTGCCTTGCCCACGGGCAGTTTGGCAAAACCATTGACGTAAACACGGTTGAGGAACTCCGCCGCGTCGGGACCCTGTACATCAATCTTGCCAAGGGTGGAAACATCGGCGAGGCCAACGCCGTTGCGCACCAGTGCCATTTCCTTGATGTAGGCGGTCTCCGGCGAATTTCCGGCCCAAGCATAATACCAAGCGCGCATCCACAGGCCCGCTTCGATGAGGGTTGCGCCATGTGCCTTGTTGGCGTCATGCAAGGGCGAGAGACGATAAGGCCTGAAATGATGGCCGACAGTTCTGCCCGCAATGGCTCCAATGGCAAGCCCCGTATAGGGCGGGCGGAAGGTCGTCGTTCCGGCTTGCATGATCGGCACCTCACGAAGTCCTGCCATGATGGCGAGCGCATTGATGTTGGACGTCTTGCCCTGATCGGTTCCCATGCCGAGCGTCGTGTAGCGCTTCAAATGTTCAACGCTGACATAGCCTTCCTGATGGGCGGTTTTCACGTCCTTCAAGGTCACATCGGATTGCACATCGACAAAGGCTTTACCCTTGCCCGCAATGGCCGGAAGCCACACGGGCAGAATATGATGGGCGCGGTCCTTGCCTTCAGGTGGTGCCACGGGCTTTGCAGGCTTTCCAAAATCAGCAACCGCCTTGGCGCCCATTTCATTGCCGTCTTTCACGGCGGCCTGAAGGCCAAAGTGGCCCACCACGGCGCCCGCACCAAAATGCGTCGAAGTAAATCCACCGGGAACAAAGGCTGCAATCTTCTCGTCGTAAACGGGCTTGATGCCGTTGTGGGAGGTAAGATGCACCGTCGGGCTCCAGCCGCCGGACATGGCCAGCACATCGCATTCGATGGAGGCGGAATGGGCGCCCGCGAGTTGCACGCGGCTCACCTGCTTGGCACCTTCTACATCGGCAACACCGGTTCCCGGAAACATGGCCATGCCGAGCATCGCGGCCTTCGAGAGCAGGTCTGATGGAATGATCTTGCGGTAATCGGCCATGGTGACGGCAATACCTGCCTCGGCAAGGTCAAACGCAGTCAAGTAAGCCGTGTCATTGTTGGTCACCATACACAGGCGCTTTAGCGGGGCCACGGCGAAACGGTTGAGATAGGTGCGCACGGCGGAGGCCAGCATGACGCCGGGCCTGTCATTGTTGGAGAACACGAGGGGGCGTTCAAGCGCGCCTGTCGCAAAGACTATTGACCTGGCGCGAAGTGAAATCAGAGTCTGGAACGGTTTGCCTTTCGCAGAATCTGAATCTTCATGGCGTTGCAAGAGGACAACAAAATTATCGTCATAGAGTCCTTGTGCTGTTGTCCGTGCGCGGATTTTCACGTTGGAAAGCGAAGCTAATTCAGATGTTTGCGCTTTCCGCCAAGCTTCGAAATCGACCGTCCGTTCAGAGAGCAATTGCCCGCCAAATTCTGAGTCCTGCTCAACCAAAACAACGCGCGCGCCGCTGCGACCAGCAACAAGTGCTGCTGTCAGTCCTGCAGGACCCGAGCCCACAACCAGCACATCGCAGAATTCATGGACTGTATCGTAGCGGTCCGGATCTTTTTCGTAGGAGCCTTTGCCAAGACCAGCGGCCCTCCGAATGAAGGGCTCATAAAACATCCAAGACTTTTTGAACGGCCCCATGAAGGTCTTGTAATAGAACCCCGACTGAAACATGGGGCTTAGAGCTGAGTTCACCGCCATCAAATCAAAGTCTGGCGACGGCCAGGCATTTTGTGAGCGCGCGACGAGACCTTCAGTGAGATCAACGGTCGTTGCCGGAATATTGGGTTCGTTCTTTCCTAGCGTGAAAAGGCCGTTAGGTTCTTCAACACCAGTGGACACAATTCCCCGTGGACGATGATATTTGAAACTTCGTGACGTCAGGGTCTTGCCATTGGCAAGCAAAGCCGAAGCTAGTGTGTCGCCGACAAAACCACTCAGCGGCTTGCCGTCATAGGTGAAAGTGACCGGTTTGCTGCGGTCTATGCGGCCACCTTTTTCGAGCCTGCGGAAAGCCGTCATGGGGCCTCTCCGATCTCATTCGTGGCCGTGTTGCGCTTCAGCTTGAACCAATGCCTGCAGCCCAGCACATGCTGCCAGTATTCTGTGTGCGGGCCCTTGGTATTGTCGAACAGGAAGTAATAGTCATGCCAGGCCTTGAGGTCGCCTTCACCGTGCTTGGGGCGTTGCTTCGTCGCGTCGCCGCCGTAGCGGAATTCACTCACGTCTCTCTCGCCGCAATGGGGGCATGGAATTCTCATTGCTTGTACGTCCAGTTGCCAATGCCGTAGTCGTCGAGTTCGCGGCCTTTCTCGAAGCGATCAAGGGAATAGCAGCGGTTCAACTCATGTTCTTCATCATGCGCAATCGTGTGGGCAAAGGTCCAGCCGCTTGCAGGCGTGGCCTTGAAACCCTGGTAGCACCAGCCGCCGTTGAAATAGAGATTCCTGATGTTCGTGCGGCAAATAAATGGAGCGCCATCGGGCGTCATGTCCATGATGCCGCCCCAGTGACGCAAGAGCCTCAGCTTCGACATGAAGGGCAACAGCGACACCGCGCATTCCGCTACGGTTTGTATGCGCGGGAATTGCCCGCGTTGCGTATAAGTATTGAAGCCATCGATATGCCCGCCGAAAACCATGCCGCCCTTGTCGGATTGCGAGAGGTAGAAAAGCTCCGCGCCCCAGGACACGACATGATGCACCATGGGCTTTACCGGTTCGGTCACAAAGGCTTGCAGGATGTGGCTCTCAATGGGCAAGCGCAGTCCCGCCATTTTCGCCACATGCGATGAATGACCCGCCACCGCGATGCCAATTTTTCCACCGAGAATTTTGCCCCGCGAAGTTTCAACACCCACGGCCTTGCCCTCATCCATGACAAAGCCGGTCACTTCACAGTTTTCGATGATGTCCACACCCAGCGTATCGGCGGCGCGGGCATAGCCCCAGGCCACGGCGTCGTGGCGCACGGTGCCAGCCCGTTCCTGCAAGATGCCGCCCCAGACGGGCCAGCGCGCTTCCTTGGAATAGTCGAGATATGGCAGAAGCTTCATCACCTGCCCGCGATCCAGCAACTCCGCATCAATGCCGTTGAGCCGCATGATATTGCCGCGCCGCGCAAAGGTATCGAGCTGCACCGGGTTCACCGCCAGCACCACCTGCCCCCGGTGCGACACCATGCAGTTGAAATTGAGATCGTGGGAAAGCCCTTCCCAGAGCTTCATGGAGTGTTCGAAAAACTGGGTATTGCCGTCGATCACATAGTTGGAGCGGATGAGCGTGGTGTTGCGCCCCACATTGCCGGAGCCGATATAGGCCCGCTCCAGCACCGCCACATTCCGCAACCCTTGGTTCTTGGCCAAATAATAGGCAGTAGCAAGGCCATGCCCGCCGCCGCCTATAATAATGGCATCGTAGGAACTCTTGGGTTCCGGCGAACGCCAGGCCCGCGGCCAGGGCCGTTCGGGCGACAGGGCGTGCTGGGCGAGCGCCAATGCTGAGTAAGGTTTGAACACGCCTGACCCACTACCAGAAATCCACGTCAATCGACAAGACGGGGATTTTTCACCCCTCGGCGTTTGGCCCATTCCACCCATTCGCTGAGAAGAAACGCCAGCAATCCCATGGAAAGGTAGCCGTAAACCAATGGCATGATAGTGCCATCATACATTTGGCCAATCCAGGCGCCGATGGGAATGGCCACAATGGACGACAGGGTGCCGGAAATTGCTGCCGCCATCCCAGCGATGTGGCCCACGGGCTCCATGGCCATGGCATTGTAATTGCCGAAGAGAATGCCGCAGCAAAAGAAGGTGGCGAACAGGTAGAGACCCAGCGTCCATAGCGGCGGATGGCCCGCATAGATCAGGGCCAGGACAAGGAACAAAGCTGAAAACAGGATGCAACCTCGCACCGCCCACTTGGAAAGCATGCGCATGCCATGGCGCATCACCATCCTGCCGTTGAAGATCATGGCGCAGGCGATCGCTACGGCAAACACGCCGAACCACACGGCGAACAAGTCGCCCTGTTTATACTGCTCGGCAAATATCTGTTGCGAAGTGCCGAGGTAGACAATGAAGGCCCCGAAAATGAAGCCGACGGCAATGGTATATCCCCAGGCCATGGAATAGTGGAAAAACTCCACCGCGGCTCTCCACAGATTTCCCGCCGAAAACGCCACGCGTTTTTCGCGCGGCAGGGTTTCCTCCTGGCGCAATTCCAGCAGGATTGCCGCGATCACGGCCATAACGATGAAACCCACGAAGATCATGCGCCAGCTTGCCACGAAAAGAACGAGTTGCCCGATTGAAGGCGCCAGGATCGGCACCAGCATGAACACCGACATGACGAAGGACATGATGCGCGCCATGGCAGCGCCGCCCTGCCCGTCACGGACCATGGCCATGGACACGATGCGTGGGCTTGCCGCGCCAAAGCCCTGCAAAGCCCGGCCCGCCAGCATCATTTCAAAGCTTGTTGAAAACAAACACAGGGCCGAACCCGCAAGGAAGATCAGCAGGCCCGCGAAAATGGCGGGCTTGCGCCCCGTGCTGTCTGAAATGGGGCCATAGAGCAGCGTGCCAATAGTCATGCCGGCAAAAAACGAGGTGATGATGTATTGCCGCTGGTTGGGGTCTGACACGCCAAATTCACTGGCAATCATTCCAATCGCCGGCAGCATCGTGTCGATCGACATGGCCACCATTGCGGTGAGCAGGGCGACAAGGAAGATGAATTCCTTTTGTGAGGTGGGTTCGTTGGACATTGTTCCCGATTCTATTTTATGAAACGCAGGGCGCGCATCACGTCAAGAATATTGTTGGTTTCAACGCGGTTGGTGCGATTGCCGATGTATAGGCAACCCGGATAAAAACTTTTTTCGTAAGCCAGCGCCGGGCTCACATAGGTCACGTCCAGCGTGAATTGCTCCGGTATTTGCAGTAGACAATCTTTCAATTTCCCACGCAAGGATTTTTCAACACCCGCCCGGATGGCGTTTTGCGCGGCGAGGGGCGTCATGGATATTGTGGATTGCCCCCGGCCCTCTTTAACTGCCAACCTGCCGATATGCGAGTTGGTTTGCTCCACCTCTTCCATCAAGGCCTTGTCGCCACTGATAAACACGACGGGAACGCCAAGACTTGCGGCCGAAAGAGCGCAGAGCCTGAATTCGGAAACCGGCTTGCCGTTTAAGGTTATCATGTGGGTCCGGGTGTTCAGCGTGTGGGCCAAACTGTTGCCCTCGGACCCCACGCTGGCGTGGTGGCCAATCATCACCAGCCCGGCAAAGCTTTCGTCCATTTCCTGGATCATGGTGTAGGGATGGCCGGACCATTCACGGATCAGCGTCACGTCGGCTGGTAACAGGGTGGTAATCAGGTTACGGCCGCTGTCATGGGCGTCCTTCACCCAGATTTCCGTGGCCCCGGCTGCCCTTGCGCCATCGATGGCGGCAACGGCTTCGCGGGTCATGATCTCGCGGAATTCGGCCCAGTCGGCATGGCCCTTTTCGGCCTCGTCCCAATGGGTTATGCCAGCCACGCCCTCGATATCGACACTGATATAGATTTTCATTTTTGCTAAGCTAGTTCCCATGAAGATAGATTCCAACACCCGAAGCGTAGACCTAGACCCGCGCGAGGCGCAGTTCTACGAAAACCCCTACCCCGCCTACCATGAGCTGCGCCGGAAAGTGCCAGCATTCAAATGGCAGCAATATGGCTATTGGTGTTTCGCTGGCCACGAGGATGTTAATGCGCTTTTGCGGGACAGGCGCTTTGGGCGACAAATTCTCCATGTGGCGACCCGGGAGGAACTGGGCCTAGCCGAAACTCCAGCGCGCCTCAAACCTTTCTACGATTTCGAGCAGCATTCCCTGCTGGAACTTGAGCCACCGGTTCACACGCGGCTGCGCGGGCTGGTCAGCCGGGCGTTTCTTTCGCGCCAGGTGGAACGCCTGCGGCTCAAAATCGAGAATCTTTCCAACCAGTTGATTGATGGCTTTGAGAAAAAGGATGAAGTTGACCTGTTGTCAGTCTACGCCACACCCATTCCGATTATCGTCATTTGCGAATTGCTGGGTGTTCCCACGAACAAGGCAGATCAGCTCCTGAGCTGGTCGCACGACATGGTGGCCATGTACGTGGCGCGGCGTGACCGCGCCGTGGAAGATGCCGCGGTTGCGGCCACTGTTGCATTCAGCAATTACATGCGTGAGCTGGTGAACGCGCGGCGTAAGGACCTTAAGGATGATCTGCTCTCGGCTCTCATCCGGGCTGAAACCGAGGGTCAGAAACTCTCGGAAAATGAACTCATCACCACCGCCATTCTCATTCTCAATGCGGGCCACGAAGCCACGGTTCATTCCATCGGCAACGGCGTGAAGACGCTGCTTGAACGCGGTGTGAAGGAACCCATCACTGAAACTCTCATCGAAGAAATCCTACGCTTTGATGCGCCGCTTCACCTGTTCACCCGCTACGCGCTGGAAGATATCGAATACGCCGGAATCAAACTCAAGAAAGGCGAAGAAGTGGGCCTGATGCTGGGCGCCGCCAATCGCGACCCTGCCCGCTTTGACAACCCTGATCAGTTTAATCCGGCGCGAGAGCCAAACCCCCACGTCAGCTTCGGCGCCGGTATTCACTTCTGCATCGGCGCACCGCTTGCAAGATTGGAAATGCTGATCGCCTTTCAAACGCTGTTCAAGCGCTTGCCGAAACTGGCGCTAACCGCAGCGCCCCATTACAGGGACGTTTATCATTTTCATGGGCTGGAATCGTTAAGGGTGAAGTTTTGATGACCCTAGTCCCTCCCCTCAAACCCTGATCATGACCGGACTTGATCCGGTCATCTTCTGTCAACCGAGAAGATGCCCGTGTCGAGCACGGGCATGATGAGAAGTTGGAAGCAGGAAGTGCAGCATCTCACGTCGTTTCCTTTTAACTTCCCACCCACAAGCACCAGATCGCAAGCAACGGCTGCGCATCGGTTCGCATGGCATGCAGCACGTTTGGCTCGTTGTAGATGAGACCGCCTGGACCCGGCGCCGTCCACTCCATATTCGAATTCCACCAGGCACCACCGGCCAGCGAAACATAAACCTCTTCCGGGCAATGCCGATGGTCGGGATAGCGCACATGGGGTGCCAGCAGGCTGATGCCGACCCACACATCATCGCGCTCTTCCAGACCGCCCGGCCCCGCGACAAGCGCATTGGCGTGGCCATCATGGAAACGCGTGCCATCAGGCAGCGAACTATTGCGGCGTTTCCATTGCAGGTGAGGTGACAGGTCGTCCAAAGCAGCAGCAAGGTCTGGGATTGGGGTCGGACCGGTGCTTGCCAAGTGTAACGCGGACTCCAGTGCATCGCACACCGGCAAGCGCTCCGAGGCAAAATTGCTTTGACCTCCAACGGTCGTTCGCAGCGCGCCAAAGACGGGTTTTGCCGCTGGCCCTGCGTTTGCGCAGGTTTCAGCGCGCCTATGAATGGCCGTTTCGGTAAAATCATAGAATAGTTGAAGTTTTGCATCGCGGTGCGTCATGCCGCTACCTTGAATGAACGGCATTTGCCTGACAAGCGGCACCTCTTGCCCCACGTCGTTTCCGCACCTTCGTCTGACGTTTATCCGCCGCTCCCTCCTCCCCGTTGAGCCTAAAGCTACCCACAGGTGAAACTTTCTCAACAGGCCAAGACATGACCAATTTACAGCCCGCTCCAACCGGCCGCCGCGCACGTGGCGGGGCCGATGCCCGCCGTGCGGCCCGCACCAACCAAGTCACACCGCCATCGGGTTTTATCCGCCGTAAGATCAAGACCTATGAGCCGTTCAGCGATGATCAACTCGAACTGATCGAGCGCAATGCAGAAACCGTTCTGCAGGAAACCGGAATCGACTTCTACGAAGACGAGGAAGCCGTCCAAATGTGGAAGCAGGCTGGCGCCGACGTCAAGCACTCAGAAACCGATGCAAAACGTTTTCGCGTACGCTTTCCGCGCGGCCTGGTGCGCTCATTGATCAAGACCGCGCCCCGCGAATATACGCAGCATGCGCGCAACCCGGCCAACAACATCAGCATTGGCGGCAACAACACCGTGTTCGCGCCGGTTTATGGTCCCCCCTTCATCCGCAATCTCGATGAAGGCCGACGCTATGCCACGATCGAGGATTTCCGCAATTTCTCGAAGCTCGTCTACATGCTGCCGAGCCTGCATCATGCCGGCGGAACGCTGTGCGAGCCGGTTGACATACCGGTCGCCAAGCGCCACCTCGACATGGTATACACCCACATCAAGTACAACGATAAGCCGTTCATGGGCTCGGTCACCTCGGGCGAACGCGCAGCGGATTCGGTTGCCTTGGCGGAACTTCTTTTCGGCAAGGAGTTCGTTGACCAGAATTGCGTGATGACCAGCCTTATCAACGCCAACTCACCCATGGTTTGGGATGGCGTCATGCTTGGTGCGCTGAAGGTCTACGCCCGCGCCAATCAGGCAACCGTGATCTCGCCGTTCATCGTGGCGGGCGCCATGTCGCCTGTCACCACGGTTGGAACGCTTACACAGATTCTGGCGGAGGCATCGGTTGGCATTGCCTTTACGCAATTGTGTCGGCCTGGTGCTCCAGTCGTTTTCGGCACCTTTGCCGCGTCCATGTCCATGCAGTCGGGGGCACCGACGTTCGGCACGCCGGAACCGGCGCTCGTCACCTTCGGCGCCGCCCAGTTGGCGCGCCGCATGGGGGTGCCCTTCCGATCTGGCGGTGGCCTGTGCGGCTCCAAGATCCCGGACGCACAGGCAGCCTACGAAAGCGCTAACACGCTGTGGTCGACGATCCTCTCCGGCGTCAACTTCTGCCTCCATGCAGCAGGCTGGCTGGAAGGCGGATTGGCATCCGGCTACGAGAAACTCATCATGGATGCCGACCAGCTCACCATGTTCCAGAAGCTCGCCGAAGGCGTCGATTTTTCGGAAAACGGCCAGGCAATGGATGCCATCCGCGAAGTTGGCCCCGGTTCGCATTATCTGGGCTGCGCCCACACGCGCTCCAATTTCGAAACTGCCTTCTGGCGCTCCGGTCTTGCCGACAACAATTCGTTCGAGCAATGGCGCGACGAAGGGGAAAAGGACATCGTGGCCCGCGCAAACACCCAGTGGAAGAAGATGCTGCGCGAGTATGAAGCCCCTCCCCTCGATTCCAGCATCGATGAGGCGCTTCAAGCCTTCATGGCCAAGCGTAAGGAAGTTCTGCCGGACAGCGTAAGTTGATCAAGTCTGCACGAGTGTATCCTGTTTCAATCTCTGCGCCAGAAAATCCACGAAGGTCCGGACTTTGGTTGAGATGCGCCGATTGTCGGGATAAATCGCAAGAACCGGTATATCACCGATGTTCCAATCCGGCAGCAACCTGACAAGGCGGCCAGCGCGCAAATCATCAATCACCGCATATTCACCGATAATTGCCGCCCCACTTCCGGCGAGTGCAAGACGGTGCAGCACCTCTATACTATTTGCCACGAGGGCCGGTGCAAAGCTGGCGCGCTCTTCACGTTCACCCGAACGAAAAGTCCATGTGGTGGGCTTGGGATAAGTCGTATTGATGAGGCAGGGCCAAACTTTCAAATCAGAAGGACTCTTCGGAGTCTGGAATTTTTTCAGCAATTCAGGTGCTGCCACCACAATCATATGCGTCTTGCCAAGCTGCCGCATGATCGCATTTGGGTCGTTATTGGTGCAAAGCCTCAATGCCAAATCAAAACCTGACGAAACGAGATCAACGACTTCGGTTGTCACCTGCAGCTCAATTCTGATGTCCGGGTGGCGATCCATGAACTCTGGCAAGAGGGGAGCGAGATGCGTCCAGGCAAATGGGCCGGGCGCGCTAATGCGAAGAGGGCCACGCGGCTCCGTTGCCTCCGCCTGGGCAGCTTTCTCTGCCCGCTGCACCCTATCCAACACATCGTCAATCTGACAGAGATAGGCGCGCCCCGCCTCGGTGAGTGTGACCGCCTTGGTCGAGCGTTGCAGCAGCCTTGCACCAATGCGCTTTTCCAGCCGCGAAACCTGTTCACTCACCGTTGATTTGGACAAGCCTAGTTTTTCAGCAGCAGCAGAAAAACTGCCGCACTCAGAGACAGCTACAAAAACACTGACACCTTCAAGGCAATCCATTGCGGCGACCTGTTGAATTCACCTCGGACACGAAAGCAGCCCCCCGCAGCAAGTCAAGAGGAATCGCACGTGATGTTCGGATCGGCGAACGGGTTGTTCGGCCAATTGACCTTCTAGAGTCAGCCCTTGTGTCTTATGCCCATTCGCAAGTTTAGCGCATTAATTAAAGGATCAAGACAATGTATGACGTAATTATCGTAGGGGCGAGATGTGCAGGTTCAGCGCTCGGACTGATGCTGGCGCGTTCGGGCAAGAAAGTACTCATGCTGGAACGATCGACGTTTCCCTGCGATACCATGTCTGGCCACTATATTCATCCCGCAGGCATTTCCTGCCTGAAAAGATGGGGGGTTTTCGACCGACTCGCAGCGACTGATACACCGGAGCAGAAAAAGCTCACACTCGATTTCGGGCCGTTCGCACTCTCCGCCACGCCTACTGCCGCGCCCGATGGTACATCCTCCGGTTATGGGCCACGGCGGCGCATCTTCGACAGCCTGCTGGCAGAAGCGGCAGTGGCTGCGGGGGTTGAATTCATTGACGGTGTTACTGTTAACCGTCCGCTCAGCAGTCAAAGCCGGATTGCGGGAGTTGAAGGAATTACCGCCAATGGCAAACCCTTTGAATTCCGCGCCCGGCTCGTGATAGGCGCTGATGGCAAGAATTCAACGATAGCGGAAGCAGTTGGCGCGAAAAAATACACTGAAGTGCCCTCCACCACTTGCGCTTACTATTCCTATTGGAGCGGTTTCGACACGCCTCACATCCATCTCTTTTCGCGGGTTGGCAGGTTCTTCGTCGTCCAGCCAACGAATGAAGGATTGACGATGGTAGCGATAGCACGGCCCGTAGGGGAATTCCGCAAGGTGCGCTCAAATCTCGAGCAATCGTTCGATTCTGCCGTTGCCGAGGTGCCGTGGATCGCTGATCGCATGGCATCAGCCAAGCGGGAAGAACGATTTATGGGCACTGCCGATCAGGCCGGATTCTTCCGCACGTCGCATGGCCCCGGCTGGGTGCTGGTGGGTGATGCAGGTTATCACCGCGACGCAATCACGGCGCAGGGAATGACCGATGCTTTCCTTCATGCTGAAATGCTGTCACGGGCAATCAATGCCGGTTTTGATGGCAATCTGCCAATGGATCAGGCGCTTGCCGAATATCAGAACAAGCGCGACGCCAGCGTCATGCCGATGTATGGACTTACCAATGATCTTGCGCGGCTTGCGCCTCCGTCACCTGAAATGACCCAACTCATGGGAGCAGTACATGGCAACCCGAGCGCCACGCGTGATTTTCTTGGCATAGTGTCGGGCACGGTGGGCATTCCTGATTTCTTTGCACCAGCCAATATCAATGCAATCATGGGCACGCGCCTGGCTGCGTAGGTTCAAGTTCTCTCGGTAGTCACTGATGGCTTGCGGTCTGTGAGCGCGTAAATCCCCACGCCGGCGATCACCATGGTGGAGCCAATGGCATCGGCCAGGGTGAAGGGTTCACCCAGAATCCAGACTGCCAGGGCAATGGTGATCAGCGGCGAAATCGTGGCTATCATTGAAGTTGACTGCGGGCTGATGCGCGACAGGCCTGCGTTTACCAGAAATGATGGTACGACTGTCGCGAAAAATGCCGTGCCCGCCGCCAACCAAAAAAATCGCGGGCTGGAGGAGAAATCAAAACTCCAGCTGGTGACGATATAGTGGGCAATGCAGGCGAAGGCCGATCCCGACAGGGCGATGGAGGTGAACAAGGCGCTGCCCATCGCTGTGATAAAATTCTTGGCCAGCAATTGATAGATAGCGAAGGTCAGGGCGCAACCCAAGACGAGAGCGGTGCCGATGACCGTTGCCATGCCGCCCGTTGGCAGGTCGGTGAGAAACACCACAACGAGACCAGCGTAGGTTATGGCTGCCGCGACTATGCTCAACCATGTGAGCCTTGCGCCAAAAAACAGCCAGCCGAGGAACATGAC
>CAZHCO010000051.1:0-10213 GCA_964530965.1 uncultured Aestuariivirga sp. | reverse complement strand
GGCCGTGAAAGTTGACGTCAAGCGCAAGGTGGCCACTTTCAAATTCACCAAGCTCAGCAAATTCAAATCGCGCAAGCCCGAAGCCGTCAGGCTCACCTGGATCAACACCTTGCGGGTTCTCAATACCTATCCTGCCGGCGCCTCGCTGTTTAAGTGCTCAGGCGGCAGCTGCGAATTCCGGATATCTCACGACCTTGAAATTGATGACAATGCGCCTGGCGTTGATCTCACCTTCAGCGCTTCAACCGTGCCCCACGCGGAAGCCGGCCTCTGGCAGGTGAGCTACCTGCCGTTTCCGCCATTTGCCAATGGCAGCGCCAAGGACGTGACGCCGCCCGGTCTCGTGCTTTCAGGGCAGACCGCCTATCCGCAGGGGTGGTTCTCGTTCAATGCGGCTGAGGCTGCCAAGAAATTGCCGGCGGGTGCCAAGGAAGCGATTTTTCATGTTCGCGTGTTCCCCGTGGCGGGTGAAGGAAATATCGTTGGCCAGCCCTCCAACGTGATGCGCCTCTTCTACGGCCTTAAACTTCCGCCCCAGGAGCCTTACAAAATTTACACAATGGACGAAGTGGCGGGCAGCACTCCGAACATCCGGTTGGTGAAGCTGGAAGTCGAACCGTTTAAGTCGGTGAAGCGCTGGCCGCCGAAGTGCAAGACCTGGGAAGAAACCTATGGCGAAGAGAAAAACATCCTCGAGGAAATCGGCGTTTTCTTTTCCGGCGCGTGGAACTGGGCGAGTGATGCCTACCAGTGGGCCAAGGACCAGGTCATTGAACTGGCCAGCATCCTGACATTTGATCTCATCCCCAAGGATGTATTTGCCTTTGCCCTTGATACGGCCTTGGCAAGCATGGGCATACCGCCGGACATTCCCAATCTTGACCAGTTAATGAAAGAAGGCGTGGATGGCCTTGCCAAGGAAATGGCCAAAGCCGCCATGACGCAGATTCCGGCCGCCGATCTTGCCACCAATGTGGGCAATCTGGCGGCTGATATCTCGATTGAAATGGCGGCCAACATGACTGAAGAGGAATTGCGCAGGCGCCTTGAACAAGAAATCGAGAAGCACTCGCGCGATGCCATTCTGGCGGCGGCCAATGAATTGAAAAAACAGAACGCGTCAAGTGGTGAAGGCAAGCTGTGCACGGGGGCGAGTTTTCATCCCGTGTACAAGGTGACGGTGGTGAATGCCGGTAACCGGGACGAGCCGAATGTCGAGATCAGTGCCCACGCCTGGCCCGTCTATCGCGGCAAAAACTGGAAAACCTCCATGGGGCGCGGCGAGCAACTGACACTCGTTGCCGTGGGCGAACCCATCCTGCCCGGCGGCCCCTTCAGCGCGCCGTTGCTCACGAGCAAACAACGCTTCGATGAGGACATGGAAAACTGGTACAGCGACGTGCTGTTCAGGAAAGACCCGAAGATATCAGTTGATGTCACCGGCGCGCTCCACTGCCTCGGCGGCGATCCCACGTCTCAATTCTGCGAGCGCAAGATGAATAATCTGCACACTTCAACGCCGCAAAAGGTGACGGAGGCGTATAGCTTCAGTCCTTGATCTTCGTCCTCGCCCGCAAAGCGCTGTCGTAAGCACATATCTTTTTGAGTTTCATTTCCCGACAAAGCTCTTTGCAAATCCAAAGAATGCTCGGCCGTCCCGGTAAACATTTCATTTTTTCGTCATCCCGACGTACGTCGGGACCCAGACTTTCCGCTTGTGTGCCGGTTGAAAGCCTGGGTCCCGGCTTTCGCCGGGATGACGGAAAAGAGGAATGAATTCAGCTCTCAAGCCCCGCCATTTCGATCGGCACTTCCTGCCAGTCCTGGCCGGTGGCGATGATGCAGGCCAAGCCCTTGGTGTCGGTGACCACAACGGTCCAGGTGCCTTGCGGCGACATGAAGATTTCCATGACGGCCTTGGCGTTCACCACGCCCATGACGCGGCGGGCTTCCTTGAATTTGGTGGTGAGTGACTTGGCCACGGCATCGTGACTGCCGCAGGGAGCAGCAGCCGAGGCAACGCCTGCGCTGCTGAAGAGGGTTACCGCAGCGAGGACTGCGGCGAGTTTAAATGAGCGGATATGCGCAACCATTTGAATTCTCCTTCGCTACTGCGGCACCATTGCCGCTTGAGTTGGAGTGAGCCTGCGCTATCCCTTCGGAACCTATGCTGAACGGGCCGTTCAGCTGGAATTCACCATTGCGCGGCAAGAACAAATCGGACAACATGGCGCCTAAGAGTGGGCGCGCCGGAGCAGTTTTCCGGCGTTTAACGTTGTCGTTAATGAAAAAGGACTGATGGCTACCATGACCAAATCCCTCCTTGCCGCAGCTGCGTTCATGTTGCTCACTTCGGTTTCGGGCTTTGCCGCCGAAACCCTGAACTTCACCATGAAGGCCTCGATGCCGTCGCTGCGCGATGTCTCGCGCAAAGACAGTTTCACCGTGGGCCTTGCCGACAAGCAGGTGGACACGACCCTGAGGATCACTTGCCAGGGGGCAACGGCCGGCCTCATCACCGGCCAGAACGAATCCTGTGCTGTCACCGGCAATGGCGCGCTGGTCAATCCGGCCAATGGCCAGAAGCTGCAGCGCACGCAATATGCCGGCGGCTGGGTGGTGAAGTCAGATGGCTTCACCGACGGCACCAACATGTCGGTGAATTATTTGGCCCTTGGCAAGGTGGCAGCGTCTAACGGAAAATTCGCGGGCTCGATGATGCTGAAGCCGGAAAACCCCAGCACGGGTGCAAGCCTCCTGCGTGACACTATCCTGAAGAAAATCAAGACCACGGAGTCAGGGCTCATCGACGAGCGGGTGGATACGATCCAGCTTTCCAATTTCACCATTCCCTCGGCGGGGCTTCCTTCCGACAAGGGCTGCGTGTGGAACGGCAACTTCGTCTATTCCTACCAGACCGAATCGTGGTTCATCGAGGTCACCGCCAAGTGCAACGGCAAGGATTATCCGCTGAAAGGCAACATGCCCTTTACCGAAACGCCCAATGTGGGCAACCAGCACCAGTATGATCTCACGTTGACGCTGCCTTCGGCCGATGTGGGCACCGATGATGCGCTGTTTGCCAATGCGGAAGGCGACACGGATCTTTTTGCCGCCGCCGATGGCATCACCGGGCAGATCATCATGAAAGAGAGCGGCTACGTTGATGTCGAGGTTGATGGCCAGATGGACAAGCTCGCCACCGAGATTGACGCCACTGGCACGCTCAATGGCCAGAACATTCCGCTCGAAGCCGTGCGCTCGCTCGGCACGATGATAGGCATCCTGTCACGGGCGTTTTTCGGGGCTTGATGATTGTGCTTCGAGGCTCACGGGCTTTGCCCGTGAGCACCTCAGCATGAGGGAAATTAAAAACCTACCTCACCCTGAGGTGCTCGCGTAGCGAGCCTCGAAGGGCGAGGGGCAGGGTGAATCAGGCCGGAATTTTTCCATCCGGCGTCAGCTTGTCAACGGCTTCGGGCAGGGTCTTCGTGAGGCGCGCGAGAAGTTCCTCGCGGGTGAGGCCTGTCTGCTTGATCACATCGTCGATGATGTCGGTGCCCAAGGTTTTTTCCATCTGCGGGCCAGTGATCGCCGCATTCGGCCCTTTGCCAACCCAGGACTCCGCCGTCTTGCCCTGGCCATTCCTGGTGAACTGATCGACAAGTTCGCCGAGCCCGCCGGTAATGCTGGTGGCTGTCGGGCTTGAACCTATGGCTTTCTTCACGCTGTTGATCATGCCGCCCGCGGCGCTGTTGGGATCGTCGGCGAGGCCTTTTACAAATTCGCTGATCTTCTCGCGGTTCTGGTAACCCGCCACGGCCACGAGACCCAGCAACGCTACAAGCGAGGGCATTTTTCTTGCCATTTCATTCTCCCAACCTGAATCCAGACGCACGATAATTGGGAAGGAATAAGACAATTGCAAGACTCTGTCATTGATAAATTGCCGGGCGCGATGATATGAAGGGGGCCGAAGAGGCAACGCGGAGCATTATCTCATGAGCATCATCTGGACGATCATCATCGGTTTCATCGCGGGCGTCATCGCCAAATTTGTGACACCCGGCAAGAATGAACCCTCGGGATTCATCCTGACTACAATCCTCGGCATCGTCGGCGCCTTCGTCGCCACGTTCCTCGGCCAGTTTTTCGGCTTCTATCGCCCCGGTGAGGGCGCGGGCTTCATCGGCGCCATCATCGGTGCAGTGATCATACTCTTCGTCTGGGGATATTTCGCCAAGAAGAACGAGGCTTGATCTACTTTGTTCTCTCCCGCGCGCGGGAGAGGAAGGGACCCGTTGCGGAACGCAACGGGGAGGTGAGGGGAACGAGGTCAAAGTGCCCTCATCTATCCCATGTCACTTCGTGCCATTGGCCCCTTTCTTCTCCCGCTTCGCAGGAGAAGACGTTGGTGGACTTTGCTTCTCCTTGAATTCCCCATCGTCGCTCCCCACTTACTTCCCCGCTCAGGAGGGCAATGCACATGCTGATTTTCATCCTCAACATCCTGTGGTTCGTACTCGGTGGTTTTTTCGCAGGGCTTGGCTGGGTGCTGGCCGGGGTGCTGATGGCGATCACCATTATCGGCATTCCCTGGGCGCGCGCGTGTTTCATGCTGGCGCGCTACACCTTCTGGCCCTTCGGTTACGACATCGTCTCGCGCGAGCAGTATTACGGCGAACATGACATCGGCACGGGCGCTCTCGGCACCATCGGCAACGTTATCTGGTTTGTGCTGGCCGGCTGGTGGCTGGCCATCATGCACATCACGGCAGCGGCAGCTCTTGCCATCACCATCATCGGCATTCCCTTTGCCTGGGCCCATGTGAAGCTGGCGCTCGCCTCGCTGTTTCCGGTTGGGAAGACGGTGGTGGAGGTTGATGAGTTGAAGCTGCTGCCGGGCACCGGAGTGAGCCGCGTCTAGCGCGAAGGCCACCAATAATCAAATGCCCTTGAGCTTCATGGCCGCGGTAATTGCCGCAAGGATATCCTCGAACGAAGGTTGGGCCTTGTAATAAAGCGCCCCTGAACCCGCATAGGCCGACGCATAGGTCTTCCTGATTTCAAGATTGATTAGAAGGAACGCTTCATTCTCAGCAAGGACCGGATTGTCGCCTCTACGAAAGCGCTTGCCTTTATGAGCAATGTATTCCGGCGTTCCGATAAATTTACGCACCAGCGGCTCTTGCAGCAGTTGAAAGACATCATAATAGTGTCGCATGAAATTTGCAGGAAAAGTTCCATCAATCTGTTGCTTTCGGTATTTCGTCGAAATTGTCTGGAGTTTTTCGACAAATGTGTAGCCAGGATGGTAGCAAGGCACGTCAACGGCACGGTTATCGCTCACCGCGACTTTTGGTGCGGCATAGTCATAGGCCCAAGATGAGATGGTTTTGGGAATATTTGGCGTTACGTCATCAAAGCCGACTTCCAATAGGATGCCATCTTTCAGCCCTTGCATTGTTTCTGTTCGGCTTTTGTAGTTAAGACGAATGCCTCCACTGCGATAATTCACATCATCGAAAGCGGTATCCCGCTCCACATTTTCGATTCCATTAATTTTGATAATCTCGGAAAGATGATTATAGAAAGCCTTGCGGCTTTCAGCATGCGCGCGCTTATTTTGGTTGTGGCCTGTGTGCACATTCATGCCTTCGGGTGGTTCTATTTGAATATCGATATCCTCCGAAAAGCGATCAATGATGCCAAATCCTTTTGACAGGGATGTGCCGCCTTTGAGTTCGAATTTCATTCCGAGCCGTTGAAGGCCATAGAGGCAATGCATGATCCAGTAATCTTTTTCGACCAGGACTGGACTAATGGCCTGTTCCTCACCGACGATGCGGATCAGATCAGAGAATTCCTTATGATTATGTAGAAAATCATCCGCCATCAGCGTGTGAGCCTTGAACCAAAAGGGGCTCAAAGAATTTCCTGGCTTTAAGCCCGCCATACTCCTTTACAGCCCTGGCAAGCGCCTTCTGGTTGCCCGTTCGTGCTTTGCGCTTAACACCTTCAAGCATTGCCGTGCTGTCTTCGGGCAACCGAACCAGATTGTTGACCAAATCGACCAGCAAGAACTCATGCGAAAGTGTTTGTGGAAAAAACGGCTTCATCCGAAAATCAAAGACGCGTTTGCCCAATTTGAATTTGCCGTGGCGCTTATGATTGTAGACAACGGTTTCATTGTAGAGCTGTGTTGAGCCAACGCCGAGGGCGTTGTAGGCATTGGGCGTCGTCATTAAGAAACGGTCATCCTTTAGAAACGCCCGAACGAGATTCATGTCAGTGGCCGGGGCCGTACCAAAACTCGTATTCTTTGGGCGATAGTAGAGCCCGTTTGCAAGCTTGGTCAGCGTTCCATCCTGAGTCAGCTGACGCAAATGGCGATCAACGGCATTTGACCACCGCGCCAAATCGGCACGGCGATAGACCGTTCCCGGTCGCAGTTGCTGTTTTAATGCATTTAGCTTGTTCATCGTGGAGTTCCTTTATCGCGTAAATTGGAGGATTGACGTTAAATTTGCAAGTTTTTTTATTGAAAATTCATGCAAATGGTGACCAAATTGTGAAACGCTTATTCGTTTCTTGCGACATTGAGAAAAACCTAGTCTTTAAATTCTAAGGAAAGGAGATTATTCATACTAACATGTTAGTATGAATAATCTCGAAGCGGTTTTCGAGGCCCTTCGCAACAAACATGCCTCTCCTTGGAAATCAGCCATGAGGACTGTTGGAAATGGCAAATTCTGAGAAGGAAAAATGGAGAACTGGTGCGGCTGCAGCGATAGCTGCCGCCGCCCTGGCCCTGTTTGTGGATGTATTTCTCTTCTTTTCGAACACATGCGGCGAAACCGAAGAGGCCCAGGTTTCGCAAAACACCATAACACTTGCGCCGCCAGGCAATGAACTCCCGATTGCTCCCATAACGCCTCCGGCGTCCCCGCCGATTGCGACGCCCTCCGGCATTCCGCCCATCACTCAGTAAGCCTAGCCCGTTGCCTTGAGTTTCTCGAGAATGGCGGTTCCGGTCACGGTCCATCTGCCTCTTAAGAAATCCAATTTGACATTACTCATCCCGATGAGTTCGCAGCCCTTCTTGGCCGCTATTTCCCTCACCTGCGATTCAAAATAGGCGCGCCCGTTGTCTTTAATTTGCGAACCGTCCTGAACGGGAAATTGCAATACGTATTTTTCTGAATTGTCGAACATTTGGGCCTCCAAATCGGGGCTAATTATAGCCAAGTTTATGACAAGATTTTGGCCAAGTTTCCCTCTGTGTCACGGTCGATAGTGAGCCACCACGCGGCGGGCGTAGGTCATCAGCAGGGTTTCGTACTGAGGTGTTTCGCCGACCGTTACCCCGGCGGTAAGAAGCTTCTCGGCCAACTCATTGCGTTCGCTCTTGGCACTCTCCGGTATTGCCGCTTCCTCGCACACCGCATCAAATACGCGTCGCAGGGTCTCCAGTTTCTCAGGGTTCATGTTGCGGGAAGTAAGGTCATCCAATGTGAATGGCGCGTTCATGTGGGACTTCTTTCACCACTAAGCCCAAACCCCCTAACGCCCCAGACAGCGAAAAGTTCCCAGGCGGTGCCTACGTCGCGCATTTGAATTATTGATTTACGCCCGCAAAGGCGAACAGCGATCCAAACTCTCCGCGATCAGCCGCTCGCAGTGCATTGATGTACTTCGTTCGGCGCTCACTGTTGTTTTGCAAGTTCGCGCCACCCGCCCAATCAATGCGGGGAGCCCGATAGGTTTTTTCAAGCAGCGCATCAGCCATGATGCGCGCATGCCTGCCATTGCCATTTGGAAAGGGATGAATGACAGTCAGCCGGTGATGAAACCTGAGCGCTGCTTCAAGCGGCGAATAGGTTTCATGCTCAAACCAAAATCGCGCATCATCAACGCAAGCCCGCAATTGAACTGCGATATGCAGGGGATCAATTCCGATATTCCTCTCGGTCTGGCGCAGTTTACCACCCCAATCCCACACTTAGCCGAACAGCCGCTTGTGAAGCTGAAGTGCAAAGGCATCGGTCAGAACGTCAGACCTTCGCAGGCGGCCAAGCGAGCGATATTGGCAAGGCCTAACTTTGGCCGGTGAGAGTTTGCTGGTGAGCCAGATCAACAACCAGCGCGAAGATGCCCATGAACTTGAACAGCGCTCACGCCCGTTTTTTCCCCACGGCGTGTTCGAGTGTTTCGCGGATGAAGCGCTGGTAGGGAATGCCGCTGCTCTTGGCGCTTGCCTTGACTGCGGCGAGCAGTTTTGAGGGCAGGTGCATGTTGATCTGGGCGTCCTTTGCCTGGAATTCAAAGCGGGCAGGCTTGAACCGCGAGAAATCCAGCCCGGACAAATCCTTTTCAAGGAAAGCTTCCGCTTCTGCATCGGTCTTAAGTTTTGGAACGTGTTTCATAAGCTCTAAGCTCGTCTTGTGCTTTCAACCATGATTTGCGTTTGTATAAACAAATATCAATCGTCGATCATAATTGTCCAAGCGCCTCACTCAAATAGTTCAGCATGGGTTCCGGTGCGGACGAAATTAATGGTGTTTCCGCTGACCTGATAGATCAGCAGAAAATCGCCGCCGATATGGCATTCGCGGTATTCTGCCCATTCGCCCTTTAATTGATGATCGAGCCATTCCGGGCCCAAGGGTGCGTCATTGGCGATGAGCAACAGCATCGCTTCCTTGAGTTGGGGCATGTTGAATCTGCCGGTGCGCGTCAGGCGCTCCCAATCCTTGAGAAAACTCTTGGTGTAATCCGCTGCTCGGGGCGGCGTGGCGCGTTTACCGCTTGACGGTTTCGGCGTCGAGGGCATTGAAAAGCTCTTGTGCGTCAGCGAAGCGGGCGTTGCGTGCCTGCATCATCGCGCGGGACTCTTCCATGCTGGCGCGCGTTTCGGCGTTGGGAATTTTAAGTTCGAGGGGCAGGGCGCGCTCCTTGGCAACGCGGGTGAGCGTCATCCGCACGACATCAGATACGGTCAGGCCCATCTCCGCCAGGACTTCGGCGGCTTCGTTCTTTATGGCTTCGTCGATGCGGGCGCGGACAAATGCTGTGGCGGCCACGGTTTTAACTCCTTAGTTCTTGATTCCTGTTTGTAGCTCAATTGAGCAACAATGTCAAGTTTGAAAGTATTATTCAGGGAACCCCCTTGACAATCTATTCCTATTTGGTTCATATGTTCCTGCTATGTTCTATGTGCTGGATAAGGAGATCACTTGGACTGGGATTTGGCCATCAAACGCAACAGCGAAACGCTCATGGGCATCGTTGCGGAACTTTTCGCCATGCTGGGGCTTGCAGGCGAAGCCTCGGTGTCGCGGCTTCCGCGTTCCGTCCACCGCGCCGTGCTGCGCGTGCTGTGGCCGGCCGAATCCGCCGTGCGCCGCCTTATCGTCATCGCGGCGCGCGGCCTTGTGGTGAAGTTTGCTCCCTCGCGTCCGATTTCGCGTCCTATGCCGGCGGGGCCCATCGGCAAGGGTGGGCCTTCCCGTCCCTCCTTCCAGCTCTTCGATCCGCGGAAAAACTTCGCTGAGCTGCGCCAGCACCGCAGAAAGTACACGCGCAATCCCCCACGAATCCATTTCTTCCCGTATGATACCCTGCGGCCAGCGCGCCCTTCCGCGGCTGATCCCGCTCCGCCGCCCGATGGTCTCGTCAATGCCGAACGCCTCAGCCGGAGGCTCCAGGCCCTCAAACTCGCGCTTGAGGATCTGCCGCGCCAGGCCAGGCGTCTCGCCCGCTGGCGGGTGAGAAGGGAGGCCATGCCAAGTCCGAAGTTCAAATCGCCGCTCAGGCCTGGTCCTCCTCCCGGTCACCGCAGGAAGCCGGTTCACGAAGTCGATGAAGTGCTCGCCGAGTGCCATTGGCTCGCCTGGGATGCAATGAAGCCCGACACCTCCTGAAGTGCGAATATTGAACAAATCGAAATGAAAAATTCCCAGAATCCCGGGCAAACCCCCGACCTTCGAGACCGGGGTTGCAACGCCTTGCCCCCTCATCTATACCCCGCCGATCACGGCACAGGCAGCGGACACCCCTGGAGGCAGGCCTTGTGCCGTGGTTCATTCATTCAGGAGTTTAGAAATGTCCAAGATCGTTCAGCTTAAGGCCACGCAGCGTGGCCGGGCAGGCAAGGGGGCCTCCCGCGCAGTACGTCGCGAAGGTCTCGTTCCCGGTGTCGTTTATGGCGACA
>CAZHCO010000050.1:0-10103 GCA_964530965.1 uncultured Aestuariivirga sp. | reverse complement strand
GATGCCAATGGACGTAAATCGTAGCTGTTCAGTTTGAGTTGTCTTGGTCATGGGAGCTGCTCCTATTGTTTGCAGGTACAGTCTTGACCGACCAACCTGCCAGTTTTGAGGCAGCAGCCAGTCCATCCCATTAGCAGACATATCGGCAGCCCCTAAGTTACTTGCGGAGACAGGCTCGGAGCGACCCCAAACAGCTCACCAATTAGGATCGCGGCCTTCCAAATCGCTGTCAAAAGCCATCGGTGGCTTTCTCTGGGTGGCCCTGAACGGCGCCAAATAGGCCATTTCGAAGGCTTGCACGATGGAGCTAGATACCTCTGAAATTCCGCGGCCTATGCCAAGTTTCGGGAGTTCCAGGCACGGCAGACTTGGGCGGCCAAGGAAAATTGGAGTGGTGGTAATGTCGGTCATGGCGTCCTCCTATAGTTGCCAGAATGGCACTGGAGTCCCGTCAGGTCCTTGGCGGGGACCTGAAAAGTTCTGAAGCATTCTGAAGTTCGCTTTCCGGAAGGTTTCGGTTATCCTGCCTCCCAAGTAGGGACTGGTTGAATGGACTTGCAATTCGGGCAGTATCGGCTGAAGCGCGCAGAACGACAGTTGCTAGGACCCAAGGGGCCGGTGGAGCTTTCGGCGCGATCCTTCGACATCCTCGCCATGTTGCTGGAAAGGCCGGACGACGTGATCGGCAAGACCGAACTCTTCGATGCGGTCTGGCCCGGCCTGGTGGTGGAGGAAAACACGCTGCAGGTGCATGTATCGGCGCTGCGCAAGGCGCTTGACCCCGGCATGATCATGACGGTGCACGGTCGGGGCTACAAATATGCGGGACCGAGGCCAGGCGCGGCGTCATCGGCCGCGCCTGTGGTAGATGAGGTTTCGCCGCCGGCCAAACCGTCCATCGCCGTCCTTCCCTTCGCCAATTTGAGCGGCGATGAGGCGCAGGATATTTTCTGCGAAGGATTGGCGCTCAACATCGTCGCCAACCTCGGGCGCTTTCACGAGTTGTTCGTCATCGACAGGTTTTCGACCCTGGCCTACCGGAACCGGCCGGTGACATCGGCTGAGGCCGCGCGTGAACTTTCGGTTCGCTACATTCTGGAGGGAAGTGTTCAAAAAGCCGGGGATCGCATCCGCGTCTCGGTCCAACTCGTCGATGGCGCCGAGAACCGGCAGCTTTGGGCGGAGACCTATGACCGGCAACTCACCGATATCTTCGTGGTTCAGGACGAAATCACCGGGACGATCATCGGCACGCTGGCGTCCGGCTATGGCGGCAGGCTCGGCAAGGCGTGGCGTGACCGGAGCAAGTCCGCCGGCCCGGATAGCTTCGCCGCGTTGGACCATCTCCAACGCGCCTATGATGCCTGCCGATTCACCAAGGACGGAGAGAGCCTTGCCAGGGAGCATCTGGCCAGGGCGATCGAATGCGATCCGGGACTTGCCAAGGCCTACAGCAAAATGGCGCTGGGTCACATCGTCGACGCCTGCTGCGGCTGGGCCGACGACTATGATGTGTCGATGGAACTGGCCCGCCAATGGGCGGTGAAAGCGCTTGCCTGCGACGACGGCGAATCCTGGTCCCATTGGGCCTTCGCCAACTATCATTTGTATTCAATGAATCATGGCGTGGCGCTCGAGGCCTTCCGCAAGGCCCTCGACTGCAATCCCAACGACGCCGAGGTGATGACCGACTACGGGCTTTGCCTGACCTATGCGGGCAGGGCGGAAGAGGGCATCGAGCACGCACGGAAGGCCATGCGGCTCAATCCGTTTCACTATGAATGGTACATTTCCCAACTGGGACAGATCTATTTCGATGCCCGCCAATATGACAAGGCCATCGCCACCTTCGCCAGCCTGCGCTCGCTCGACAGCGCCATCATGCGCGTCTATCAGGCCGCCAGCTTCGCCGCCGCCGGGAACCAGCAGCAGGCCCAGAAATCGGTGCAGCGTGCTCTCGAACTTGACCCCGGCGCGACTTTGCAGAAATGGACCGACCCGAAACTCGCGCCCTATGGTGATGCCGCTTACCTCGAGCATTTCCGCCAGAATCTCCGCAAGGCGGGCCTGCCGGAGCGGGCAACACCGCATGAAGAAAAAAGCTCTATTGCTGACCTTCCAATGGAATGATGCAAGATCATTTTATCCTCCAAGGTTGGTGCCCACCATGCCTGTGGCGCTGTGCGCATTGATTTGCCTTTTATTTTGGTTTGTTGGACTGACAAGAGCTCCACACAAGCGGCAAAACTTAAGTACCAGTCAAGCCTTGCGGCTGACAACCTCCAACGCCTTGGAGTGAAATATGCCACCGATATGGTGGGCGGGTTATTCCAGTTGGGAGCAATTGGGCTTGCTTATTAAGCCATTCAATATCGCTGCAATGGCTGACGGTAAGCCGAGCCCAAGGCACTATTCAGACTTAACAAGCCTCTTGAGACAGGTTTTATCGTCGTCACTCCATGCAGCAGGGTCTTCGCCGTGAGCAACAGAAGCATGGAGTTCAACATGCTTCAAGACTTCCGCTTCTGTTTCAGCGGTGAATCGACCTAGACATGTTGCCATCCCTGGATAATCCTTGCAGGCATATGAGTAAGCTTTTTTCACGGTGCCATCCTTTCATGAACTGGCGCTCTCCAAGTTCAAAATTCTTCAAATGTGGGCAATCCATCGTTGAGCTTCACCCAAGGCTGTCGGTGCGAGACATAGACATGACTAGTGGGTGATGCGATTGATGGGTCATCGAGTGTTGGCGCCAAAAACCAGACCTTATCTGCCCAGTCCTGACCGGCTACTTGACTCCTTGCGACATAGGTCAACGAGGTACCACAGTTGCCGCAAAATCCGCGTTCGACGCCTGGCGAGGTTTCACAGATCTTGATGTCACCTTTGGTAAGCTTGAAATTTTCACTTTTCGCGCCACACCAAGTTGCAAATGCGGCTCCCACCGCTCTTTGGCAGGAGCGACAATGACAATGATTTGTTGACTCCAGTGAGCCCTGCACGCGGTAACGTATTGCTCCACACAGGCAGCCGCCCTCGTGGCTTTCGTGCTTTTCGTTCATTTCATCGCCTCCCAACAGTATGAGTTTGCAGATAATGACCCCCACCCATACCCGTTGAAATTATCACATCGAATTGACACGCGAAGTGGCGGCTATCATTGTCCAGGCGTTGACATTGTTGAGCAAATGCCGACTGAATGCGACTTAAATAATTTTCGCATATGCCAGAAAAACTAACAGATGGATTGGTCCCACTTTCCCTCCCTCAACAGCCTCAAGGCGTTCTCTGTCGTGGCCGAACTAGGGAGCTATTCACGGGCCGGCACCGCCCTGAACGTCACCCACGCCGCAGTAAGTCAACAAATTAAAGCGTTGGAGGAACAGCTGGGCGTGACCCTTGTCAACCGAAGTGGGCGCAAAATTGTGCTCACTGAGGAAGGGACGGCACTGGCGCGAGAGCTTGCGGTGGGATTTGCCATCATTAGCAAAGGTATTGACGCCGTCACTGGAGCAGACACAATTCGTCCAGTGCAAATCACCACCTCGCCGGCTTTCGCGGTGATGTGGCTGATGTCGCGGATCGTGGATTTTCAGCATCAGCATCCGGGCATCACACTGCTGCTAAACCCGACCTCAGAAATTGTCGAGTTGAAGCCGGGCGGCATTGATCTTGCAATCCGTTATCGGGAAGGTCGCGGATCAGACACGGGAGTAGACACAGTTCTGAGCGCCGACATGGTTGTCGTCGGAACGCCTGGGCTGATTGGCGGGCGAATGTTCACCGACCCGGCAATGCTTGTCGATATGCCATGGTTGCAGGAACTTGGCACCAACGAAGTTGCCCGCTGGATGGAACGGCACGGTGTCACACTGACACGGCCACTTATCATTACTTACATGCCGGGCAACCTAATTATGGAAGCGGTCCGGCGCGGAGACGGCATAACCTATACGGCACGCCCCTTCGTTGAGAAGGAACTCCAATCCGGACAACTGGTCGAGTTGTTTTCAGATGAGGCCTTCGGGACATATTACATTCAAACCCGTCCCGGTGTCCTCGGTCCATCGGCAAAGGCTTTTGTAGTGTGGCTGAAGCAGCAGGTGACAAATTAGATTTCGCATCAGGCTCGTTGTAAATTCGCCCTGTGGCCTTCAGCGGACGACTGCTAAGGGTAAGAGGCCGACATGTAGGAGAACCATGGAATGACGACAAATCTGAGGCTCCAATTAATTCGCCGTAGCGTGGCGGAACTCGTCGCGTTCGAGGATGAAGTAGCAGGACGGCTTGAGCAAGCGCAGCAACTGTCCTCCGGGTACCCCGATGCCCTTGCCACCATTCAGCGCCTCCGGCCAATGGTGCAGATGCACCGCGATCAGCTTGCTATTTACCTCAAGGACACTTGTGGGGCTGAACCGAGCGGGGAGACGACGAGCCTTCAGTCTACATCGAGAGAGGCCACCGCATTCGCAGAAGTATTGCGGGACCTGTGCCTGGCGTTTCATCATTGCGCACTCAGCTACACGATGCTGTTCGAGGTGGCGCTACGGCTCTATGAGCCGCGCCTCAGAGAGATCGCGCCGAAGCATCTGAGGGCCCATGCCGAAGCTGCACTATCCACGGCGCGGCTGCTGCCAGGGGTTGTGGCCTGGCAGCTCGCCCAGGATGGGCTTTTTTGTGCATGTATCTGCCCCATGTGCGGCCTCGGTGCCTGCGGCTGCGTGTCATGGGGCACCGAATCACTGATCGACGCGTGGCGCGACGCAGCCCCCACCGAATCCGAGCCGCCCGGTTTCGTTCTCCTGCCTCCCAAGCAGGGAAGCGAGCTGGCGCGGGCGGAAGTGCAAGGCGGAGAACTGGTCCTCGCGGTTGATGGTCAACAGGTGCGGGGTCGCCAAGAGGTTCAGGATGCGCTCCGCAAGCGCACGCTCGGGGACGAGGTGCGTCTCCTGATCCAGCGCGGTTCGGAATCTCCTCGCGAGCTCATCGTCCGGCATGCTGGCGACTATCCGAAGTCATGAGAGGGTGCCTCGAATATCGTCTCGTCTAACAAGACAGTGGAGCTGACCGAAGGCTCGCGTTCGCTCGCCGGGCCAGGACCGCAAGATTGTACCCTTGAGGAAGGTGTGAAGCGCTACACCAGCTGATTCGGATTGAAAAACCAGGAGCCGAGGCTTAAAATGACAGAGACTGGTACCGAAGTGGAATGGGAGGAAATGTCTCATGCACCCTGTTGCCCCTTACCTTGCATCCGCGATTATTTTTTTAGCAACGGGATGGCAATCGCCGTCGATGGTAGGAGAGCCATCCGGTGGGCAACCATCTGAGAGGCCCATTGTATTGGCCCAGTTGAAGTCAACTTCGACTGCCACAAAATTTGTTGTCCAACCGAAAAGAGCCGTTCTGCGCCTTACTGAGGGCACTAAGGTGGTCAAGACCGGCAGGAACAAGGGCAATTTCGTAAAGGAAAGGGCAATCATGGGTACATTCGTTTGCGGTTGCAGGAAACCCGGAACTGGGAGTTGTACCTATAGTCAGGGGAGCGACAAGTTATTGTGCTCCAAAAGTGATGGGGACACATGCAGCACCAGTTGCCAGTTTGCCACTACCACCATTCAAACTAGATCCGCAGCTCCATTCACCATGCAGATGGCCCCTCCATAGGTCACGGCTAAGCGGGCAATTGTGGGGCAACTTCAGCTGCCATTTGACCACGCGGCTATCTGCTTCGATGGGGCGAGCTAACCGTTGCTCTTTACGCATTGGTAAGAAAATAGAATAGGTCCAGTGGCAATGGCGTGGCCCGGCTTCATCTCTATACGGGCGATGCGGAAAAGTTCTATTTGGAGTGCGGTTGGAGTCTGGCCGAGCAGGGCATCGCCGATGGTGAACCCTACGCTTTTATGATCCGGAACCTCTAAGCGCCGATCTGCTTCAGATAGTTCACAAGTCCAGCCGTCGAACTGTCCTGGTTCTCGGTTGAAACCTTACCTTCCATGACGGGTTGCAATCCCGTGGCCAGTTCCTTGCCGAGCTCGACGCCCCACTGGTCGAAGGCGTTGATGTCCCAGATCGCCGCTTCGACGAAGACACGATGCTCAAAAAGCGCAATGAGCCGGCCTAGCGTATAGGGATCAAGTTTCTTGTAAGCGAGCGTAACTGAAGGCCGGTTCCCCATGAACACCCGGTGCGGCGCCAGGCGCTTGGCCTCCGCCTTGTCCTTCCCCATCGCCAATAATTGCGCTGTGGCTTCCGCCAAGGTGCGCCCCTTCATCAGGGCCTGCGATTGCGCCAGGCAATTCGCCGTCAGCAGCGTGTGGTGCTCTGCCATTCCTTTTTCGTGGGGCTCCGCCGCAATCAGGAATTCCACCGGAATGATGTCGGTGCCCTGGTGCAGCAGTTGGAAGAAGGCATGCTGGCCATTGGTGCCGGGCTCGCCCCACACCAGCGGGCCCGTTCCATTCTTCGACGCCGCCCCCGATTTCGTCACCCGCTTGCCGTTTGATTCCATATCAAGCTGCTGAAGATAGGCAGGAAAGCGCGACAGGCGCTGGTCATAGGGAATAATCGCCCGCGCCGGATACTTGCAGATATTGCGGTGCCAGATGCCGATGAACCCCATGAGCAGGGGCAAGTTCGCAGCCGCATCCGCCGACTTGAAATGCTCATCCATTGCATAAGCACCTTCAAGGAAGCGCTTGAAATGATGAGGCCCTATGGCAATCATCAGCGGCAGGCCGATGGCCGACCAGATGGAATAACGCCCGCCAACCCAATCCCAGAAACCAAACACGCGATCGGCGTCGATGCCAAACGCCGCCACCTTATCCAGCGCCGTCGAGATCGCCGCAAAATGCGAGGCCACCGCCGCCTCGCCGAGTTTTTCCACAATCCACGCCCGCGCCGTTTTGGCATTGGTCATGGTTTCGATGGTGGTGAAAGTTTTGGAGGCGATGAGGAACAGAGTCGTCCTCGGGTTCAGGGTTTTCAACGTGTCGGCGATATGCGCCCCATCCACATTTGAAACATAATGCAGCCGTGGCCCGTCATGGTAGGGCGACAGTGCCAGCGTGGTCATGGCGGGGCCGAGGTCAGACCCGCCAATACCGATATTCACCACATCGGTAATCTCGCTCGCCCGCACCCCATCGGAAAACTTCGCCATGGCCGCCAAAACACCGCGCACATCCGGCATCACATCCCGGCCCGCCACCATCACGGGTGGCTTTGACTGGTTCCGCAGCGCCGTGTGCAATACCGCGCGCCCCTCGGTGATGTTGATGATCTCGCCCGCAAACATCGCATCGCGCTTCTTCGCCACATCCGCCGCCTTGGCGAGAGCCAGAAGCAGCTTAATGGTCTTGGACGTCACGGCGCATTTGGAGAAATCCAGCAGCAGGTCGTCCTGGGATGCCGAAAATTCAGTGAACCTGTCACCCTTGCCGGCAAAAGCCTTGCGCATGTCAAACGGCGCAAGCGTTGCGCGATGCGAGCTTAAGTCCTTAAGAGCTTTGCTGACTTTGTCCAAACTTGCCATGCGATCCTCAATTGCTTCCTCACCGTCTATCAGATTCCGGCTTTCGCCGGAATGACGGATTAATAAAATTTCGTCACTCCGGCGAACGCCGGAGTCCCAATCACGTTAGCCATAAACCTGCTTCTGTGGGAATGACGGATGTGGAAATAGTAATCGCGTCAATCACGCCGCCTGGCGCAGCGCCTTGCCTTCAATCAGATTATCAAACAGGCTCCGACTCATCCGCTCCAGTTGCGGCATGAGGGGCAGCGCCTTGACGCGGACGCGTGGGTAGGCGTTTGGACCGAGAGCCTCGTTCAGCCAGTCGATGTACTGCGGAATATGGGCCCAGCGCTCGATGAGGCCTGGCGTCAGTTCCGCATGAAATTGCGTGGCAAGCAACGTATCGGCCACTGCCATGATCTGAACCCGCGTGGTTGGAGAAGTGGCCAACACTTCCGCACCCTCCGGCAATTCCTGCACCTCGGCGTGGTGCCACTGCATGACCTTCAAGGTGGGCTTCAAGCCGCTCGTAATCCGGTGCTGGCGTCCAAGGTGCGAAAGCTTCACCTCGCCAATGCCAACTTCCGGCTTGCTGGCAACCCCGATCTTGCCGCCCAAGGCCTCCGCCAGAAGCTGCAATCCCAGGCAAATGCCCAGGAACGGCCGGTTGCGGTTGATGGCCCATTCTCGGATGGCGCGCTTTTCGTCAATCAGCCAGGGACGCGCCTCGGTTTCCCACACATCCATGGCCCCGCCCATGACCAGCAGAAAATCATAAGGGGCAAGAGATGGTATCTCCTCAGCCCGATGCAGCATGACAACGTCCAGTTCAGCCCCGCGCTCGCGCAGGAAATCGCCGAACAGGCCGGGAGGCTCGTCATCCATATGCTGGAACACAAGGGCTCTGCTGATCATGTCCGTCATCCTCATGCAAAAAAGAAGAGGGGCGTAAATAGGCCTTGAGATACGAATCACAACACGTACAATTGTCGCAGTAGCCTGCTATTATGAATTTGCAAACAACAACTTAATGAAAGCCCCGACATGCCCAATCCCGTCATTGCCGAAGTCACCCGTGGTGGCATCGTTGAAAGCCGCCATACCGGGGCCTTCGCCGTGGTGGATGGGGCTGGCAAGCTGATCAGGTCTGCGGGTGACTTCGCTGCCCCCATATTCCCGCGCTCCGCCATCAAGGCCTTTCAGTGTGTGCCAGTGATAGAGTCAGGTGCGGCTGATCGCTTTGGCTTCACTGAAGAGGAAATTGCGCTTGCCTGCTCCTCGCACAACGGCGAGCCGGACCACGTGCGCGTAGCCCGTTCCATGTTGCAAAAGGCGGGAGAAAATGAGGCACATTTTGAATGCGGCGCTCATTGGCCCATGAACATGGAAGCCCTGCACGATGTCGTGCGTCACGGCAGCGGGCCGATGCAAGTGCACAACAATTGCTCCGGCAAACATGCCGGGATGCTGGCACTTTCACGCCAATTGGGCGCTGACCCCAAGGACTATGTGAAAATCGAACATCCTGTGCAGCAGGCAGTAGCCCAAGCGATTGCTGAATATTGTGACGTTGATGTGGGGGCTTTGACCTGGGGTGTTGACGGCTGTTCGGTGCCAACCTGGGCTTACCCCTTGAGCAATATGGCCTTGGGTTTTGCCGAACTCACGGAAACCGCCACCGGCAAACGCATCATCCAGGCTGTGCGGAAATATCCCTTCATGGTGGCGGGAACCGGCCGGTTTGATACCAAGCTCATGGAGCTCCTGCCGCGCGTGTTTGTAAAAACCGGCGCCGAAGGCGTCTATTGCGGCTGCATTCCTCATGCCCATATCGGCATCGCTCTGAAATGCGACGATGGTGCAGGCCGCGCCGCCGAAACCGCCATGGCTTCATTGCTCGCGTCGCTGGATGTGTGGACCGTGGAAGAGAAGGCAATACTCAAAACCTTCACCCATACCGACCTCACCAACTGGCGCCACATCCACGTGGGCGACGTGCATGCAGTGGCAGGTCCCTCACCCTGAGGCGCCTTGCGAAGCAAGGCCTCGAAGGGCTGGCAAAAACGGAACGAGATGCTTCGAGGCATGGCTCTGCCATGCACCTCAGCATGAGGGTCGTAAGGGTTACGGCTCCGACACCAGCTTCGTCGAGGGCTCCTTCACAAATCCAGTAAGCGATTTGAACAGGGCCGCTTTATCACCCCCTTCTTTGACGAAGCAATCCGCATCCACGAAATCGATGTCGTTTTCATATTTCCCTGCGTCCTTGAGCGATTTGCAATCAAGGGAATAGACCAGAAGCTCCTTTGGCTCGGCTTTGACCAGCACATAGGATGTAGGCCCCGTAGATTCCATGCCCTGTAGAATCCACCACGGGCCTTCAATCGGCACAAAAAATACCTGCATGTCCGACGAGCCCGATTTGACCAGATAATGGGAAGCCTCCGCCGTGAAGCTCAGGGGATCGTCACTCTTCTTCCAGCCGTCGTCTTCGCGTTCATAGGCTGCCAGATTGGGATAATCCGCCAGAAGTAGTCTTGCGTCTGCGTCGGCAAACAGGGGCTTCTTGGTTTCGAGAATGCAC
>CAZHCO010000049.1:0-1471 GCA_964530965.1 uncultured Aestuariivirga sp. | reverse complement strand
TCATCGTCGGCGCAGCGATCACCGTCAGGCACCGCATCAACGGCCCTAGCACCGCCGCTCAACAAGAAATGGCGCTGCGCTAGTGGCCCACGATTACAAAGTGGTGCAATGGACGCCCTACAAAAAGGCGTTCGATGCAGTGCTCGCTCTTGGCGTGATTGCGTTCATCGCCGCCTTCGTCGTCTCCGCGCTTACCGCCTTTCCCGGTGAGCGACCGCTCCTCATTCAAATCCTCATTCGCGCTTTCGGCGCTGCGGCGTTTGGACTGCTGACTTTCATCCTCATGATTGGACCGCTGGCGCGCCTGTCCACGCGATTCCTACCGCTGCTTTATAACCGCCGCCACCTAGGCGTGGCGTGTTTCGCCTTGGCGTTGGCGCACGCCGCCCTGGTCGTCCTCTGGTATCACGGCTTCTCCGACCTCAACCCGCTGGTCTCGCTGCTCACGTCGAACCCGCGCTACGATTCCATTCAGGGCTTCCCGTTCGAGAGCTTCGGCCTAGTCGCATTGCTCGTGCTGTTCGTGATGGCCGCAACCAGCCACGATTTCTGGAATGCCAATCTTGGGCCTGCGCTCTGGAAGGCCATCCATATGAGCGTCTATTGGGCCTTCGCGCTGATCGTTGCCCACGTCATGCTGGGCGCGGTCCAAGGGCAGAAAGGCTTGACGTACGCGCTGATCGTCGGCGCCGGCGCTGTGCTTCTGACACTGCTGCATATTCTAGCCGGCCGCCGCGAAGTCCGCTTCGATCGTAGAGCCGAGGCGGCTGATCTTGAGGGTTGGCTCCGGGTCGGGCCGCAAGACCAGATCGAAGACGGCCGCGCCAAGATCGTCGCCGTTTCCGACGGCGAACGCATCGCCGTGTTTCGGGACGGCGCCGCCTTCCACGCCGTTTCCAATCTATGCCCGCATCAAGGGGGCCCGCTCGGAGAGGGCCGCGTGCTCGACGGCTGCGTGACCTGCCCTTGGCACGGCTTCCAATTCCGCCTTGCCGACGGTCGCGCCCCTGCGCCCTTCACCGATAAAGTGGAGACCTACGCCACTCGCATTGCTGACGGCATCATCTACGTGCGCACAACACCCGAGATTGCCGCATGAAAAAGCGAGATTCTTTCTTCGTCGGCTGGTCGAAAGACATCCCGAACGTCGATCGCCGCTTCATGCTGGGGGCCGGCGCTGCACTCATCGCTGGCGGCGCAGGGTTAGCCGCAGCATTGGGACGCCTGCAAAACGCACCGGGCGATGGAGTATGGGAGCAAGGCGAAGTGCGGGCTTGGACCGGGCTGCTTCTAGCAACCCCGTACCCAATGCTGCGAACGCTGGATCTAGGCGGCGCGCCGCGCACTGCGTTCCTAGCGACATCCGGTAAGACCGCAGTGCAATTGCCCGCAGAACTCATCGGGCAGAACGTCACCATCACCGCGAGCCTGATCGAACGCGGTGAACACGCGATGCTCGCGGCCGCAGATG
>CAZHCO010000048.1:0-18692 GCA_964530965.1 uncultured Aestuariivirga sp. | reverse complement strand
GGGCGGCAATGATGGCCACCTGCTCTTTTTCGAGCTGTTGAATGATGTTCATGACAAGATATCCTTTAGAGTTGCGGGGGCTATAGCGGTTGCGGCGTCATAAATCAATTCTTATCGGGCAGATATTTCTGCCAGAGGTCGTGCCTGCGGGCTTTGGTTAAAGCTTCACGCTGATCGCGCTTCCATTTGGCTATGGCCTTGTGGTCACCGGAGAGGAGAATCTGAGGGATTTCAAGACCTTCCCAGAGGCGGGGCTTGGTATAGTGGGGGTGTTCCAGAAGCCCGTCCTCGAAGCTTTCCTCTTCGCCGGATTCAGCCTTTCCCATGACTCCGGGGAGCAACCTGATGACGGCATCGAGCAGGGCGAGGGCAGCAGGTTCACCGCCGGACAGCACGAAGTCGCCGAGGCAAACTTCGATGAGCTTGCGGTTTTCGATGACGCGTTCGTCGATGCCTTCAAAGCGGCCGCAGACAATGAGGCAACCGGGTCCCGCCGCCAATTCGCGCACGAAATCCTGGGTGATTGGTTTGCCACGTGGACTCATGAGCAGTCGCGGTCCTACATGAGGTGCGGCGTCGATGGCTGCGGCCAGAATATCGGGCTTCAACACCATGCCAGCGCCGCCGCCTGCGGGATGGTCATCCACGGTGCGGTGTTTGTCCGTGGCAGAGGCGCGGATGTCGCGTGCATCGAGGGACCAGAGGCCATCGTTCAGAGCCTTGCCGGCCAAGGAAATGCCGAGTGAACCCGGAAACATTTCGGGAAAGAGAGTGAGGATGGTGGCAGCGAAGGTCATGTCAACACTCCCCCATCCCCCCACGTTCGTCATTCCGGCGAAAGCCGGAATCTTTCGAACGTCTATGGGATTCCGGCTTTCGCCGGAATGACGGATTTTGTGTGGAGGAGCTATTCTGCATCCAGATAGCCTTCAGGCAAAAACACGGTGATGCTGTCGTTGGTGAAATCATTTTGTGGCACAAAGGCATTGGTGAAGGGAATGAGAACAGTTTCACTGTTGCCTTCGACGGCAACTTCCAGCAGATCGCCTGCGCCGTAGTTTGGCATGCCAACGAGTTTTCCCAATGTGCCGCCATTCTCCAATACCACATCGAGGCCCATGAGATCGTGGGCATAGGTTTCGTGGATTTTGAGTTTTGGAAGTTTTTCACGGGCGACAAAAAGCTCAACGCCTTTCAGCGTCTCTGCTTCGTTGCGGTCATTCACGCTTTTAAGGCTCGCAATGAAATCATCCTTTGCCGCTTTGAGTTTTGTAATCTCAAAACTTTGCCCGGATGCGGATTGCAAGGGACCATAGCGGCCAATGCTCAAGGGTTCAGAGGTGAAGCTTTTCAACTTCACCTCGCCCTTGATTCCGTGGGCTCCCACAATCACGCCGACGAGAACCATGTCGCGTGGGGCGCCCATCATTCAATTAAGCCTGTGGGGCCTCGGCGGCGGGTGCTTCGACAGCAGTTGCAGCGGCGGCGGCAACCTTTGCAGCGGCATCGCTGGCCAGTTTTTCACGCTCCAGACGCTTCTTGCCGGGAAGGGCTTTCTGCGGATTGTTGCGGGCTTCGCGCTTCTTGAGGCCGGCCTTGTCGAGGAAACGCAGCACGCGGTCGGTTGGCTGGGCACCCTTCTTCAGCCACTCAGCGGCCTTGGCTCCATCGAGCTTCACGCGGGCTTCATCGGTTTTGCCGAGCATCGGATTGAAGGCGCCGATAACGTCGATGAACTTGCCATCACGCGGGGCGGCATGGTCTGCCACTACGATGTGATAGTAAGGGCGCTTCTTGGTGCCTGCGCGCGCAAGCCTGATTTTCATTGCCATGTTGTAGTCTCCTTGATTGAAGTTTTGAGGTTAAGGTTTTTGGTGAAGGTAAATTGTGTAAGGTTTTCCATGCATCATGAATTCGCCATTGGGCTTTGCCTGCAAGCGGGTGGCCACAGCGATTGATGCAGCGTTGTCGGGCTGGATATAACTGACAAGCCGGGGAATGCCGATTTCATAGCCGTAATTACGGGCGCAGAGTGCCGCTTCAGCCGCATAACCCTTGCGGCGGTGTTCCGGCGCAATGCCGTAGCCAACCTCAACATCATCCCAGCCCTCGGGAAACCAGAGGCCCCCATGGCCCACAAATGATTTTGAAGTTTTTTCTTCGAGAGCCCACGGGCCAAAGCCGCGCAAATGGAAGTGGCCAAAGAAAAGGGCGATGCGCCGCCAGATGTCGGCCCGCGTGAAGCCTGCGCCGTAAATGCTTTCAGAAACGGGGTCATTGTAAAAGGCAAGCAACGGCCCGACGTCATCTTCGCGCCATTGTCTGAGTCGCAGTCGCGCGGATTCAAGTTCAATGGCCATGTCATTTCTTCTTCCCCGGAAAGCCCTTGAAGGAGTTACCGCCGCCAAGGCCCGGCAATCCACCGAGGCCGGGAAGTCCGCCGCCGAGGCCTGGAAGTGACTTCGGCATTTCGGGCAAGCTGCCGCCCTGCATCATATCTTTGAGGTCAGCGGGAATTGCATTGGGATCAAGCGCTGCCAGTTCGGCCTGCATCTTTTCCAATTCAGCGGCATCAGGCGCTCCCTTGCCGCCCATCAGTTTGCCGAGCATGCCTTTGCCCTGGCCCATCTGCTTCATCATGGTTGCCATTTGCATATGCATTTTTATGAGGCGATTGATTTCCTCGACCTTGGTGCCGGAGCCCGCCGCCACGCGCTTCTTGCGCTTGGCATCCAGCACTTTTGGATTTCGCCTCTCATATGGCGTCATGGACGAAATGATCGAGACTTGGCGTTTCAGCACACCGTTGTCGAGGTTTGCGCCATCCACCTGTTTCTTGATCTTGCCCATGCCGGGCAGCATGTTCATCATGCCCGCCATGCCACCCATCTTCTGCAGTTGCTTGAGCTGCTCAGCGAGGTCATCAAGATCGAAGGCGCCCTTCTTCATGCGCTCGGCAATCTTGCGGGCCTTCTCATGGTCGATGTCCATGGCGGCGCGTTCAACAAGGCTTACCACGTCGCCCATGCCGAGGATGCGGCCGGCGATGCGCGAGGGGTGGAAATCTTCAAGACCTTCGAGTTTTTCGCCGGTGCCCATGAGCTTGATTGGCTTGCCAGTGACGGCCCGCATGGAGAGCGCTGCACCGCCGCGGCCATCGCCATCGATACGGGTCAGCACGATGCCGGAAATGCCGATCTTCTCGTCGAAGGCGCGGGCAAGGTTTACGGCGTCCTGCCCGGTGAGGGCATCGGCGACAAGCAATGTTTCATTGGGCTTGCAGATATCGCGCACGGCGGCTGCTTCGGCGAGCAGTTCTTCATCGATGTGAAGCCGGCCTGCGGTATCGAGCATCACAACATCGTAACCGCTGATGCGGGCTTCCGACATGGCACGCTTGGCAATTTGCGTTGGCTTCTCACCCTTGACGATTGCCAAGGTTGCGACCTTTACCTGCTGGCCGAGGATGGCGAGCTGTTCCTGGGCCGCGGGGCGGTTCGTATCGAGGGAGGCCATCAGCACTTTGCGCTTCTCGCGATCCTGAAGGCGCTTGGCGATCTTGGCGGTGGTGGTGGTTTTGCCGGAACCCTGCAGGCCCACCATGAGAATGGCAACGGGGGGAGCGGCGCGAAGGTTTAGCGCTGCCTGGTCGCTCCCTAAGGTTTCCACCAGCACGTCGTGGACGATCTTCACCACCATCTGGCCGGGCTTGATTGACTTTACGATCTCGGCGCCCACGGCGCGCTCCTTCACCTTGTCGATGAAGGTGCGGACCACTTCGAGGGCAACGTCGGCCTCAAGCAGGGCGCGGCGCACTTCGCGCATGGCCACATCGACATCAGCCTCCGACAGCGCACCACGGCCGGTGAGCTTGTCGAAAATGCCTGACAGGCGATCGCTTAAGGTTTCAAACATTCGGTCTCTCTTGTTAACTTCAGCCAACCGGCCTCTCGCTTGCGCTCGTGGCGTTCGCCGTTCAATTCATGCCACTGGCATGAATTGCCAGTGCTATGCACTGTCACGGCTCACCCAAACGAAAATGACACCCGGAAACGATACTCGTTGCCGGATGTTGGCCGCCTTATGTCCCGAAATACCAAGTTTCATCGCATAAGGTGGCGCCAGATCGTTAAGGCGTCTGACGGAATTGAGGGGGGACATAGGGGAAACGGGGGGAGAAGTCAAATTTGGGGGGATCGAATCCCGATATGGGTGTCATTGATCCCCCGATCAATTATTTCGATGTGATCAACACCTCCTGGGGGCAGGGACAAATGACCTTGCTTTATCATTTCGTAAAGAGTCAAATCATCTGAGCCGGGAGTTGGTGGCAGCGTTGTTGGTGCGCGAAGAGCCAAGGCTGGCCAAGTGCAGCCAATGACGGACTCGCCGCGTTTAAAACAATCAATTTGATCTTCTTTTGGTGTGTTGTCGGCGCAGACCACACCGCAAGCTGCAATAGTTGTGCCGTCGGTCGGGATGCAGACAAAACCCCCACTCATCCCGGGTACTGCGGGAATTGAGGTGGCGAAACAAGGCCACTTATATTGTCGAAAGCCACTTGGATATGTCGCAGTCACCGTGCCTATTCGAATACTTACTTTGCGTGTTAAGGTGAAAGACTGGCCCACTCCCGTTTCGTCCATTGGCGTTGCCGTTATTGCCGGTTTTTCGTTTATTAGCGATATCATGTGGACGACATCACCAACGCTAGGCGTGACAGGGTGGATTGGTATTGCTAATGGTTCAAACTTGGCTTCGCTAGATGACCGAATTTCAATAATGCAAAGTGCTATGTCTAGGCTATCATTGTAACTTGCGTGTATGACATTGAATAAGTCGGCAAACTGCGAATTCGCATAGAGTGTTTTGACTTTTTGATGAATCAAACTCGGAGTCCTAGCGCTAGCTGGTTCAAACAATGAAGGGGTTGAATGATTACGATATGGTTTCTGAATTCCAAGCACACCTTCAGATAGAACGTGCTTAGCAGTTAGAACCATGGCCAGTTCATTTGATGCAGCAACAATAAATCCGGTACCAGCAATTCCCGGATTTCTTGCGTGGTCATCGGTCAAGAATGACACAAGAGTTGGACGTAAACTTTCTACCAATCCCGGATTTGCGTCCGAAACTTCAATCCAACAGCGATTCAATGGATCGTTTGGAACTGTCATTACATTTGCATACTAGCAGTAAAAAGTTCCATCTTTCACTGCCCCAATTTAAAACTTATCTATGTAACTTTGGAGCAATCCTGATCAAATCAGCCTCACATAAATCCCCTACATCTCTCCGCGTCCTTGTGAAGGAATTTGACCATGACACCGGTTGGCAAAGCGCTGTGGTATATCGAGAGCCATTTCAACGAGGCGATATCGCTGGATGATATCGCAGGCGTTGCGGGGGTTTCGCGGTTTCACATGTCGCGGGCTTTCAGCGTTGCCACGGGGCAGTCGATCCTGGCTTACATCCGGGGCCGCAGGCTTACGGAGGCGGCGCGGAAACTGGCAAGTGGTGCGCCGGATATTTTATCGGTGGCGCTTGAGGCCAGCTACAATTCCCACGAGGCGTTCACCCGTGCCTTCGGCCTGCAATTCGGCGTGACGCCGGAAACTTTGCGGAGTCGCGGCACCCTCGAAAACTTCGAACTTGTGGAGCCTAGTTCCATGTCTCAATCAGCTAAAAAAACGAAACTTGAAAACCCGCGCATGGTGGAGGGCAAGCCCCTGCTGGTGGCGGGCCTCAGCCAGCGTTCTTCGGACAACAAGGGCATGCCGGCCCAATGGCAGCGCTTTGTGCCTTATCTCGGCAATATCCCGGGCCAGGTGGGGCGCAAGGCTTACGGCGTTCTCTATAATGGCGATGACAGCGGCAACATCGATTACATGTGCGGCGTGGAGGTGAAGGATTTTTCCGACCTGCCGGCGGGCTTTTCCAACCTGCGCATCCCCGCCCAATACTACGCGGTGTTTCCGCACCGCGAGCATATCTCGACCATTCACAGCACCTGGATGGGGATTTTCAATGATTGGATACCCGCGTCCGGCCATGAGCTCGCCGACGGCCCGGAGTTTGAGCTTTACGGCGAAGACTTCGACGGCGTGAAGGGCATCGGCACGGTTGAGATTTGGGTGCCGATCAAGCGGTGAATCTATTGGGCGGCGACTGGAATGAATCCCTTCGCCGTCCGATTCTCGCGCAGCATAAACACCATCACGCCCGCCAGTATCGCCGTTCCAAAAGCGACCCACCACATCTCCGTGTATCTGGCGAAGTGGTCGAAGAGGTAACCGCCCATGAAGGCACCGACAGCTCCGCCCAGGGCGTGGCCGCCTGAGATCAGTCCCATGGCGAGCCCCATGATTTTCAGGCCGAGATGGGAAGCAACAAGGCTGGCGGTGGGCGGCACGGTTGAATAATCGAAGATGCCGAAGATCACGGCGAAGAGGAGCATCATTTCATAGCTGGTGCCCACATACATGAGCACGATGAAGGAGAGCGAGCGCATGAGATAGATGGAGCCCAGCAGCAGGGGGCGATTGACCTTGTCGGTGAGATAGCCCGACAGCATCATGCCGCCGAAATTGATTGCCATGGTGAGGCCGTAAATTCCTGAGGCCGGCACGGGCGGGAAGCCGCAGAAGGCGGCATAGGGCAGGAAATGGGTTTCGATGGCCCCCGTCGTGGTGATGCCGCAGATGAAGAAGCTCCAGTAGAGAATGTGGAAGGTGGGGCTGGTGAGGAGGAATTTGAGACGGTCCCACAGGGGCTCTTGTGAGACAGTTTCGGTTTTATGATTTTTTTCGTCCCGAGTGGGCTTCATGATGACCCAAATGGTTGCTGCCATGGCCACGCAGGCGATTGCTGCGGCGGCAATGCTCCAGCGCCAGGAGAACCAGGTGAGGAAGACAGTGAGCATGGGCACGGTGATGAATTGCCCAGCGGTGCTGCCCGCATTGGCAATGCCAATGGCGAGTCCACGCCTCTCGGTGAATGAGCGCGCGACAGCGGTTGATATCAGGTGATAGCTGGCCGAGGCAAAGCCTACGCCGCCAACGAGGCTATAACCAATGATGTAGAAGGCGGCGACGGGATAGGCGGCAAAAATCGCCAAGCCGATTGCAATGGCCACAAGCCCGCCTGCCAGGAGGGCGCGCACGCCGTGGCGGTCAGCCAGGTTTCCGGTGATGGGGGCCACAATTGCGATGACGACCAGCGCCACCGCCTGACCCGAGCCAATGAAGGTTTTGGACCAGCCCAAGGTGCGAACCCATTCGTCGGTCATGATCGAAACGGACTGGCGTGCCGACATGACGATGGCCAGCGTGGCAAAACACAGCCACACGACGATCCAGGGATTGATGCGGGATTTCGTGGTCATGGACAGTGTTGAGCATGGCCCATAGGCTATCGGCTAGTATGAAAATTGTACTGGCTGACCCACGTTTCCCGACCCCCACCCTTGAACCCTGCCCACAAGGGGGAGGGGAATTAGTTGCGGCTAGCTTTTCCGGCCCGTTTCACCATATAACCCCCTGAAATGACCCAGGCAGGCGCAATTCCCTTTCGCAAGATGAACGGGCTCGGCAATGATTTTGTCGTGCTTGACGGGCGGGCGCGCGTCATTTCCATGGATGAGGTGAAGGCCCGGGCCATTGCCGACCGGAAGACGGGCATTGGCTGCGACCAGCTTATCCTGCTGGAAAAATCCGATATCGCCGATGTGCGCATGCTGGTGTGGAACAATGGCGGGGGGCAGGTTGAATCATGTGGCAATGCCTCGCGCTGTGTGGCCGACATGCTTTTTGATGAGAAGAAAACCACGACGGCCACCATTGATACGCTCGGCGGTTTTCTGGTGGCGCGCAAGGCGGGCGACAAGCTGGTGATGGTCGATAATGGGGTGCCGCGTTTTGACTGGAAGGACATTCCGCTGTCGGAACCTTTCCACGATACGCGCCATATTGAATTGCAGGTTGGCCCCATAGATCATCCGCTCATACATTCGCCGTCGGTGGTGAATGTGGGAAATCCCCATTGCATTTTCTGGGTGGACGATCTCGATGTCGTCGATCTCTCAAAGGTTGGCCCCATGCTGGAGCATCACCACCTGTTTCCGGAACGTGCGAATATTTCGCTGGCTCGCGTTGATGCCAGGGATCATGTGACGTTGAAAGTTTGGGAGCGCAGCGCTGGTCTCACGAAGGCCTGCGGTACAGCAGCCTGTGCCGTAATGGCGGCGGGTGCCCGCATCAAGGTCATTGACCGGAAATGCCGCATCACCTTGCCGGGCGGCGATCTCATGATGGAATGGCGCGAGAGCGATGACCATGTGTTGATGACGGGGCCTGTGGCCTATGAGTTTGATGGCGTGTTGCCGTCCGGGTTGGCCGCATGAGCGAAACCGAATTCGTCACCTTTGGCTGCAGGCTCAATACTTACGAGTCAGAAGTGATGCGCGGCCATGCGGCGAAGGCCGGATTGAAGGATGCGATTGTCTTTAATACCTGCGCGGTGACGGCGGAAGCCACACGGCAGGCGCGGCAGGCCATTCGCAAGGCGCACAAGAACAGGCCCGAGGCGAAGATCATTGTCACCGGTTGCGCGGCGCAGACAACGCCGGAAATGTTCGCCGATATGCCGGAAGTTTCCATGGTGCTTGGCAATGAAGAGAAGCTGCAACCGCAGAACTGGTTGCCGGGTGCGAATGATAGGGTGCGCGTGAGCGAGATCATGTCTCCACGCAAAAATCATCTGCACATGATTGAAGGCCTCACGGAACGCACACGGGCTTTCGTGCAGGTTCAAAATGGCTGTGACCATCGCTGCACCTTCTGCATCATTCCGTTTGGACGCGGCAATTCGCGTTCGGTTGAAATTCATCAGGCAGTGGAGCAGGTGCGCAGGCTCGTGGCCAATGGCTATGCGGAAGTTGTTTTATCAGGCGTTGATATCACCTCGTGGGGCGCTGATCTCGAAGGCGCGCCTAAGCTTGGAGCGCTGGTCAGTCGCATTTTGAAGGATATTCCTGATCTTAAGAGATTGCGGCTATCATCCATCGACTCCATTGAAGCCGATCCGGAACTGATGGATGTGATGGCGGGCGAGACACGCTTCATGCCGCATATCCATCTTTCGCTGCAGTCCGGCGACAACATGATTTTGAAGCGGATGAAGCGCAGGCATGCGCGGGAAGACTCAATCGCGTTTTGCCATGAGCTGAAATCGCGCCGTCCCAACATGGTGTTCGGTGCGGATATCATCGCGGGCTTCCCGACCGAAACGGATGAGATGTTCGAGAACTCGCTGCGCATTGTCGATGAATGCGGCCTTACCTATTTGCATGTATTCCCTTTCTCGCCACGGCCAGAAACTCCGGCAGCGCGCATGCCGCAGCTGGATACGGGCACTATAAGGGAGCGCGCGCAGCGCCTGCGGGCCAAGGGCGAGGAGCGATTGTTCCGCTTCCTCAACAATTCCATAGGGGCCACGCAACGCGTTCTTGTTGAAACCCTGAATTCAGGCCGCAACGAGCAGTTCGCCCAAGTAAAATTCGCGCAAAGCCTCTCTCCCGGTGCCATCGTCAAGGCCCATGTCACGGGTGCTGCTGGCCATTATCTCGAAGCCAGGCTTGCCGCATGAGCGGGTTTTTCAAGAAACTCTTCAACCGGATCGTCGGCAAGACAGAAGAAGCTCCACCGCCGGGACCTGTAGTCGCACAGCTTGAAGCGCCTGCGCAGGTCGTTGTGGAAGTTGTTCCTGAGCTTCCAAAACCCGAGCCGAAACCCATAGAACCTCCCAAGGTGGAAGTTAAAAAACCAGCACCTAAAAAGCCTGAACCAAAAAAACCAAAACCGAAGCTCAAGGTAGCGCCGGAGCCGAGGAAGGTTGAGGCCAAGAAGCCCGAACCGAAAAAGCCCGAACCGAAGAAGGTCGATGCCAAGAAGCCTGAGCCCATAGAGCCGGAACAAAAGAAACCTGAGCCCAAAAAAGTTGAACCCAAGAAGGCTGAGGTCAGGAAGGTTGAAGTTAAAAAGCCGGAGCCGAAAAAGCCGGAACCCAAAAAGGTTGAGCCGCCGCCAAAGCCTGCACCTCAAAAGAAAATTGAAGTTGAGGCGCCGCAACCGAAAATCGAGATTGCCGTTCCGCCGCCGGTTATTGAAAAGGCTCCTGAGGCTGTAGTTCCCACGCCAGTAAGAGAACCTGTTGCGCCTGAACCCGCGCCTGTGCCAGTTGCCGAAGAGCGCAAGGGCTGGCTGTCGCGCCTTACCAAGGGTCTGTCCAAGTCCTCGAAATCCATCACTTCGTCAATCACCTCGATCTTCACCAAGCGCAAGCTGGATGCATCGACGCTTGAGGAACTGGAAGATGTGCTCATACAGGCTGATCTCGGTGTTGCGGTTTCGGAACGTATTATCAAGGCTGTCTCAGCTGGACGTTATGACAAGGAGATTGAACCGGAAGAGGTCAAGCGCATTCTGGCTGACGAAGTTGCCAAAGTGCTGAAGCCCGTCGAAGTTCCGTTTAATTTTGGCAGCGAGAAGCCGTTCGTCATTCTCGTGGTGGGCGTCAATGGAGCCGGCAAGACAACGACAATCGGCAAACTCGGGGCCATCGCTACGGGCGAAGGCTTTAAGGTCATGTTTGCGGCGTGTGATACATTCCGGGCGGCGGCCATTGAACAGCTCACCATCTGGGGCGAACGCGTTGGCGCCAAGACCCTGTCGCGGCCCACGGGGTCAGATTCATCGGGGCTCGCCTATGATGCGATGCAGACGGCGCGCGAAGACGGCACCGATATCCTGTTCATCGACACGGCCGGGCGCCTGCAGAACAAAGCCTATCTCATGGACGAGCTCGACAAGATCGTGCGGGTGGTCAAGAAGCAGGAGGAAACTGCCCCCCATGCAGTGCTGCTGATATTAGATGCCACGACGGGGCAGAATGCCATATCGCAAGCCGAAATCTTCACCAAGGTCGCCGGTGTCACCGGCCTCATCATGACCAAGCTTGATGGCACGGCCCGAGGTGGTATTCTGGTGGCGATTGCCGAGAAATTTGCCCTGCCCATTCATGCCATTGGCGTTGGCGAGACCATCGACGATCTTCAACCCTTCGACGCGGATGCCTTTGCCCGCGCGATTTCAGGACTAAGCGAGACATGAAACCACTTCCCAAATTTCTCATCGAGTTCGGCCCGCTGCTTGCGTTCTTCATCGGCAACTGGAAAGGCGGCGTGTTCTGGGGCACGGGTGTTTTCATGGTGGCCATAGCCGTTGCCCTGCTTGCCTCATGGATACTTACAAAAAAAATTGCCAAGGTTCCGTTGTTCAGCGCCATCTTTGTAGGCATCTTCGGCGGCCTCACAATCTGGCTTCACGATGACACTTTCATCAAGGTCAAGGTTACGCTGATCAACGTGTTCTTTGGCGCAACGCTTCTCGGCGGGCTCTATTTCGGGAAGATTTTCATAAAATATGTGGTGGGTGAGGCGATCAATCTTCCACAGGAGGCATGGCGTTCACTCACGCTCCGCTGGGGGGTTTTCTTTTTGTGTGTGGCGGCCCTCAACGAACTGATCTGGCGGAATGTGAGCACCGACATGTGGGTCAACTTCAAGGTGTTCGGCCTTCTCGGGCTGACCCTGGTATTCGCACTTGCGAACGCGCCGTTCATGGCCAAGCACATGATCGAGGAAGAGGCCTCAAAGCCTGATGTGCCGTCCGCTTGACGGGTCGATTTTCATAAGTCAAGAGTTGTAATCCGTGTCCGGATGATTTTAGATGGTTTGCAGTGCGGTAAGCCTGTGCTTTTTTGCTTGCCGCGTTGGAGTTGAAACGCTAGGACTCACCGGCTTTCTGAATGTCAGGCGCAGTCAAATTTGCAGGGGCAGGGATGGGGATGCGACGAGCTGAGAGCAATTGGGCAAGCAATACGGCGGGGGATCAAAATATGTTTGATTCGCTTGCGCAGGAGTAGGGGCCAATGAGCGGCAACAAGGACGTGAAACAACTGTCGCGATCACTCTCGCATCTGTTGAAGCGCGCGGTGCAATATTCCATTCATCTCTATATGAGCGAGACCGGCAAGTCCGGTCTGACACATCGTCAGTTCACGGTGTTGTTGGCAGCCGACGCCCATGAAGGCCGCAGCCAGACAGAGCTTGTGAAGATGACGGGCATTGACCGCTCGACGCTGGCTGATCTCGTGGCCCGGCTCATGGCGCAGGGTTATGTGCAGCGCCGCCGCACTAAGGATGACGCGCGCACCAATGCCATCAGGCTTACGCCCATCGGCAAGAAAATGCTGAAGCAGGCACAGTCAGGCGCCGAGGAAGTTGACCGGCAGCTTATGGCAACCTTGCCGAACCCGGACCGCAAAACACTTCTGGAATGCCTCACCGGCCTTGCCTCGGAAATGGACAAGGTTGAGGAAAAAGAACCGGAAAAAGTGGTGCGCAAAGTCCGCCCACGCAAAGCGCGTTAACGCGCCTCAAATTTTAATTTGCAACCCTCGGCCAAGAGGCCCTTATCCGCCCTGTCGGGCACCTTCTCCCATCCTTCGGACGGGAGAAGGCAAAACTTATTGAGATTATCGCCTTCTCCCGTGCGCCTTCGCATGGGAGAAGGTGCCCGACAGGGCGGATGAGGGTTCTTAGACGCATGAATCGAAAAGCAACAATCATGCTCTAATCGACAGCAGCAGGCAGCTTTGCCTTTTCAATTTCATTTGCGAAAACCCCATTCTTAATTTCCGGTGAAAGCGGGCCAATCCATTTGAAGCGGATGATGCCCTTGCCATCGACGATGAAGGTCTCCGGCACGCCGTAGCCGCCCCAGTCGATTGTCGTGCGTCCGTCGCTATCGGCTCCAACGGCCGCATAGGGCTGGCCCAGGGTGCCCAAGAAGCGCCTGGCGTTTTCGGCCTTGTCCGCGTTGTTGATGCCATAGAGGCGAATGTCCGTCCTCTTGGAAAGCTCCATCAGAAGCGGATGCTCAAGGCGGCAGGGCCCGCACCAGGAAGCCCAGATATTCACGACGGAAACTTCGCCGGTTTTGAGATCAGCCGAGGTAAGGCCTGGGATGTCGGAACCTTCGATGGCGGGCAGGGCAAACTCCGGAATGGGCTTGCCGATGAGGACTGAGGGAAGCATCGATGGATTTCCAAACAGACCCTTCAGGAGCACAAGGGTCAGGCCTGCAAAAATCACAATCGGCAGAAGCGCAATGCCCAGCCTGCGGCGTGTTGGTTCAGGGGTCACTTTTTCGTTTTCTCAAATTGCGCGAGCAGCTTCTTGAAGCTGGCATCACGATTGAACGTGTAGATGATGAGGCCTGCAAGGAAGATGAGGCTTAATGCATAGGAGGCGATAACGAAACCGCTGTGGCTTGCGTTCCAGTCCATCATGTCTCTCCGCTTCGCGCAATTTGCAAGTTGCGCAATTTTCGCGCGGTGATTTCGCTTCTGATTGAGATGAGGTGAAGAGCGAGAAAAAGAAAGGTGTAGGCCAAACCCATGACAAGGAGCGGCCACAAGATGGGAAATGCAATACTGGGGCCGCCCGTTTTGAAAACGCTGGCGGGTTGATGGAGCGAATTCCACCAGTCCACCGAAAATTTGATGATCGGAATGTTGATGAAGCCGACAAGGGCCACGATGCGGGCGATCATGGCGGCACGGGTTGGTTCCTCTATGGCCTGCCAGATGGCGATGTAACCCACGTAGAGAAGGAAGAGCACGAACATGGAGGTGAGCCTCGCATCCCACACCCACCAGGCGCCCCACATTGGCTTGCCCCAGAGGGAACCGGTGGCAAGAGCGAGGAAGCAGAAGACTGCACCGATGGGGGCTGCGGTTTTTGCGGCAACATCAGCCAGGGGGTGGCGGAAGATGATGGCCACGGCACTGGCCAGCGCCATGACTGTATAGACAAGCATGGCGAGCCAGGCGGCGGGCACATGGACAAACATGATGCGCACGGTTTCACCCTGCTGATAGTCGGGCGGTGCGGTGACCAGCGCGCCGTAGAGGCCAATGGCGAAGAGAATGATGGTCACGGCCCAGGTGTAGGGTAGTGCCCTGTTAGCGATGGCTAGAAATCGGGTTGGGTTGGCGAATTGTTGCATGTCACTACCTTACGAACTGGATCATTTGAGATAGGCCCGTAGCGCCGCAGCAGCGGCGATGGGGGCAAGCACGGAGCTTGCCAGTGCGATGGCCGACAGGATGAGAAGGGAAGGCATGATCATTTCCGGATTTCCAGTTGTGGTGGACATGCCGAACACGAGAACGGGGACATAAAGTGGCAGAACCAGAATTGAAATGAGCAATCCACCGCGCCTCAAATTGAGGGTGAGGGAGGCGCCGATGCTGGCCAGAAGCGAAAGCGCAAGGGAGCCCAGAATCATCGAGAGGGCCAATGGCCAGATGATTTCTGTTCTGAGGTTGAGCAGCACGCCAAGGAATGGCGCTGCAATACTCAGCGGCAGGCTGGTTGAAAGCCAGTGGGCGAAGGCCTTGGTGAGAGCCACGAGTTCAAGGGATGCTGGCGCCATGGCCATCACTTCCAGCGAACCGTCCTCGAAGTCCTGCTGAAAGGTGCGGTCGGCAGACAGCAGCACGGATAGAAGAAGGGTGATCCACAGGATGCCGGGGGCGAGGCGCTGCAAGGTGATCTGGTCGGGGCCGATGCCGATGGGGAGCAGCACGAGGACTGTCAGGAAAAAACCCAATGCTGTTCCCACGCCGCCACCTTGGCGGGCGGCAAGGATGAGATCGCGGCGCAGGAGGGCGAGCAACAAATTCATGCTTGTCCCTTTCCATTGAGAAAAAGATTTTTTTGTGGCTTCAACCCGAGAGGAACATGGGTTGCCGCGACAATGAGCCCTCCTGCTTTGAGGTGCTTGATCATCAGGGCCACGAGCAATTCTTGCGAGGCCTCATCCAAGCCTACGCTGGGTTCATCGAGCAGCCAGATGGCGCGGGGCACGAGGGCAAGCCTTGCCAAGGCGAGGCGGCGTTTTTGCCCTGCTGACAAGAGTGCTGCGGGATAGTCTGCGAGGGCAGAGAGGTTCACAGATTCCAAGGCGTGCTGAATGTCGCCGCCTCCGAGAAAGTCGCGCCAGAAAACTAAGTTCTCGGTAACGGTCAATGCCGATTTGCTGGCATCACTGTGGGCGATGTAGTGGGCTTGCTGGCCCAGGGTCAGATCAGATGAGCCACCCTCCAGAGTTATTTTACCAACGCTGGGTTCGCTCAAATTGGCTAGCAATCGCAGGAGGGATGATTTGCCGGAACCATTGGGGCCGGCGAGTTGCAGAAACTCGCCACTGCCAAGTGAAAAATTCTGATTACTGAAAACTGTCCGTCCGCCACGCTCGCAGGACAGGTTCTCGGCCGTAATCCGCATCTATGATTACGTCATGTACTGGCCGCCGTTGGCGGACAGGGTTGAACCGGTGATGAAGCCCGCGTCATCGCTGGCGAGAAACACCACGCAGCGCGCAATCTCTTCGGCCTCGCCGAGACGGCCCACGGCGATCTGCGGGATTATGCTTTTCTCGCGCACATCCTGGGGCACGGCCATGACCATTTCGGTTGCGATGTAGCCCGGGCAGATGGCGTTTACCGTGATGCCTAGCTTGGCGCTTTCCTGGGCGAGTGCTTTGGTGAAGCCGAGATCGCCAGCTTTTGCGGCTGAATAGTTGGTCTGGCCGAACTGGCCCTTCTGGCCATTGATCGACGAGATGTTGATGATGCGTCCGAACTTCCGCGCGCGCATGCCTTCGATCACAGGCCTCGTCATGTTGAACAGCGAATTGAGATTGGTGTTGATCACGGCGTGCCATTGTTCTGCGGTCATGCGATGAAAGGCACTGTCGCGGGTGATCCCCGCATTGTTGATCAGAACTTCGATGGGGCCGAGATCGGCCTCGACCTGTTTCAGGCCAGTGGCGCAGGCCTCAGTGTTCGAGACATCCCATTTGTAAACCGGAATGCCGCTTTCCTTCTTGAAGGCGTTGGCGGCCTCGTCATTGCCGGCGTAAGTCGCCGCGACTTTGTAGCCCGCTGCTTTAAGTGCCTTTGAAATGGCAGCGCCAATACCGCGGCTGCCACCGGTTACGACTGCTACTCTGCTCATGTTCTCCCCTTAATTTTCAACACACATGGCAATGCCCATGCCGCCGCCGATGCACAGGGTGGCCAGGCCTTTTTTGCTTTTACGTTTTTGCATTTCATGGAGCAGCGTGGTGAGCACGCGGGCGCCGCTTGCGCCAATTGGGTGGCCGATGGCAATAGCGCCACCATTCACATTCACGATGTCAGGGTTCCAGCCCATGTCTTTGTTCACCGCACAGGCCTGGGCGGCGAAGGCTTCATTGGCTTCCACGAGATCGAGATCGGCAGCTTTCCAACCGGCTTTTTTCAAGGCGGCTTGCGAGGCGGGGATGGGGCCTGAGCCCATGATGGCGGGATCAACGCCTACGCTTGCCCAGGAGGCGATGCGGGCGAGTGGCGTCAAACCGCGCTTTGCCGCTTCGGCGGCACTCATGAGGATGACAACGGCGGCACCATCATTCAGGCCAGAAGCATTGGCCGCGGTCACCGTGCCATCCTTCATAAAAGCAGATTTGAGTTTGGCGATGCTGTCGAGGGTGACACCCTTCTTGATATATTCATCGTCGGAGACAATCACATCGCCCTTGCGCCCTGCAATGGTGACAGAACAAATCTCGGCCTTGAACTTGCCTGCGGTTTGCGCGGCTTCGGCCTTGTTCTGGGAGGCCACGGCGAAGGCATCCTGGGTTTCGCGAGTGATCTGCCATTGGCGGGCTACGTTCTCCGCCGTATTGCCCATGTGATAACCATTGAAGGCGTCCCACAAACCATCGCGGATCATCGAGTCAATCATCTGGTAGTCGCCCATTTTTACGCCGTCGCGCAAATGCTGCACATGGGGGGCCTTGCTCATGGATTCCTGGCCGCCGGCGGCCACGATCCGGGCATCACCGCTGGCAATCTGCTGCATGCCGAGCGCCACGGCGCGAAGGCCGGAGCCGCAAAGCTGGTTCATGCCCCAGGCTGGGCTTGCCACGGGAATACCGGCGTTAACAGCAGCCTGCCGCGCCGGGTTCTGGCCCTGGCCTGCGGCCAGAACCTGACCCAGAATAACCTCATCAATATCGGCGGCTTCAACCTTGGCGCGCTCCATGGCGGCTTTCAAAGCAACGGTGCCGAGGAAGGACGCGGCCACGGAACTGAGCGCCCCATTGAAGGAGCCAACCGGGGTCCGGGCGGCGGAAACGATGACGATGTCTTGGGAAGATGGGGTGGCCACGGGCTTACTCCTGAAGGCGGGATGGGGGATATTCCGTTAGTCATAGCATTTGAAACACCTCATGCCATAGTTTTTTGCACTTGCAATTGTGCATTGCGGGGAGCAAGTTTTTGCACTGCGGACAGGAAACCTGGGGGACAATCGGTAACTGTCCGCATTGGAGGAGTGTAAACGGTGAGTGACGAAAAATCGGCGCCAAAAGACGCGGTGGTGATCAAGAAGTATGCGAACCGCAGGCTCTACAATACGGCAACAAGCACATATGTGACCCTTGATGACCTCTCAGCCATGGTGAAATCGGGCACGGATTTTGTGGTGTATGATGCCAAGACCGGCGAGGAAATCACCCGCTCGGTTCTGACCCAGATCATTTTCGAGGAAGAAAACAAGGGCACCAATCTGCTGCCCATCAATTTTTTGCGCCAGCTCATCCGCTATTACGGCGACAGCATGCAGACGCTGGTTCCCGGCTACCTGGAATTTTCCCTGGAGAACCTCACCAAGGAGCACGACAAGATCCGCGAGCAGATGATGTCGGCCTTTGGCGGCGAGCCGTTCAAGAACATGGAAGATCATGCCAAGCGCAACATGGCGCTGTTCAGCGATGCGATGAAGCTGTTCAATCCCTTTGCGGCGATGGCCATGAATCCCGGCGCCGGGGCAGCACCTCCGAAGCCAAATTCCACGCCAACGCAGGCCCCATCGAAGGATGACCTTCAGGCCATGAAGGACCAGCTCACGGCCATGCAGGAAAAGATCAACACGCTGTCGCGGAATTGAAAATCATCTGCCTGTTGCGACCTTCTTCACTTAAGAGCCCTCATCCCCCTTCGGGACCTTCTCCCATCCTGCTTCACGTCGTTACGCAGGACGGGAGAAGGCGACAATGTTTGAAGGTTCTGCCTTCGCCCGTCCGAAGGATGGGAGAAGGTGGCCGACAGGCCGGATGAGGGCCTCTTCAGTTACAGATTCACTTGTCAATGAGCATCGGGCATAGCTTCGCCCTCGGCTTCGCCGGGGGTGAAAACGGTAATGCCGTTTTCGGGGGTGAGGCACGACGGAGCGGAGCTCCGGCAAATCATGCCAGTGGCATGATTTGAGTGTCGAACGCCCCGAGCATTTGCGAGGGGCCGGTAGCGAAGGGTTGCGTGGACGCAAACACTCGCAAGAATGCCGGTCGTGGTAGTCCGGCGGTTTGGCGCTTGCTCGCGCCCACGCTTTTGCGGCGGTTTTTGCTGTCCAGCTGGCACTTGCAGAGCCCTAGATCGCACGGTGTCTGAGGTTTTCCGCTAGGGTTGTTTAGCCATTTAAGGCGCAGTGGACCGTAGTATCCACGGGACCAACCGTCAGC
>CAZHCO010000047.1:0-1063 GCA_964530965.1 uncultured Aestuariivirga sp. | reverse complement strand
GAGGTCTGGATCGACAACCCGACCTTCTATCCGGACCCGGGCTCGATCAAGGAGGCCTACGAGCCCTACATCAAGGCCACGATCATGACGCCCGAGCGCTATCTCGGGACGGTGATGGAGCTGTGCCGCGAGCGGCGCGGGGTGGACACCACCTTCCACTACCTCTCCGCGGGCCGGATGGAGGTCGTGAGCCAGGTGCCGCTCGCCGAGGTCCTCTTCGACTTCTACGACCGCCTGAAGTCGATCACCCAGGGCTACGGGTCGTTCGACTACGAGCTCCTGGACTACCGTCTGGGCGACATGGTGAAGGTGGACATCCTCGTCAACGGGGAGAAGGTCGACGCTCTTTCGCAACTCGTCCATCGCGAGTTCTCGCGCCCGCGGGCGCTGCGCTACTGCGAACGGCTGGCCAAGACGATCCCCCGCCAGCAGTTCAAGATCGCGATCCAGGGCGCGATCGGCGGACAGATCATCGCCCGCACCACCATCAACCCCTTCCGCAAGGACGTGACCGCGAAGTGCTACGGCGGCGACATCTCCAGGAAGCGCAAGCTGCTGGAGAAGCAGAAGGAGGGCAAGAAGAAGATGAAGATGGTGGGGGCGGTGGAGATCCCGCAGGCGGCCTTCGTGTCGGTGCTCCGGACCGAGGACGACGAGGACGACGGTTAGTCAACCGTGCCGAGCGCGCCCGGGCTCTACATCCACATTCCCTTCTGTTCGGCGATCTGTCCGTACTGCGACTTCTCGGTGCTGAAGGCGGACGTCCCCGCCCGCAAGCGCTTCGTCGAGCACCTGGTCGCCGAGGTGGCTCTCGCCGCGCGCGATTGGAGAGACCCCAGGCCCTTCGACACGGTGTACTTCGGCGGGGGCACGCCTTCGCTGCTGCCGCCCGAGGACCTCGCGCGCGCGCTCAGCGCGTGCGGCTCGCACCTGGCGCTCGCGACGCCTGGGCCCTGGATCTTCCTGGAGGCCAACCCCGAGGACGTGACACCCGACGCGTGCGCGGCCTGGCGACGGCTGGGGGTACGAACCCTCTCTCTCGGGGTGCAGTCCTTCTCCGACC
>CAZHCO010000046.1:0-2123 GCA_964530965.1 uncultured Aestuariivirga sp. | reverse complement strand
AAGCTCAACAAGATTCACTTCCTAAATGGGACAGCTGCAATAGTCTGGGAAATGTTGGGTGAGCCAGTGTCGCAATCCGATCTTGTTGAAGACTTTGCCACGGCATTTCCAGTGGTTTCGCCTGGAAAAATCAGGCGGGATGTTGCGGCGGTACTAGAGAAACTCGTAGATTTGGACATTGTAGTTATTTTGAGTTAGTTCGAGCCGGATGAATTGAGGCAGGTGCCGCGATCAAATTTCCCAATCCTGAAACAGGAAATCTTGTTATCTCATTTGGATTCGGAAGCCAGAATCCACAGACAATTGACAATTTCTTGTGAGATTTGAACACACTGTTTTTGTTTATTTTTTTTGACCACAGACACTGTATCTGACGGAGCAGGGTGGCCTGACCGATATTTTTTACAAGACGCAATGAGAGAATATTGCATGGATATGCTTGGATTACTCCTCCAATCAGGGAATTCGTAGCTGTACCGATAGGAACTGGAAACCTTAGGACATGTTGGCTCACAGCCGTCAGGCGTTCCTCAGTGAGTCATAATGTCAATTTGCTCAGATCTTTACGGAATGAAGTTGCGGACAACAATCAAACTAATGGGGGTTTTCCGAAATGTTGGTACCACTGCGGTGCCACGGCCTAACTCTCAAAACGAAATCTTCATTTGTTCTTTGGCTACTTGTTTATTTTGAATTGAAAAACGATGGTGCCCAGGGGCGGAATTGAACCACCGACACGCGGATTTTCAGTCCGCTGCTCTACCAACTGAGCTACCTGGGCACGACACGTGCGCCGCGTTATATGGGATTGGATTTGCGGTGGCAAGAAAGAAAACCCCGCCTGGAAAACACGCTCCAGACGGGGTTTGATGTATGCTCAGTCAACTCTGCACTTAGGCAGAGATGTTCACATCCTTGGTTTCCTTCAAGAAGATGAATCCGACCACTGCCGTAATGAGGGCAACGGCAATCGGATACCAAAGTCCCGCATAGATATTGCCGTAGGACGCCACAATTGCCGTTGCCAGCAAGGGCAGCATGCCGCCAAACCAGCCATTGCCGATGTGATAGGGCAGCGACATCGAGGTGTAACGGATGCGGGTCGGGAACAGCTCAACCAGGAACGCTGCAATCGGACCATAAACCATGGTGACATAAATCATCATGATGAACAGAATGCCGATGGCCATCGGCCAGTTGATCTTGGCCTTGTCGGCACTGCCGGGGACAATTTCAGTGACGCTTGCGGTTGCTCCCGTTCCATCGGTAGCAACGACAACGCCGTCGACATTGGCAATCGCGGCGATTTTCTTGGCCGCGGGATCAGCGGCAATGCGCGCATCACTCAAGACCTTCACGACGTCTGCGGTTTTCTTTTCAGCCTGAAGGGCGGCAACCTTATCAGACTGCTCCTTTGTCAGGACAATCGTGGAAGAGGCCGACTTGAGCAGGGGATAACCCGCATAGACCAGCGCTTTTGACCAGGTGAAGGGGTTGAAGCCCGCAATGGTACTCGTACCTATTGTGAGCGTTGCGGGAGAACCCGCTGCACCAAAGCTAAACATTTATCAAACGCCAGATGATGCCGGCTACCTCGCGTGCTCCCCATAATCGGTGCCGTCTTCGGGCGGTTCTTCCGCCTCGACGGCCGGTATCGCATAGTTTCCGCCCAGCCAGCGATTGAGATCAACCTGCGCACAGCGCGCCGAACAGAAAGGGTGGAATTTCTGCAGCGAGGGCTTGCCGCAGATGGGGCAGGGGCGGCGTGGTTTGAGGCGAACCGGGTCGGGCATCAGACGCTCGCGGAGGCAGTCGTCATCCAGGTATGAAGGATGGGATAGCCCGCACCTTCCAGCAAGTGCACGGTTTCGTAAAGCGGCAGGCCCATGACGCCTGAGTACGAGCCCGTGAGATAACGCACGAAGGCCTCGGCGCGGCCCTGAATGGCATAGCCGCCGGCCTTGCCGCGCCATTCATCGGATTTGAGATAGCTTTCAATATCCTCGCGCGACAGGCGCTTGAACCTGACTTTGGTTTCGCAGCAGCGCGTGGTTTTTTGCCCATTGGGAGCAATCACGCAAACCGTGGAATAAACCCAGTGCGAACGGCCCGAAAGCAGGCCC
>CAZHCO010000045.1:0-24480 GCA_964530965.1 uncultured Aestuariivirga sp. | reverse complement strand
CGAGCGCTGCAAGGATCGTTCCAGTTACGAGTAATGACTTGATCATAGCTTTTCCTTCCACAATTCAAATGCGGCCCCGCCAATGCGTTTAAGAAAATAACCCGGCAAAAATGTGGCTCTGAAAAATGTAAAAATCCGGATAATCCAGCGCTAGAGCATGATCAACTTACATTGAATCGAAAAGACCACCGTCATTCCGGCGACCTGTCCTCCGAAGCAAAGCCCTAGCTTTGCGAAGGGGGAAAGCCGGATTCGGATGCACACATCTTTTTGAGTTTCATTTCCCGCCAATGCTCTTTGCAAATCCAAAGAATACTTTGCCATACCGGTAAACACTTCATTTTTCCGTCATCCCGACGTACGTCGGGATGACGGAAGAGAGAATGAATTCAACGCGTTGATAGCTGCAATGATAGCAGCAAAGATATGTGAATCTGATAGCGACTTTCCCCCTTCGCAAAGCTAGGGCTTTGCTTCGGAGGACAGGTCGCCGGGATGACGACGAAGGGGATGCGATCCAGCTAAAACTGATCAGGCTCTAGTCTGCCGACGTAGCAAGGCGAAGATCAGGACTCCCGATATGTCTTCCATCGCTCAGTGGCTGGCGTAAACTGTGGGCGCAGCATTCGCCGAAATCATCAGTACATCAAACGCTTCGCTGCTGCCTCCGGATTCCATGCCCGGCGATTCCATCGGCATGCCGGGCACCACGAGAGCAATGGCACCCGTCGGCCGTTCCTTGAGAAACTTCACGACGTCACCTGCGGGTATGTGGCCTTCGAAGGCATAGCCATCTGCTAGTCCAATGTGGCAACTCGCCAAATCGGCGGGAATCTTCAAGCTTTCCCTGCGGGCAGCAAGGTTTGGATCGTCCTCAATCGTCACTTTGAAGCCTGCCGCGATCATGTGCTTCACCCAGCCTTCACAGCAACCGCACCCCGGATTGCGATAGACCGCGATGGCCGGGAGCGCCGCCGCCCTGCCCGCGCGTGGGGCAATCAAGACAGAGGTAGAAGCTACAAGGAAAAGTAATGCGGTTCGGCGATTCATGGGTTAGCTCCTGACGAGACGGTTATAGATCGAAACCAATACCGCAGCCGTGATCCAGCCGAAGACCGCACTGAAAACGATGCCGTCAATCAGATTGCGGAAACTACCCGCTTCAGCGGTTGAAAACAACATCAACCAGTTATGGGCAAGCTGCCAGCCGGGCAGGATCATCGCCGCCGCTTCGCAAAGCACCAAAAGGACAACGAGTGCGCCAGAAAGGGCCCAACCGAATGCCACGAGATTAAGTTTGGAATTTTCCACTTCATTCTCCTTTGCTGGATGTCGAATGCGATGAGGAGGGCGGCACATCTTCCGAGGTACCAGGCCCATGATGGTGACCATGCCCTCTATGCATGAAAATGTGCATCAGGGGACAGGCGGCAAGCACCAGGAACGGCAGGACTGCCGCCAGGTGGGCGCTATGCCAAATTACCAAATAACCGCCCAAGAGAATGGCGAGGCCCAGCACGACCCAGCCCCGATAAGACTTGAAACAGCTGAACATGAATCATCCTCCTTCGTAACCCACCGTGGCCATCATGCCGGTGGCCATGTGGTAGAGATGGTGACAGTGAAACGCCCAGGCCTTGCCCGGATTGACCGCATCGAAGGCGAAAGCGACGCTGGTCATGGGCGGCAGGAACACCGTGTCGCGCACCGCACCGGAAATTTCCTGGCCATTGATGGCAACGATCTGGAAGTGGTGCCCATGCAAATGCATAGGATGGGTCATCATCGAATGGTTGCGCATCTCGACAATCACCCGTTCGCCCCGGCGCACCGAGAGATCGGCGCTTGACTGCATGCCCCATTCATAACCATGCATGTTGCCCACAAGATTGACCGCGTAGGTGCGGTCTGCGGTTTTCGGTGTGAGGGGCCGGGCCGCGACAAGTCCCGATTCATTGGCATGTGACAGGATTGGCCCTTGCGTCTCCCCAGTATCCGCCAATTTTCCTATCGTAGCGCCGGGAGTTGCCAGAATGATGCCGGTTCGCTGCGCACCGCCTTCGCGCAGGGCAAACACCGGAAAGGCGCCGCCTTCCTTGGGCAGCGGCAGTCGGAAATCCACCCGCTGGCCCATGGCCAGGGGGAACTGCCGCGTTTTCAAGGGGACGATATCCTGCCCGTCGACGGCAATCACCTCGCCGTCAAGTGTGCCCGTATCGATGGTGAAAGCCGTTGCCGTTGCGCCATTGATGATGCGCAGGCGAACCCGCCCACCTTTCTCCACCTGCACCACTTGCGGGTCGTTGAGAGTGCGGTCATTGGCGAGATAGGCATCATACTCGATGTCGTTGACATCCATGCCCATCATGTTGCCACCCATGTTCATGCCGGACATCTTCGAGTGATCCATGCCTTGCATGTTCATGCCGTTTATCATCATGCCGCTGCCGGACTTGAGTTTTGCGAGCAACTCCTCCGCTGGCGTGAAGGAAAAATCGTGCAGGAGGACCACAGCCTCTTGCTCGTCACGTGCAAGCTCGTCCGGGCCGCGCACGATCAGGGGGGCCGCAAGAAGATTTTGCTCCTGCAATGTGTGCGCGTGCATCCAATGGGTTCCGGGACGTCCGGCGGGAAGTGCGTAGCGGCGCTGCTCGCCGACCTTAAGCAGCGGCATCGGGAGATCGGGAACGCCGTCTTGATCCCAAGAGGGCAGCAGGCCATGCCAATGGATCAGGGTTTCCTCGGAAAGTGTATTCTCCAGTTCCACTTCAGCCGTTTCACCGGCGACAAGATTCAATCCCGGCCTGTCTTCGGGACCGGTAAGGCCGAACACGGTCGCGGCGCGGCCATTGACATCAATCGTCCGCGAAACGACTGCAAGCTTGAGGGGTTGCTGCGCGGCAGTAGCGGTACGGCCCATTAGCAGCAAGCCAGAACCTCCCATGAGGAGAGTCTTGGAAAAATCCCGACGATTCATTTGTAGCTCCTTCAATATCGCCGATATGCAATCGGCACCTGAAACATGATCTGTATGGGTAAGCCGGACTGACTGTCCGGGGTCACTCAGGCCTGGAGCTTTGGAGGACCTGTTTCCGGCGCAATTGATCTGCCGTACAAATGATCGCCGACGCCTGGGCCAGGCTGGCTGACCGACAACATTATTGGCATAGCTATCGCCACTTGCGCCAAGACGCCCGACGACGCGCAGGATATGCCCTGACAGCAACCATGGCTGTCCACGTCCATGTTTCCCGCATCTTCGCAGTCGTGGTGATCCGGCGAATCCATGGATGAGTAATGGGGGTGCGGCCCATAGGCAGTCATGGCCGCAACGACACCCAAGCTCAAGGATGCGACGATAAATAACGCGGCCGCAATAATGACCATGAAACGGGATACAACCATCATGTCCTTGTAGACCAACCTAATCGAACTTCCTTGACCTGGATCAATTTTATACCTTTGTCGTCCGCAACCGCAGCGCATTGCCGATGACACTGACCGACGAAAGCGCCATCGCTGCCGCCGCAATCATCGGCGACAACAGAATGCCAAACGTCGGATAGAGCACGCCCGCCGCAACGGGAACACCAGCCGCATTGTAGATGAAGGCGAGGAACAGGTTCTGCCGGATATTGCCCATCACGGCCTTCGACAGATGCCGCGCCCGCACGATGCCCATCAGGTCACCTTTCAGTAAAGTCACGCCTGCACTTTCCATCGCCACATCGGTTCCGGTTCCCATGGCAATGCCGACATCGGCTGCGGCGAGGGCCGGCGCATCATTCACGCCATCACCTGCCATGGCAACAACCCGGCCCTGGGATTTTAGCTTGGCCACCACGTCGGCTTTCTTGTCAGGCAGCACGTCTGCTTCGACTTCCGTAATGCCAAGGCGTTTGGCCACAGCTTCTGCCGTGATCCTATTGTCGCCGGTGAGCATCACAATGCGCACACCGGCATCGCGAAGTGCAGCAAGCGCCCGCGGTGTTGAAGCCTTTACGGCGTCCGCAATGGCAATGACCCCGGCGACCTTGCCGTTGATCGCCACGAACACGGCGGTGGCCCCTTCACTGCGCATGGCATCGGCCTGGTCAGCAAGAGCATCGGTGGAAATCTTAAGCTCACCCAAAAACTTGGCATTGCCAATGACGATGCTCTTCCTGTCCACCATGCCGATGGCACCTTTGCCCGAAGGCGAGTCAAAGCCCATGACTTTGGCTATGGCTACACCACGCAAGATTGCTGCGGCGACAATGGCTGCGGCCAGCGGATGCTCGCTCGCTTTTTCAACCGACGCAGCCAAGCCCAGGAGTTCTGTTTCATCCTGACCTTTTACCGTGGCAATTGCCGTGACCGAAGGCTTGCCCTCGGTTAGCGTGCCGGTCTTGTCGACAATGATTGTATCGATTTTTTCCATGCGCTCCAGCGCCTCGGCATCACGAATGAGAACACCGGCTTGCGCCCCGCGGCCAACGCCGACCATGATCGACATGGGAGTTGCCAGCCCGAGCGCACAGGGACAGGCGATGATCAAAACAGCGACAGCGGCCACCAGCCCATAGGCATAACGCGGTTCCGGTCCCCACATTGACCATGCGGCAAAGGCCAGAGCGGCAACGACAATGACAGCAGGAACGAACCAGCCGGAAACCTGATCCGCCAGCCGCTGGATTGGCGCCCGGCTTCTCTGCGCATCGGCAACCATCTGCACGATGCGAGCCAGCATGGTTTCGCTACCGATTTTTTCCGCCCGCATCACAAAACCGCCGCTGGCATTCAGCGTTCCGCCAATAACCTTGGCGCCCACTTCCTTTGTGACCGGCATGGATTCCCCTGTCACCATGGACTCATCGAGTGACGAACGGCCCTCGGTAATCTCGCCATCAACCGGTACCTTTTCGCCTGGGCGCACACGCAACAGATCACCAACTGCGATGTGCTCAAGGGCTACATCCTCATCACTGCCATCGGCACTGATACGCCGCGCTGATTTCGGCGCAAGGCCCAGAAGCGCCTTGATCGCCCCCGAGGTCCGGTCGCGGGCACGCAGTTCAAGCACTTGCCCCAGCAGCACCAGCACTGTGATAACGGCAGCAGCTTCGAAATAAACCGCAACCGAACCATCCATCTCGCGGAATGCCACTGGAAATATCTGTGGCGCGAAAGTTGCGATGGCGCTGTAAATCCACGCAACGCCCGTGCCTAACGCAATCAGCGTGAACATGTTGAGATTGCGCGTCAGCAGCGACTGCCAACCGCGAACAAAGAACGGCCAGCCGGCCCACAGGACGACGGGTGTTGCCAGAAGAAATTGTATCCAGTTGGACGTTTGCTTGCCCAGCAGCGTATGCAGCCCGGTGAGATGCCCTCCCATTTCAAGGGCGAGGACCGGCAGGGCGATAATGAGTCCGATCCAGAAGCGTCGCGTCATGTCGATGAGTTCATGGCTTGGGCCGCTCTCGGCCGTGGCCGTCACAGGCTCAAGCGCCATGCCGCAGATCGGGCAAGATCCCGGTCCCACCTGCCGGATTTCCGGATGCATCGGACAGGTATAAATGGCCCCGGCAACGGCAGGTTCGGAAATCTTGTCCACGTATTTTGCTGGTGTGGCCAAAAATTTTGTCCTGCAGCCCGCCGAGCAGAAATAATAGGCCTGCCCCTTGTGGTCGGCCTTATGCTTGGCAGTCACCGGATCAACCGTCATGCCACAAACCGGATCGATGGCGCCTTGCCCGTGATGTTCCATAATTATCCTTAAACCCCATGGGGGTATGTATCTTGATTGACAGATATACCCCCATAGGGTATAAGTCAAGAATGCGAAATGAAACAAAAACGCCTGTCCTGAAAAGGCTGAACCGCATTGAGGGCCAGGTCCGCGGCATCGTCCGCATGGTTGAGGAAGACCGCTACTGCATTGATGTTGTCACCCAGATTTCAGCCGTGCGCGCGGCACTGCGCCGCGCCGAAGAGGAAATCCTCCGCGATCACGTGGGCCATTGCGTCGAACACGCTATCGCCAGCGGCAACAAGCACGAACAGCGCAAGAAGGTGGCCGAAATCATGGACGTGCTGTCACGCGCCGACAGGTAGCAGGCCTGCCGCCATTGATGACTCATTGACTCTTACTGACTAGCGGGTTAGTTATATTTAATGACTGACCAGTTAGAAATAATCACACGAAAGCGCCGCCCGGAAGCCCGGCCAACGGAAATCCTTGCGGCCGCGCTGGACATGTTTACCGAACGTGGCTTCAATGCCACGAGGCTCGAGGATGTGGCTTCACGCGCAGGCTTAAGCAAAGCATCTATCTATTTGTATTTTACAGATAAAACATCTCTCCTGACGGCGCTTGTGCAGGCTACGGTCGGGGTCAATATCAGCCTTGCCAGCGACATGGTCAGCCAGCATCAGGGGCCTATGGCGCCACTATTGCGGAAATTGCTCGACTTTCTCGCCCACCGCATGCAGGAAACCCGCATGCCGGACTTGATCAAGCTGGTGATCTCGGAATCCCGCGCCCATCCAGAGATCGGCCGCTACTATCTCGACAATGTCATCGGCAAGGGCCTGCCCCTGTTCCAGTCCCTGATCGAGCGCGGCATTGCCAGCGGCGAATTCCGCGAAGTCGACCCGCGTCTCACGGTCAAATGCCTGGTGGGTCCCATGCTGCTCGGCGCCATTTGGAAAAGCGCCTTCGAACCTATCGGCGCCGAACCCATAGATATCTCAGCCCTCGCGGCCCACGACGCCGATCTCATCATCAGGGCGCTACAACCATGAACAAGTTCATCGCAGGCCTTATCATCGCCATTGCGGCTACGGGTTTCTATTTCAAGGACCGTTGGCTGCCCCAGCCGCCAGGACAGGCCAACTACCTCGGTTATGTCGAAGGCGAAACCGTAATGATCGCAGCCCCGCAGGCGGGCCGCATAACCACGAGACCAGCCACAAAAGGCGCGGCCATCAGGAAGGATGACCTAGTGTTCAGCCTGGACCCGGGCGTTGCCGCAGCAGAGCGCGCCCGCGCTGAAGCCGCGGTCCGCACCGCGCAGGCCCAACTTGACAACCTGCTCACCGGCAAACGCGAGCCTGAACTTGAGCAGATCCGCGCCCAGCGCCGCGAGGCGGAAGCAGGCCTTGCTCTTGCCAAGGCTGAACTGCTCCGCGCCTTGAGCCTGACAACCAGCGGCACCGGATCCCGCACCAGCCTCGACCAGGCCCAGGCTTCTGTATCGCTATACCAGGCCCGCATTGCCCAGTTTAACGCCTCGGAAGCTGCGAGCCGCTTGGCCGCACGCGATGCCGAAATCGAAGCCGCCCGCTCGAAGGTCACAGAAGCCGAGGCAAGTGCCGAACAGGCCCGCGCCAAGCTTTCAGAACTTTCGCCCGTGTCACCGATTGATGCGACTGTTGAAAACACATTCTTCGAAGTGGGCGAATGGGTGAGCGCCGGTCAGCCCGTGGTTTCGCTGTTGGCTGCCGATGCTGTTACGCTGCGCTACTTCGTGCCCGAGCAGGCCCTGGCTGCAGCTGTTCCCGGAACGTCGATCCATTTTACCTGCGATGGCTGCGGGTCTGGAAAGACCGCAACCATTACCCATGTGGAAGCAACACCTGAATTCACCCCGCCGGTAATCTATTCGCAAAGTGCGCGCTCCAAGCTTGTGTATCTGGTGGAAGCGCGGCCCGATACGATTGATCTCCTGCTGCGGCCCGGCCTTCCCATTGAAGTTGAGCCACTGCCATGAATGAAACTGTTCAGCCCGCAATCGACGTGAAAGGACTGGTCAAGCGCTATGGCACGCGCACCGTTGTGGACCAGGTTGATCTCAAGCTCATGCCCGGGCGCATTTGCGGTTTCCTCGGGCCCAACGGTTCGGGCAAGACTACGACACTGCGCCTGATCTGCGGGCTGCTCACGCCCGATGCCGGCCACGGCACCTGTCTCGGCCATGACCTGATCACCGGCCGCGACGCCATCAAGCGCCAGACCGGATACATGACTCAGAAGTTTGGGCTCTACGAAGACCTCACAATCCGCGAGAACCTCGACTTCGTGGCTCGTGTCTATCTTCTCGATCACATCCACGACCGCGTTGACCGCGCGCTGGAACGCCTCGATCTCGCCAGCCGCCAGCACCAACTGACCGGTGCCCTGTCAGGTGGCTGGAAGCAGCGTCTCGCCCTTGCGGCTTGCGTGCTGCACGAACCGAAGCTGCTGCTCCTCGATGAACCCACGGCCGGTGTTGACCCCAAAGCACGCCGCGCCTTCTGGGATGAAATCCATGCACTGGCTGCCGAAGGGATCACCGTGCTGACATCAACCCACTACATGGACGAAGCAGAGCGCTGCCACGAGATCGCCTATATCGCTTATGGCAAGCTGATGGCGCGGGGCACGGCGGAAGATATTGTCACGGGGTCGGGACTCAAGGCCTGGCTCGCGACGGGTCCCGGCGCTGACAAACTCGCACCCCTGCTCCGCGATGTGCCGGGCGTTACCGCTGCCGCTGCCTTCGGTCTCACGCTGCATGTCTGCGGTCCCGATGAAGATGCGCTCGCTGCGGCGATAGCTCCGTTCCGCCGCGACAAGACAATCAGATGGGAGAAATCCGAGCCGACACTCGAGGACATCTTCATCCATCTCATGGGCCAGGCGCGCGACAACGCGCTTGCGGCCTGAGGAGCGCCAGCGATGGGCTTTCTCCACCGGCTGCTTGCCATGATCTACAAGGAGGCGCTCCAGCTTCGCCGCGACCGCCTGACCTTCGCCATGATGTTCGGCATTCCCATCATGCAGCTCGTGCTCTTCGGCTTTGCCATCAACAACGACCCCAAGGGTCTGCCGACGGCGATTCTCGCCTCCGACCACTCCGCACTCACCCGGGCCCTGATCAGCACCATCGGCAATACAGGTTATTTCAGTCTCACCAACGCCGTGGCGACGGAAAAGGAGGCCGACGAGCTTCTGCAACGCGGCGCCGTCCAGTTCATCATCACCATCCCCGGCGATTTCACGCGAAAACTGATCCGCCGCGAACGGGCCCAGATTGTCATTGAGGCCGATGCGACCGATCCTGCCACCACCAGCGGCGCCCTTGCGGCCGTCGACCAAGCGATATCGCAAACCCTCGCCCGCGAATTCTCTGGCCCGCTTGCGCTCTACCAGACCGGCGAGAGCTCCGCTGAAATACTGTTGCACCGAAGGTATAATCCGGAAAGCATCACCCGTTACAACGTAGTGCCCGGGCTGCTCGGCATCATTCTGACCATGACCATGGTGATGATGACTGCCTTGGCCGTCACCCGCGAGCGCGAGCGCGGCACCATGGAAAATCTCCTCGCCATGCCAGTCCGGCCGATCGAGGTGATGGTGGGTAAGATAGCACCCTATATTGTCATCGGCGGCATCCAGGTGCTGGTGGTGTTGATAGCTGCAAAGATATTGTTCGGTGTCCCCTTCGTCGGCAGCTTCACCCTGTTCGGCCTTTCGACGCTGCTCTTCATCACCGTCAATCTGGCACTCGGTTTCACGTTCTCGACGATCTCCCAGAATCAGCTTCAAGCCATGCAGATGTCATTCTTCTTCCTGATGCCATCGATCCTGCTGTCAGGCTTCGCCTTCCCCTTCCGCGGCATGCCGGGATGGGCCCAGGCCATCGGTGAGGCTCTTCCCGTCACCCACTTTCTGCGTATCGTCCGTGGACTGATGTTAAAGGGCGCAAGCCCCGGCCAGATCGCCGGCGAAGTCGCAACCCTCGTGCTGATGCTGGTGATCGTCTCAGTGTTGGCCATTAGCCGCTACCGCGTGACACTCGATTGAATTGAGCGTCCCGCTTCAGCCGCCACCGCCCATTTTGGAGACATCAATACCGTTGATCAGCACCGTGCCGGATGTGGTGTTTTCAATTTTCCAGCTCAAGCTGCCATCGGCTTCGGATTTTGCCAGGCCCTTGGCGGCGATGAGGCCAGCGATGGCCTGCCCGCCCATTTCAGGGGGTGCGGCCTGCAGCGCCTTCATGACGTCCTCCAGGCCCTTGGCCTTGATCGTGGCTATGCCCACCGGTACGCCAACCGGACCTGCTGTCATGGTTCCCTCAAACCCCAGATCATAGAGTTTGCCCGCCACTTTGCCGCTGCCAAGCGAGAGCTCCACTGCCCCTTTGGGCAAAAGGGCGGTGAGAAGCTTCGCGTCTTCCTCTGGTGTGGTGGGCTTCGCCTCCGCAAGGTCCATCACCTCAAGCAGCATTTTGGCGGGATCCGCCAGATTGAAATCGGCAACCTTGAAATCAAGCGCGAAGGACTGCGGAACGAGATCAGTGGCGAAGGGCGGCACAAGGCCGGGCGGCAGGCTCAAGCCCTCGGCGCGGAACCCTTCATGCAGCATGCCATCCGCCACGAACCCATTCATCCCCAGATTAAAGCCAAGGCTCGCAATGCTGACCGGTCCTACGGGCGTCGTCACCGACAGATTCTGCAATGCCCCTGTCGTGGTCACATTTTCAAAGAGCGGCAATCCGGCGCTGAACAGAGTCTTGAGTTCGGACTGGTTCGCCTTGATTGCAGCTTCCGAAGGGTGCGCCACAAACCACGCGATCAACTGATAGATGGCTTTTGCCTTGAAGCCCTTGATGGTTCCATCCTGTGTGCCCGTTTCCGCCGTGACGGTAAAATCCATCGGCTGCCCGCCAGCGGGCGAAACCGGGATATTGATGGTTTCCGTCAGCCCCGACATTGCCATGCGGAAAGTGCCATCCAGAGCATCCGAACCCGACGCTGCGGATGTTGTCTCGTAGTGCATGGCCTTCACCGAATAGGCAACCCGCATGGACATGGCCTCAGGTGTCGTGATTGTTTCGTCCACGGCAAAATCGGCAATGTCATAAGTCGAACTGGTGAAGGCCGATATGTTCTGATCGAAAACTCCGCTGCCCTTCAGCGCTCCGACCCTGACCGTCATATCGACCTGTCCCGGCACCTTCGCGCTGTATGACAGGGAAGAGTCCTGCGTGACCAGCCACTTGCCGCCACCCTGATCGGTCAGCTGCATCACAACCGGCGAAGCTTCCGCCGAAAAATTGGGCTGCTTGAATTTAGCAATGAGCGGCGCAAAATCGATTCTGACGTCGTAGGACTCGTCCACTGGCGTAACTGTCACCACACCGGGCTCCTCGCCGAGATAGGCTTGGAATACCCCCGTAAGGCGCCCGGCCTCTTCGGGTGTGGCGGGAGCTGCCAGCGCAGACGCGCTTGCAGACGTGAACAGGAAAACCGCAAACATACTCTTGAAGGGTTTCATGATGTACACACCTCTTTGCAAATCAGGGTTGGAGGGAAGCATTGACTTGGCCGACGGTCAACAAATACTTGCGGACAAAATTCTATTCAAAAAGGCTCGACACCGACTCTTCACGCGAGGTGCGGCCGATGGCTTCGCCGATCAGCGAGGCGATGCCGATCACGCGGATGTTGCGCGCCACTTTCACCGCTTCCGTGGGCTGGATCGAGTCGGTGATCACCAGATGCTTGAGTTTTGACGAGGTGACGCGCGCCACCGCGCCGCCCGACAGCACCCCGTGGGTGATATAGGCGCTCACGTCCTTTGCGCCCTGCGCCATCAGCGCCTCGGCGGCGTTGCATAGCGTGCCGCCTGAATCGACGATGTCGTCGATCAGGATGCAAGACTTCCCCGCCACTTCGCCGATGATGTTCATGACTTCCGATTCGCCAGCCCGTTCGCGGCGCTTGTCGACGATGGCGAGCGGCGTTGCGAGACGCTTGGCGAGAGCCCTCGCCCTTACCACGCCGCCGACGTCGGGTGATACCACTACGGTGTTGGCGACATCCATGTGCTGCTTGATGTCGCGTACCATGACCGGTCCTGCGAAAAGGTTGTCAGTAGGGATATCGAAGAAGCCCTGAATCTGGTCGGCATGGAGATCCATGGTCAATACCCGGTCGGCCCCGGCCCTGGTGATGAGATTGGCCACGAGCTTGGCTGAAATGGGGGTGCGCGACCCCGACTTGCGATCCTGCCGGGCGTAGCCGAAATAAGGAATGACGGCGGTGATGCGCTTGGCGGAAGCGCGTTTCAGGGCGTCGATGATGATGAGCAATTCCATCAGGTGGTCGTTAGCGGGGAAGCTGGTGGACTGCACTACAAACATGTCCTGACCACGTACGTTTTCCTGGATTTCAACGAACACTTCCATGTCGTTGAAACGCTTCACCACGGCCTTGGTCTGCGGCAGGTGGAGGTAGGAACAGATGGCTTCCGCCAGGGGCCGGTTGCTGTTTCCCGCCACAATTTTCATCATGCTTACCCCTCGCCGCCGCTTGATCGTGGGCGCTCTATAACAAGGGTATGACACAAGCGCAAATGCGGCCTGTGGACACTCTTAATTCACCTGAACTTGTTGATCAGCTCGAATATCCCGGTAGCGGCCGCTTCCACCGCAAAGCCGGCGATTTCGCCCCAGCCCTTGTCGAGGGAACCGGCAGGCACATTGTTGGCCTGGTTTACGTCGCCAAGTTTTCCGCCATCGGGCGCCTGCACCACCCAGCTGAGCCCCACCTTCTGCATATTGCCCGAAACCTCCGCCATTTCGACCCGGCCTGAAATGGTCAGCGCATTTTTGGCGGGCGCGTTAAGAACCGCCCAGCCCGCAGCCGTCAGGGTCCGGCGCATGGCCCGGGTCAATTCGTCATTGCCCTTGCCCTTGGCCCCTCTTACCGGAATCACCGCCACCGCCCTGATGACCAGCCTTCCAGCCTTTGCGTCCGCCGGGTCGTCGCCGGGAATCTCGGCAACTGCCTTTTGCTTGCCCGGTCCATGCAGCGTTTCAAGGTCAATCTCCTTCGACGCCCCCGGCCCCGCCGCGACCATCGCCTCCCAGGGTGGCGCTATGATCTGCGGCGTTGTCTCCGGCGGTTCAAGCTTGCCAAAGGGTTGGTACGCGCTGCCGCAGGCAGAAAGTACAAGCAAAAAAAAGATGGCCAGCAGTCGTATCATCGCACAATCATCGTAAGAGGATATTTTGATACGGGCTCGGGCATCTTTTCACCAATGATGTAGGTGCGGCCCAGGCAATAGGCAGCACCCGAATCAGAATCCATCAGGATCATATGGGTGAAAAACACCATGCCTGCGGAAAGTTCAACTTCGTTGCCACGGTAGAACATGGGAAAATCCATCCAGCTCGGCGTGAACTTCGCACCCAGCGAATAACCGCAGGCATTGAGCCGGTGCTTTTGCATGCCATGGGCATCCATAACGTGGGCATGGGCGTCGAAAACATCGCCAGCGGTTTTCCCCGGAAGCAACGCACTTTCAACTTCTGTGAGCGCCGCGCGACAGATCTCATCCATTTTAATGTGCTTCGCGGAAGGCTTGCCAATGATGATCGTGCGCATGAAAGCAACATGGTAATGACGATAGACACCTGCCAGTTCAATGGTGAGCTGATCGCGCTTCGACAATTTGCGGCGGCCTGATTTATAACGGCCAAGAAGCGCATCGCGACCAGAGCCAATAATAAATTCATTTCCGGGATAATCACCGCCACCGGAAAATATGGCTGAGTGCTGGGCGGCCAGAATGTCACCCTCATCAGCTCCCGCTTTGGTTTTCTTGATACCGGCCTTCAGGGCTTCGTCACCAAGCTTCCCGGCCTTACGCACATATTTGAGTTCCGCGGGCGATTTGATCAGGCGGAGTAAGTTTATGAGATTGGTGGATTCAACCAAGGTGCAGAAACCATCTAGGGCTGCATCCACCGCCTTGCCATTGAAATGCGTGAGACCATAGGAGTTGGTTTCAATGCCAAGCCGCTTGCCCCGCGCACCCAGGCTATCCAGCATGTCGCAGAGTTGGGTTGCCGGTTGCGCGCCCGCCTGATCGGTCCAGATGCGGATGTCTTCAATGATGGAGGTATGCTGGGCTTGCCTCAAGTCCGCCGAGCGAGTGAGCAGCGCCAACTTGCCATCAACACCCAGATAGAAGCACTGAAAGAAGCAAAAGCCGAATGTGTCGTAGCCCGTGAGATAATACATGCTCTCCTGCTGGAACATCAGCAGGCCATCGAGATTGTTCTTCTGCAAGGAGGCAATCGCCGCCTTTATGCGTTGCTGATACTCGGATGCCGTAAAATGAAGCGCCATGAATTTCCCTAAGTGAGTGTGATGGCTGCAATCTGCCGCCCGTAATCTTTTTCCTGTGCGTGCGTGGCGCGGCGATAGGAGAAATACTCTTCTTCACGCGTGTAAGTGCAAAGCGCTGAATCAGTCACCATGCCAATGCCAAAGGCCTTCATCCGGTCAGTCAGGTATGCGGGTAAATCAAACATATGATGCTCTCTCCTCACTGATTCTGTGAAGTAGATTTTGTTGCGTTGGGAAGTATCAATGAAACGCTGGAAAAATTCAGGCCCAACTTCGTAAGCGGATTTTGAAATCGTGGGTCCAAGCACTGCAACAATGTTGTCCCGCGTCGCGCCAAGCTCTTCCATTTTCACAACTGTGGCGTCAGTGATGCCTGTAAGTGCGCCTTTCCAGCCCGCGTGGGCGCAGCCAATGACACCTGCTCGTCTGTCTGCAAAAAGCACCGGGCCGCAGTCAGCTGTAAGCGCTCCCAGAATCAAACCCGGAACATTCGTGACCATGCCGTCAACCTTGGGCCGCTCATCATGTTTCCACGGCTCGGTGACAACAATGGCATCGGCACTATGCACCTGATAGGTGGTGACGATCTGCGGTTCCGTTCCACCAAGGGCTTTCGCAACCACTTCCCGGTTGCGCACGACAATGGCGCGGTCATCACCCGAACCCAACCCGCAATTGAGCGAGGCGAAAATGCCTTTCGAGTAGCCACCCTGACGGCCAGAGAAACCGTGGGCGATTTTTGGGTGTTTGAGTGCTTCGAATTGTATCATGGTGTCCCGAAGGGATAGGGCGTTGCAAGTCCAGGCGAGGTTCCTACCATAACTTTGAACAGATGGCCCATCTCCTGCTCGCCCACCAGTCTTGCAACGCTGCGGGCCAAAGCCTCTTGCGTCTTCTGATCGGCCTTGGATGAAAGAATGGCAGCTCTCTGCTCCAGCCCCATGGCAAGGAGAAAGGCGCGCTGGGTGATGGCGGAATGAACGACACCACCACCTTTCACCACTGCTCTCCCGATGGCCTCAAAATCCACATGCGAAGTGATGTCGCTTTCCCCCGGTCTATCGGTCAGCTCCACATATGTGTGAGCACGCATGGCTTGCAACGTGTCGCCGGGGCCGGATTGCAAATGGCCATAGTCCAAGATGAGGACCGCTCCATGATTTGCCGCAAGACGCCTTCCGATTTCCGCGGCAATCTCCAAGCGCTGGGGCGCAAATTCAATTACATCGCCGTCAGAGCCTTGAGCCACATCAAGTGAGGCGGGCATGAACCCCAGTCCTTCAGCGCCCACGCAACGCTCGAACCATTTGCCCTCGCGCTTTTCAAATTGCCGGATGGGAATGGCATCGAAGAATTCATTTGCCACCAGAAGCATGGGGCCATCGGGGATGCTTGCAATCGAGTCATGCCATGTCACATCAGTTCCGAGTTTCTCTTTCTGGAGCTCTCGCAAAACCGGACTCATTTCAACCAGATGAACATGCGCGGCATCACGAAACCCCGGCATGACCTTGGCGGCTTTGAGAATATCAGCCATCAGGGTTCCCGTGCCCGGCCCCAGTTCGACGAGATTGAAGTATGCGGGCTTGCCCATAGCATCCCATGCGGCGGCACACCACACACCAATCAACTCACCAAAGATTTGCGAAATCTCCGGGGCCGTAATGAAGTCGCCGCGTTCACCAAAAGGATCCCGGTTCATGTAATAGCCATGGATGGGATGGCCAAGACACAGGCTCATGTAGCGGTCCAAAGGCATGGGGCCTTCGGCGGCAATGATTTCCGCCAATATTTTTTCGAATGGGGTCACGTACTGGTTCTCGATCGCAGCAGCAGCCAAACGCCAATGGCGAGAAGCGGCAATGACAGGATCATGCCCATGGTCACAAAGCCGCCGAAATAGCCGATATGCGCATCGGGTTCGCGCACGGTTTCAACCACAATGCGCGAGAGTCCATAGATCAGCGCATAGAGTCCCGCCGCGCGACCGGGCTTCGTCAATATCCCGTAGCGGTAAACCGCATAATTGATCACCGCGAAAAGCAAAACACCTTCAAGCGCAAATTCATAGAGCTGGCTGGGATGGCGCGGCAGCCCCGTGAGGTCATTCGGGAAAACAAAGCCCCAGGGCAGATAGGTCTCCCGGCCATAAAGTTCACCATTGATGAAATTGGCGAGCCGCCCAAGTCCGAGGCCAACGGGAGTAGCCGTAGCACCCAGATCAAGCAGGCGGTCAAGGCCAATGCCGCGACGTCTGCCATAAATATAAGACGCGATGATCACCCCGAAAAATCCACCGTGGAACGACATGCCGCCCTCCCACACGCGAAAAACATAGAGCGGATCGCTGAGCACTTGCGTCCAACCATAGAACAGCAGGTAACCCACCCGTCCGCCGAGCACCACGCCGAGCACGGCCCAAAGAAAAAAATCATCAATCTGGGCTGGCGTGGCTGAAGGCGTGGTTCCTTCCCAGAGCTTGGGAGTCGAAACCAGCCGCTTCATGTACCAGACGCCGAAGATGAGTCCCACGATATAGGCAAGCGCATACCAGCGCACGGCAAAAGGCCCGATGGAAAAAATCACCGGATCGATATTCGGGAACGGCAGGACGGCAAAGTTGATCATTGCGGCGGACAGTGTCTGCTGGTCAGGATTCCGTCAAGTGTTCTTCATGCTGGCCCGAGCACTTGAAAACCAGCAGTGCTCGTAGATGGCAACCGCGCTTTCATCAGGGGCCTGAATGCGGGTGAGTTGAAGCGAACGGATGCGTTGCGCCGAGGAAGGATTGGGAACCAGCAAACGGCCCTTGTGACTCGACGCTCCCGCACAGGGTATGAACCAGCATGACATGAGTGGCCTCGCTTCGAAGCCTGCGGCAACACGTTTCACCAGCATGGCCAAGGCCACATCCACCGTGGGGCGCCAGGGGAAGATCAATCGTCCACCAGGGCGCAGCGCCGCCAGCCAATGCTCGGGTGGCTCGACAACAGCTGCACTCACATAGATCAGGTCGGAGGGCGGCAATTCCGCCGACGTTGCATCGCCCGCGACAACGGATACATTTTCGTAAGCCAAAAGGTTGCGGCGCGTGATCTCCGCCAGATCGCTGTCAATCTCAAATCCGATCAAGCGCCCGCCCGGAAGCACCAGCAGAGAAAGTATCGCGGAGTAGTAACCCATTCCCAGGCCAATCTGCGTGACGGTTTCACCGGGCTGCGGCGCGGCAGCACCTATCCACATGGCGTGCAGGTGCGGCTCGCCGTTGTTGATGCCCTTCCTTACATCCAGGGCGATGGCCGCGTTCTGATACACATGGGCAGGGTCCGAGCTCGGCGTCTGGACAAACTGGCCCTCAACCAGCAGTTTCCACGGCCCCGGCGGCAGAAAATCCTCACGGTGCACGCGGTAAAACGCGTGCTCCAGGCGCGGGTCAGGCGAAGCGCTTACCCGCGCAAGCGCCCTCACGTAGGATCTGCGGACACCGTCCAGTTTGGTTTGGTCCAATGCAGTCGCACTCACTAAACCTGTGTTTCTGCCCAGATTGCGCCTTGGCACACCCAAATTCAAGCTTGCCCGTGGCACTTCGGCCCTTGAAAATCCCTACACAAAACCATAGCTATCCCGACGAAGAGGAATTGCCCCATGACCACGACATCGTCCCGCTTTTTTGACGAGCTTGCCAAGCTGATGACCAATGCCACGGGCGCGGCCCAGGGGTTGCGCAAGGAGGTTGACACCATGGTTCAAGCCCAGGTTGAGCGGGTTTTGAACAACCTTGAACTGGTAAAACGCGAGGAATTGGACGTGGTGCGCGACATGGCGCAAAAGGCGCGCGAAGAGAACGACGCACTGGCAAAGCGCCTTGCCGAGCTTGAAGCCAAGACCAACCCGGGTGCCTCCGTCCCATAATTTCATGTGGAGGAATCAGTCACAAGTGCCCGTTGACTCTTGTGGCGACTCAATGGCACGGGCATTTTCCCTTCAACACCTGATGTGATTCGTCAGGCTGCTGAGGACCTAGCCCATGGGCGCACTGCAATCATATGTAAACGACACCACCAACCCGCTCGACCTCATTGAGCGCCTGGCAGAACGCCGCGACTGGTCGCTCGACCGGACCAATGACTGCGAAGTGACCATGGTGATGGCAGGCGGCTGGAGCGATCTCTACGTCTCGCTGAATTGGCGCGACGATTTGGAATCGCTGCTGGTGGCCTGCACCTATGACGTGAAAGTGCCGCAGGCCCGCAAGGATGAAGTGGGCCGTCTCCTCACCCTGATCAATGGTCAACTCTTCCATGGCCATTTCGACATGTGGCATGGCGATGGCAGCATCGTTTTCCGCAACAATCTCGTTCTTTCCGGCGGCGCGGTCGCCAATGATGCCCAATGCGAAACGCTTATCCGCCTGGGCGTTGAATCCTGCAAGCGCTATTACCCCGCCGTCCAGTATGTCTGTTGGGCGGGAAAGACTGCCAACGCGGCGCTCGAAAGCAGCCTGCTCGAAACCATGGGTGAGGCGTGAATATTGCGCTTAAGGGAACCCTGGTGCTTGTTGGCGCCGGCAAGATGGGCGGCGCCATGCTTGAAGGCTGGCTGAAATCTGGAGTTGATCCGAAAAAGATTGTGGTCCTTGATCCCTTCGCCTCGGATGAAATGAAGACGCTGCTTTCCAAACATAAAGTGTCATTTAACGCCGCCGTATCGAGCATCAGGGACGCGGAAGTTGTCTTGATCGCGGTGAAGCCGCAGATGATGGAAGAGGTTCTTCCCACAATTATCGGACTTGCCGCTTCAAAGCCACTCATCCTTTCGGTCGCGGCAGGAAAAACCATTGCCTCATTCGAACGTCATTTCGGAAAATCCGCGGCGGTCATTCGCACAATACCAAACACACCAGCGGCAATTGGCCGTGGCATTACCGCCATGTCTGCCAACCTCAACGTTTCAGCCAAGCAGTTGCAACTCGCAACTGAACTTCTCTCAGCGATCGGCGAGGTTGTGACCGTTGACCGCGAAGAGCTGATTGATTGTGTGACGGCCGTTTCCGGCTCCGGCCCAGCCTATATTTTTTACGTGACGGAATGCCTTGCGGCGGCGGCGGAAAAAATTGGCCTGCCCCCTGCCCTTGCCATGCAGCTGGCCCGCGCCACAGTGGCAGGTTCAGGCGAATTGATGCGCGTGACCGGAACGGAAGCCGCAACACTTCGGCAAAACGTCACTTCGCCCAAAGGCACAACCCATGCTGCCCTGCAGGTTCTCATGGCGGAAAACGGCTTGCAGCCGCTGTTCGAAAAAGCCGTGAAAGCAGCGGCGGACCGTTCGCGCGAATTGGCGAGCTAAATGCCGCAAATTTCATTCGATGATTTCTTGAAGGTCGATGTTCGCGTTGGCACCATCATCGCGGCGGAGCCCTTCCCCGAGGCACGCAAACCGGCTTTCAAGCTGCGCATAGATTTTGGCAGCGAGATCGGCGTTAAAAAGTCATCGGCGCAAGTGACAAAGTATTACACGGCGGAAACCCTCGTCGGGCGACAAGTTGCAGCCGTTGTGAATTTCCCGCCCCGGCAAATCGGCCCATTCATGTCAGAAGTTCTAACGCTTGGTTTTCCGGATCACGAAGACGATGTGGTCCTTGTGGCCGTCGAACGGCCAGTGCCCAATGGCGGACGAATGTATTAAACCGGTATCAGCACCACGGCACGAAGGCCCCCCGCCGGGCTTTCATCCAGCTTGATTTCACCGCCATGGGCGTGCGCGATATCAAGGGCAATGGCCAACCCAAGCCCCGTTCCAGTCTCATCCAGGTTGCGCGCATGATCCAGCCGCACAAAGGGCCTGAACGCATCCTCCCGGTTTTCGACCGGAATACCCGGCCCGTCATCATCAACCAGAATTGTAAGCAGGCGGTTCTCGACTCCGCCCTTCACCTTCACATGCTTCGCGTAGCGGACGGCATTGCCCAGAAGATTTGAAATCAGCCTCCGGAACGCGTTGGGCTTTATGTTTACATCCACGTCCTGAACATCGAGTGCCACATGGGACTTTCCGCGCGCCACGGCCGTGGAAACGGAGTTGAACATCTGCGCCAGATTGACCGCCTCGCTCTTTTCGCCGCCGTCGCCGCGCACAAAGGCCATGTAGGCTTCCAGCATGCGCTGCATTTCTTCCACGTCTTCCTTGAGTGGTTTCACCTTTGGCCCATTGCCGAGGAAAGCCAGTTCCAGTTTAAAGCGCGTAAGAATGGTGCGGAGATCGTGCGATACGCCCGCCAGCATCGCGGTGCGCTGCTCGACATGGCGCGTAATACGGTGCTGCATATCCACGAAAGCGAGCCCGGCCTCACGTACTTCGCTCGCCCCCCGCGGCTTGAAATCGGCAACTTCGCGGCCCATGCCAAAACCTTTGGCGGCCTTTGCCAATTCAACAATGGGAGTGATCTGCTTTCGAAGAAACACGACCGCAATTGTCAGCAGCACGAACGACGATAGCAGCATCCAGAACAGCAGCGGAAACGTTCCGGCCGCATAGGCCCGATCCTCATCGGTGAGGATGCGGAAGATCAGGCCTTTTTGAACTTCCACGCGGATTTCCACCTTGCCGTCTTGCGCTGTGCTGTTGATCCAGAACAGCCGCCCGGTTTCGCGCTCGAGGTATTTGGTCATCTTGGTGTCAACGAGCGAATAGAGCGTCCGGTTGATCGGCGCAGGCAGCACATCGCCGCGGGTGATTTCCAGCCCAAGCATTAGCCGCTTGTTGGCGACAAGTTCAATTTCCCTTATGGCCGCCTCGGATTTGTCGGAGCGGTCATAAAGGTCCGTGACCAGGCCAATCTCCCGCGCCAGGGAGCGTCCCAGAACCTTGGTGACATTATCCCAGTGGCGCTCAAGAATGACCCCCGCCATGATCGTTTGCAGCAGCACGATGGGCGCAATCATGATGATCAGGGAACGATAATACAGCCCGGTTGGCATGTGGCGTTCGAGAAAGCGATTGAACCTAAAATAGAGGGTGCTCATCCGCTCACCTCGTCATCAACAAACAGCGCATAGCCGGCCCCGCGCACGGTCTGCAGATAGAGCGGATTAGCCGGATCGCTTTCAATCTTCTGGCGCAGGCGGTTGATCTGCACATCCACACTGCGCGCACTTTCCTCAGAACCCGGTTGCGAAAGTTCAAGCCTGCTGAGGGGTGCGCCTGCCTTGTGGCTCAACATGCGGAGCAAATCTTTTTCCCCGGATGTGAGGCGCACCAGGTCACCATTCCTGCGGAGTTCGCCGCGCGAAACATTGAATTGAAAGTCGCCAAACCGAACATCGGTTTTTGCGGGGGCCTCAACACGCACGCGGCGCAACAGATTCTTGATGCGGAGCAAAAGCTCGCGCGGCTCAAAGGGCTTCACCAGATAATCATCGCTGCCCGTTGCCAATCCCGCAATGCGGTCATCCGTATCGGCGAGCGCCGAAAGCATGAGGACTGGAACGTCATGGCCATTGTTGCGCAGGGATTTTGTGAGAGCTAGACCCGTTTCGCCGGGCATCATGATATCCAAGACAAGAAGATCAAAGGTGAGGCCGCGCATGCGCTCGCGCGCTTCCGCCGCCGTTCCCGCCACCGAAACGAGAAAGCCATTCTCCACAAGGTAGGATTTGATCAGCTCACGGATGCGGCGATCATCATCAACCACCAGAATGTGCCGGGCCTCATCCACCGGACTTCTCTCCGGGCTTTCCCGCCCCATCAATCCACGTGCTGACACCTTCGCGGTTTTCGGGACTGATCAAATGATAGAAAATGTTGCGCATGGACGAACTGCCATTGCCTGAGGCTTCTGAAACCGCCCGGCGGATGCGTGACATCTGCGGCGCCATGAGGCGCTGGCGCAATTCCTCGCCCGCATCGGTCAAATGCAACAGGCGCTGGCGCCGATCCGATTCGCCTTCCTTCTGGAAGACATAGCCCTCGTCAATCAGGTCTTTCAGAACCCGCCCGAGGCTCTGCTTGGTAATGCGCAAAATATCCAGGAGCTGCGCCACCGTCATGCCGGGGTCGCGCCCCACAAAATGCACCACCCGGTGATGGGCCCGGCCAAAACCAAGCTGGTCCAAAAGCGCATCGGGATCCGAGACAAAATCCCGGTAGGCAAAGAACAACAACTCAATCAGAGCCACAGTTTCACGTTCGCCCAGTTTTTCATCAAAATTTATGTCAGCCATATTGACATATTATTCCATTTTTGTTACGTTGAAGCCCAATAGCACGCAATGTTATTGCGCAAAGTGCCAATTTGGCTTGTTTGCCAGTACATATAGGCTGAAGTTTTATAAAAATCGAATTGGGAGAGTTCCGATGTCCATCATTCCATTTGACCAACGCGACGGTTCGATCTGGTTCGACGGCGAAATCGTGCCCTGGAAAGAGGCCAAGGTCCATGTGCTCACCCACGGCCTGCATTACGGCTCATCGATTTTTGAAGGCGAGCGCGCCTATGGCGGCACCATTTTCAAATCGCGCGAACATTCCCTGCGCCTGCACAAATCTGCCGAGATCATGGATTTCGCCATCCCCTACTCAGTTGAGCAGCTCGATGCCGCCAAAGCCAAGGTTGTGGAACTGAATGGCGGCGGCGACCAATATGTGCGCCCGGTTGCCTGGCGCGGCTCCGAAATGATGGCGGTTTCCGCCCAGCACAGCAAAATCCATGTGGCAATTGCCACCTGGGCCTGGCCTTCCATGTTTGACCCTGAAATCAAGATGAAGGGCATCCGGCTCGACATCGCCGATTATCGCAGGCCGGATCCAGCTTGCGCGCCGGTTCACGCCAAGGCGGCGGGGCTTTACATGATCTGCACCATCTCCAAGCACAAGGCGGAAAAGAAGGGCTATGCCGACGCCATGATGCTGGATTGGCAGGGCCGCGTGGCCGAATGCACCGGCGCCAATATTTTCTTCACCCGCGACGGCGCCATCCATACGCCCATTGCCGATTGCTTCCTCAATGGCCTGACGCGGCAGACAGTGATTGCGATTGCCAAACAGCAAGGCATGGAAGTGATCGAAAGCCGCATCATGCCGGACGAATTGCCGAGCTATAATGAATGCTTCATCGTGGGCTCTGCGGCAGAGGTCACACCCATCTCCGAAATCGGCCCTTATAAATTCCGGCCGGGCAATATCTCGCGCACCCTGATGGACGCCTATTCAAACGCCGTACGCGTTCCAGCCAAGGCGGCCTAAGGCGGGTGCCAGCCACTACTTTTCCTCGCCCCCAATGAAATTGGGGGAGAGGTGTCCCGGGGCGCAAAGCCCCATGACGGAGGGGGGTGCCGGCCACAGGAAATGCGTTCGATTTTCTTTTCCACTACAACTGTGGGGGTCACATCGCAACAGCCATGACCTCTTGCCAGCACCCCCTCTCCGCCTCGCATGCGCTCGGCACCTCTCCCCCGCTGGCGCAGGGGCGAGGTAAACAATTTCCCTAACCGGACAACAATGGGTCAGCACCTTTTTTGCGGTCAGGCGACGAAATGCGCCCGCTCGGCGCCAGACATCAGGGCGCGAAAATCCTTGCCGTCCATGTGCACGAGTGAGCGGTGATCGCCACCTTCACAATAAATGTCGGCGCTTACATCGAGCGTATCGTCAATGACAGCGGGGATGCCGTAGGCGGCCCCGAACACCGGTACTGCGCCCTCCTCGCAATCGGGAAACAGCATGCTGGCCTCAGCTTCGCTCGCCAGCATGACCGGCGCACCCGTCACTTTCTCGACTGCCTCCATGGCGATGTGCCGTGAAGCCGCTAGCACCGCGAGAATGTAGTTGCCGCCCGACTTCAGGACGACACCCTTGGCCAGCTTCTCGCCGGGGACGTGGCTTGCCTCCGCTGTCCGGCTGGAATTGCCCGTTCGGTTATGCTTGGTGACATCGTAGGCAACGTGGTGGTCACCGAGATAGGATTGCAAGGTCAATGAAACACCCATGGTACAACTCCAATTGAATGATGGTGCCTGAATACCCTGAGGTCTGGCAAAACTGAATGCCCTCATGCATCAGGCACCGACGACAATCTCAAGGCCCCATGTTACACCTGCTGCCACGCGACAACAAGGAAAACCACACCGGACATGACCGAAACCTGCGACTTCCTCATCATCGGCGGCGGCTCGTCCGGATGCATCATTGCCAAACGGCTCGCGGAGAAATCGGCGGGCCGTATTATTTTGCTCGAAGCCGGAATGAAAGATGAGGGCGATGCGGCGGCGACCGATCTCTCGCGTCTTGATGAGCAGACAGAAGACTATGACTGGGGCT
>CAZHCO010000044.1:0-3092 GCA_964530965.1 uncultured Aestuariivirga sp. | reverse complement strand
CGCAGCTTATAGTCAAGATTGGCCAGAGGTTCATCGAGGAAAATGAGATCGCTGTCCTTCACGATGGCGCGGGCGATGGCGGTGCGTTGCTGCTGGCCGCCGGAAAGCTCAGCGGGTTTGCGGTCAAGCATTGGCGTGAGCCGCAGGATTTCCGAGGCCTTGCCGACACGGGATTTGACTTCGCTTTCCGCCATGCCGGTCACGCGGAGCGGCGAGGCGATGTTCTCAAAGACCGAGAGCATGGGGTAGTTGATGAATTGCTGGTAAACCATGGAGACATTGCGCCGCTGCACGGGCACATGGGTTACGTCCTTTCCCCGGTGCCAGATTGCTCCGGTCGTCGGCTTCTGGATACCCGCCATCAGCTGCATGAGAGTGGTCTTGCCGGCGCGCGTTGCGCCCAAGAGGATATTGAACGAGTTGTCATCAAAGACCAGGCTCGTGTCGTGGATGTGCATGTCCGCGCCGACGCGCTTAGTCACATTTTTAAGTTCAAGTGTCATCGGGAGCGATCACTACGTCCATCGAAATCAAGTGTAGCATGAATGGGCCGGACACATGAAGTGCCCGACCCACCACGGGAGGTTAGCAGCAGATTACTGGGTCCACTGCTTGATGATTTCATCATAGGCGATGGTGACGCCCTGCTCTTTTTCGTTTTCGATCTTGGCTTTCGGGCCATCGGCCTTGCCAAGCCACTCGGAAGGATCCTTTTCCTCATTCAGGCGCGGGCCACAGCCACCATAGGTCTTGTTTTTTTCGTCAGCGACCTGCATACGGCCCATGATCAGGTCCATTTCACCCGCAAGACGGTCCATGGCCTGTTGCGGCGTAAAGGCGCCGGAGTTTACGTCACCGATCTGCTGCCACCAGAGCTGTGCCAGCTTTGGATAGTCAGGCACGTTGATGCCCGTTGGCGACCAGCGCACGCGGTCCTTCGAGCGGTAGAACTCGACGAGACCACCAAGTTTCGGCGCGCGTTCCGTAAAAGATTCATGCCGTGCCGTTGAGTCCCGGATGAAGGTCAAACCGACCTGGCTCTTCTTCACGTCAACCGTCTTGGACACGGCAAACTGGGCATAGAGCCAGGCTGCCTTGGCGCGGTCGGTTGGAACCGACTTGAGGATTGTCCAGGAGCCCACATCCTGATAGCCGATCTTCTGGCCATCCTTGTAGTAGACGCCATGGGGCGATGGGGCCATGCGCCACAGCGGATTGCCATCGGCATCAACGGTGTTGTTGCCTTTGTCCTTTGGCGCCACCATCGAGGCGGTGAAGGCCGTGTACCAGAAAATCTGCTGGGCTACGTTGCCCGAGGAGAGCGCCGGCAGTGACTGATAGAAGTCATAGTCAGCCGCACCCGGAGGGGCGTATTTGCGGAGCCATTCATCCCACTTCGCAATTGCATAGACCGAGGCAGGGCCATTGGTTTCACCACCGCGCGAGACAGATGCGCCTTGCGGATTGCAGGAGCCCTTTTCCATGCGGATGCCCCATTCATCAATGGGAATGCCGTTTGGTTCGCCTGCGGAACCGGCGCCAGCCATTGAAAGCCAGGCGTCCGTCATGCGCCAGCCCAAGTCAGGCGCGCGCTTGCCGTAGTCCATGTGGCCATAAATTTTCACACCGTCGATTTCCTTCACGTCTTCGGTGAAGAATTGAGCGATGTCCTCATAGGCCGACCAATTTACGGGAACGCCGAGGTCATAACCATATTTTGCCTTGAATTTCTCCTGCAGGTCGGGCCGGTCAAACCAGTCCTTGCGGAACCAGTAGAGGTTGGCGAACTGCTGGTCGGGCAATTGATAGAGCTTGCCATCGGGGCCTGTGGTGAACTGGGTGCCGATGAAGTCGGCGAGGTCGAGACCGGGGTTGGTCACATCCTTGCCTTCGCCGGCCATCCAATCAGTCAGGTTCACCGACTGCTGCAGGCGCGAGTGCGTGCCAATCAGATCGGAGTCGTTGACGTAAATGTCATAAAGGTTTCGGTTGGTCTGCATCTGGGTCTGCACGGCCTGCACGACTTCGCCTTCACCGAGGATCTGGTGGTTCACCTTGATGCCGGTGATTTCCTCAAACGCCTTGGTGAGAACCGTTGATTCATAGGTGTGAGTCGGAACGCCTTCCGACAGGGCGTTGATTTCCATGCCTTTGAAGGGCTCGGCAGCCTTGATGAACCACTGCATTTCCTTCATCTGATCCTCTTTGGAGAGGCTCGAAGGCTGAAATTCGTCGTTGATCCACTTTTGGGCTGCGGCTTCGTCGGCATAGCTCGGGCCGGCGAACGCGAAGAGCGTCAGTGCAGCGACCGTCGCTAGAAGCTTCGTTTTCATCGATAGTCCTCCCATAAAAAATTTGGCGCCTTTGTTGGAGCCTTGCAACAATATCAAACGAATAATAATGAAAGTCAATAGGAAATTTTCGAAAACATTGTGCGCCGCAACGAAAGGTATTGCGTTGCAGTGTTGCATAATACGAAAAAATATGAAAAAGTGTTTTGAAAAAGATTTTTGGATTTTGCCATGACCCAACTGAGTCCGCGCCAGCACCAGATACTCACCATTGCGCGGCAAGCGGGAACTGTCCAGGTGGATGACCTGGCGGGGCGCTTTGATGTAACGCCGCAAACCATCCGCAAGGATTTGAACGAACTTTGTGACAGCCGTTTGCTGGCGCGCACCCATGGCGGGGCCATGCTTTCGTCGGGTGTTGAGAACGTCGCTTACGAATCGCGACGGCAACTTGCGGCTCTTGAAAAGCAGGTGATTGGCCAGCGCGCGGCTACGCTCATTCCCAATAATTGTTCGCTGTTCATCAATATCGGAACGACAACGGAGGAAGTGGCGCGCGCACTTGTGCATCATGAGGGACTGCTGGTCATCACCAACAATATTCATGTGGCCACAATTCTCATGCCCTGCCCCAAGATCGATGTGATCATTGCAGGCGGCGTGGTGCGCCGGAGCGATGGCGGCATCGTTGGCGAACAGGCTGTCGACCTGATCGGCCAGTTCAAGGTTGACCACGCGGTGATTGGTGTCTCGGCCATTGATGATGATGGGGCGCTCCTCGATTTCGATTACCGTGAAGTG
>CAZHCO010000043.1:0-2457 GCA_964530965.1 uncultured Aestuariivirga sp. | reverse complement strand
ACCGGGACCGCGCCCTTGACCGGGACCGCGCCCTTGACCGGGACCGCGCCCTTGACCGGGACCGCGCCCTTGCCCAGGGCCGCGCCCTTGACTGGGGCCGCGCCTTTGACCGGGACCAGTACCTTACCCTTCGGTTGGGGCCTGGCCTTGTCAGTCGGCGGAGCGGGCTTCGCCACGGCCTTCGCCTGGGCTGCCCTTGGAGCCGGTCGTGCCTTCGCGGCAGCCTGCGTCTTCTTGTCCTTCGCCTTCGCAGGCTTCGTCTTGGTCGCCATTCCTACCCCTGGTAGCCGCGAAACGGGAACTTCAGCGACGGTTTGCGCCCGTCGACGATCATTTTCAGGAAACCCTTGTGAGGGTATCACATACGACCCGGGGGCCCGGGTCGGAACGCCCGTCTTCAGGCGCTGGCCGGAAGGTCGCTGTCGTCGCCCAGCAGTTCGGAATCCGAGCCCATCTCGGCGAGACGGAGGAGACGCTCCTGGTCCTCGATCGAGTGGCGGGCAATTCGCCGGCGCGTTTCGTGTCCCGATCCCGGAGCCACCAGCAAACCGACGATGGCTCCGACCACTCCGCCGACTACGGCGACTCCGATGTAGGTGCTTGCTCGACGCCCGCTCATAACCTGTTTCACGCCTCCTGCGCCTCCTATGTGCAAAACGTGTGCCGGCGTAGATTTGTTCCTCGACTGGGCTGAAACGGTCCAAACGGTGGGAAACCATGCACTCCCTGACCCCGTGACTCCAAGCTTCGGGAGCCAACGTGTCCATCCAGCCGAATCGCTGTGGCAGCCCGGCAACATTCGTGACATCCGTGTGGCCGCCGCGCGGCCACGACGGTGTCAGGCTAACGGATTCGCGCTTTCCGCGAAACTGTCAGAAGTACCGGGCCCGAGCAACGAGCTACGGACTGCGGAGCGAGCTGGATTCACTCCAGCGAGCGTAGCGGGGGGGTGAGAGGGGGGACGCGGCGCAGCGTCCCCCCTACCAAGAGCCGGGCGAGCGCGAGCAGGTCGGGCTGAATGCCCTCGAGGTTCGAGAGGATCGCCACGGCGCGTCCCCGGTCCCGGACGCTGGTGTCCAGCGACAGGCACACGGCGTTGCTCACGCGCTCCTGGCCGCCGGTGTGCCAGGCTTCGGGCTGGCCGTCGCGTTGTCCCAGAGTCAGCCCCAGGCCATAGCCTGTCAGTCGGCCGTCACGGGTCCTCTGCCGGGTCAGCATCTGGGCCAGGGTGGCCTCCGACAGCAGCCGGCCCGAGAGGAGCGCCGATCCGAAGCGCGCCGCGTCAGCCGCCGTGCCGCTGAGGCCTCCGCCCGGCACCTTGTAGCTCATGTCCGCGAGGGCCGAGTTCCGGAGCCGGCCATCCTTGTCCCGCACGTACCCCTGGGCCCGGTGTGGCGTGATCTCCCGCACGTCGTCGGCGCCGGTCGCCGTCATCCCGGCGGGGCCGAAGACGGCTTCGCCGAGCAGCGCGAGGAACGAGGTCCGGGCCGCCCCCGCGGCGGCGCACCCGAGCAGGTTGTAGCCGTAGGTCGAGTAGCTCGCCGCGGTTCCTGGCTCGTGGACGAGCGGGTCGTCGCGGAAGAGCGCGAGCGCTTCGGCGAAGGACTCGAAGCGCCGCGCGAGCGTCGGCTCGTCCTGCCGGTAGTGGCGAATCCCCCCCTGGTGGCAGAGGAGCTGCCGGGCGGTCACCGGCCAGGGTTTCTCGGGGAAGTCCGGGCAATAGCGAAAGACGGGCAGGTCGAGGTCCAGCCGGCCCTGCTCGGCGAGGCGCAGCACCGCGACGGCCGTCATCGGCTTCGAGACCGAGGCCAGCCGATACACGGTCTCGGGCCGCGCGCGCACGCTGTTCTCGACGTCGGCGAAACCGAACGCCGCCTCGTAGACCACGGCGCCCCCCTCCGCCACGGCTACGCTCAACCCCGGGATCCCGAGGCGCGACATCTCGCCCAGGACCGCGCCCTGGATCGGGTCGGCGGGCGCCTGTGCCGCCGCCGCCGCGGCCATCGCTAGCAGGGCCGTGAGCCCCACCGCAAGCCGAGCGGTCACTCCAGCCAATCCCGGTCGCGGAGCTTCTTCGGCACGTACTCCTCGGTGATGAAGCTGATGCCTCGCCGGGAGAGCGCCTCGAGCTCGAACTTGAGGCCGCTCCTCACCATCTCCTGGATCTCGCGCTGCCAGCGCGCCTGCTTGAACCACGGGTAGGCGAGCATCTGCTTGGCCCGGTTGTTGTCGCCGTCGTCCATCTTGATCGCGACGTTCGTCGGCAGCTGGTACTTGTCCTTGTCGAAGGAGGACAGGCCGACGAAGCGCGCCTCGGGCACTGCCATGCGCATCGACTCGTAGGCGAGGTTGATCGAGCCCTGCTTCATGACGCTGTAGATGTAGAAGCCCCACGGGTCGTTGTCGACCAGCACGTAGACCGGCAGCTTGAGCTCGTGGTGCAACCGCTGCACCAGG
>CAZHCO010000042.1:0-4118 GCA_964530965.1 uncultured Aestuariivirga sp. | reverse complement strand
TCGACGTCAAAGGCGATATTGTCGCCCGGCATCACCATTTCCGTGCCAGCCGGAAGGGTGACCACACCGGTCACGTCCGTGGTCCGGAAATAGAACTGCGGACGGTAGTTGGCAAAGAACGGCGTGTGGCGGCCACCCTCTTCCTTGGTCAGGATATAGGCTTCCGCCTTGAACTTCTTGTGGGGCTTCACTGAGCCCGGCTTGCACAGGATCTGGCCACGCTCGACACCTTCACGGTCAATACCGCGCAGAAGCGCTCCGACGTTGTCGCCGGCCTCGCCTGAGTCCAGCAGCTTGCGGAACATCTCAACACCCGTAACAGTGGACTTCACCGTGTCGCGGATGCCGACAATCTCGACTTCCTCGCCAACCTTCACCACGCCGCGCTCGATGCGGCCGGTGACCACCGTGCCACGGCCCGAGATCGAGAACACGTCTTCGATCGGCATCAGGAACGGCTGGTCCTTGGCCCGTTCGGGCTGCGGGATATACTTGTCAACTGCTTCCATCAGCTTGAGGATGGCGTCATGGCCAATCTCAGGGGTCTTGTTCTCAAGGGCGGCCAAGGCCGAGCCCCGGATGATCGGAATGTCATCCCCGGGGAACTGGTAGGAGGTGAGCAGTTCCCGCACTTCCATTTCAACCAGATCCAGCAACTCCGGATCGTCAACCATGTCCACCTTGTTCATGAACACAACCAGCGCCGGAACGCCGACCTGCCTTGCGAGCAGGATATGTTCCCGGGTCTGCGGCATCGGGCCGTCAGCTGCTGATACCACCAGGATGGCACCGTCCATCTGGGCTGCACCGGTGATCATGTTCTTCACATAGTCCGCGTGTCCCGGGCAATCCACATGGGCGTAATGCCGGTTCTTCGTCTGGTATTCCACATGCGCCGTCGAAATCGTAATGCCGCGGGCCCGCTCCTCAGGCGCCTTGTCGATCTGGTCATAGGCCGTATAGGTGGCCCCGCCCGTCTCCGCCAAGACCTTGGTGATCGCAGCAGTCAGCGACGTCTTGCCGTGGTCAACATGGCCAATCGTGCCAATGTTGCAATGCGGCTTGTCGCGAAGGAATTTTTCTTTGGCCATGGTCTCTTGATCCTGTTTTAATCTCTAATTCGGCTTGCCACCCTACGCTCGCCTTGCGAGCTTCGGTTGGCGGGCCACCCGAAGCCCAAAGGGCGCAGGGTGGAGCGGGTGAAGGGAATCGAACCCTCGTATTCAGCTTGGAAGGCTGCTGCTCTACCATTGAGCTACACCCGCGTATAACCTCTTGGTAACAAACCTCTTTTCACTTCACCTGCCGCGTCCGGCCCGCTCCCCAAAGCGATGGTGGGGGAGGTAGGACTCGAACCTACGAAGGCGAAGCCAGGGGATTTACAGTCCCCCCCCTTTGCCACTCGGGACACTCCCCCGATTCGCTGATGAACAAGCCAAACGCCAAGAAGCCCGAGTTTCGCCCGAGCCCTTAAGTGCCGCGCTGTATGCCGGGGTTAAAGGGCTAAGTCAACGGGGAAAGCAGTGATTATTAATTTGAAGAGACTCAATCTTCCGCGATGTCTTCGTGCCATAGCTCTGGCTTTTCCCTGATGAATTTCTCCATCAAGACCGTGCAATCTGGATCGTCGGCAACGATAACCTCAACACCTTTTGAGCGCAGGAATTCCTCGTTTCCGCCAAAATTCTTGTTCTCGCCGATCACCACGCGGGAAATGCCAAACTGAATGATGGTGCCCGTGCACATCATGCACGGACTGAGCGAGGTGTAGATTGTCATGTCACGGTAAGATTTTTGGCGCCCTGCCCTGCGCAGCGCGTCCATTTCACCATGCGCGATGGGATCACCACCCTGGACCCGCTGGTTGCGCCCCTGCGAAACAAGCTTCTCGCCACGCGCCAGAACCGAACCTATAGGGCACCCCCCTTCCTCAAAACCAGCTCTCGCTTCCTCATAGGCTATTCGCAAAAATTTCCGGTCAGTCGCAGACAACATGGCGTTCACCCCTTCAACTTAATATTTGAGCACATGGGAACTGGAGGCATTGAATGAAAGATAGAGCAGTTGACCGGGCGTGCGCAGAATTCCTTCCAGCGCCCGTTCCTGTGCCTGCACCTTGATCTCAGTCCCGCCAGTCGCTTCAAAAAACAATGTGACCATCGAACCCACAAATTCCTCGGAAATCAAATGGGCGGCAATAACATTTCTTTCCTTGGGCTTGCTCAGCGAAATGGCAACCAGGTCGGCGGCCACGACGAAGCTTACAACGTCCCCGACTGGCAACTTCCGGTCGACATGCAAAGTGCCCGCCTCTGTATCAATGGCTCCCCGTTTATTGACCCTGCCCGAAAAGATATTGTTGCGGCCAACAAACTCCGCCACGAACCTGTTGGCAGGTGTCCGGTAGATGTCGCGCGGGGTGCCGATTTGTGAAATTTCGCCTTTGGACATGATGACCACGCGATCTGCCATGGCAAAAGCTTCCGACTGCGAATGGGTGACGTAAACAAACGTGATGCCAAGCTCGCGCTGCAGCTTGGTCAGGACTGCCTGCATCCGGATAACCAGATTTGCATCGAGTGCTGAAAGCGGTTCGTCTAGCAGCAATATCCCGGGTTCCGTCACCAACGCCCTCGCCAATGCCACGCGTTGCCGCTGACCGCCGGACAATGAATTCACATCGCGTTCAGAAAATTCGCCAATCCCCAATCGTTCAAGCCACTCAAAAGCCTTGCGTTTCCGTTCGACCCCATCCATCCCGCGCATCTTGAGGCCGAACTCCACATTTTCGCGCGCGTTGAGAAAGGGAAACAAAGCCAGCGATTGCCAAACCATCGGCGTGTCACGTTCGTGAGGTTTCACCCCCACAAGGGATTTTCCAGCCAAGCGGATATCGCCTTCACTTGGCTCTTCGAGTCCCGCCAACATGCGCAGCGTCGTTGTTTTTCCGCAGCCCGATGGTCCCATCAAGGCCAGAAACTCGCCTTCATGGACATTCAGGTTTAACCGCTTTACCGCTTCAAAATTTCCAAACCGCTTCACAACGTTTTCAAATACGACAAGCGGTTCGGCCATTAGACAGTTTCCGGCTTCTTGATGCGCCCCATCACCAACACCTGGGCGATGACAACAAGTGATATTGAAACAACGAAGACGACTGAGCCAATGGCATTGATTTGCGGATCAATATTCCCGGTGAGAATTTCAAGAATTATGACCGGCACGGTTTTATTCAAGCCTGAGACGAACCAGGCAACAGCGAATTCATCAAAAGAAACCGCCGCGGTCAGACATAGAGCGGCAACAATCGAAGGCAAGGTGAATGGCACGACAACACTCTTCATCGCCATCCACTCCGTAGCTCCCAGGTTCCACGCGGCGGGTTCTAGATTGGGATCCATCTGATTGAGTCGAAGGCGAATGACGGCCATCGCGAACGGCACGCACAGCACCGTGTGCGCAATGATGATTGAAACAACCTTCCCCGAAGCGCCGAAGATTGAAAGCCAACCCAATGTGGCAAGCGCAAATATCACCAAAGGAATGGTCGGCGGCAGCAGCGCCAGCACAAGAAACGCCTTTTTGCCAAAAAAATCATACCTGTGGTCGGTGTAGGCCGCCGAGAAACCAATTGCGGTGGCCAGCAATGCTGAAGACAGCGCCACAAGAATGCTCACCTCAGCGGCGCTCCACACATCAGAATCGGAAAATGCCGTCACATACCAATGCCACGTGAACGAACCAAGCGGAATAGTTGGAAAACGATCGGAATTGAACGAAAACACGAAGCTGGCCAATATTGGAGCAAAAATGAAAATGAAAATCACGGCAGTGTAAATGCGCAGAAGCCAACGCGTGGTGATATCATCTTTCATCTGCGTTTTCGGTATGCATAGCCGATCGCAGTTAACGCAACCACAAGCATTGTGACAATCATCATGATGGCAACCACCGCCGCCCGCGGCCATTGCTGCCCAGATTTCGACGTGTCGATAATCATGATTGACAGAGTGGGGGGTTTCGAGCCGCCCAAATAGTAAGGAGCGACAAAATCACCAAAAGAAAGAATAAAGCAAAAAACCGCCGCAACGATCAACCCCGTCTTGGCGAGTGGAACA
>CAZHCO010000041.1:0-21076 GCA_964530965.1 uncultured Aestuariivirga sp. | reverse complement strand
GCTGGCTGGGAGATCGCCAGTCACGGACTGAAATGGATTGAATACAAGGATATGCCGGAGGAGGAAGAGCGGCGGCATATTCAGGAAGCGATCCGCATTCACATGGAGGTCGTTGGATCGCGTCCGCTGGGTTGGTACACGGGGCGCTGCTCGATGAACACGCAACGCCTCATTCGCGAAGAGGGCGGGTTTCTTTATTCCTCGGATTCCTATGCGGATGATTTGCCCTATTGGGTGGAGAAGCATCTGGTCATTCCCTATACGCTTGACGCCAATGACATGCGCTTTGCCACACCACAGGGCTTCAACACGGGCGAGCATTTTTACCAGTATCTGAAGGATTCATTCGACTGCTTGTATGAGGAGGGGAAACGCGGGTCGCCCAAGATGATGTCGGTCGGTTTGCATTGCCGTCTTGCAGGCCGTCCCGGCCGCGCCCTGGGTCTGGCAAAATTCCTCGACCATGTGCAATCCCATGACAAGGTCTGGATTGCGCGGCGACTTGATATCGCCAGGCACTGGCACAAGAATTTTCCGGTTTAGTACAGAGCCAATGGTGATTGATCCACCATCATCGCATTTCCTATTTTGTCATTCCGGTGAAAGTCAATCGAGAAGCTTGTTGGCTGAGGTTATTTGTTCCATTTGCGCCTGACGGCCACGGAGTTGTGCTTGAAGTGTCAACCGCCAATTCGGTGAACGTGCCGCCGAAAGAGCTTCCCTTACCTCATGCATCTTCTTGTGTTGTCGGTTCGGAACATGGAGGCCAGTGGGCGTCAGTATCACGCCTGCAATTTCGGCCGGCTTACTGTGTTTGCTGCGTTCTTTGCTGACTTTATATTTGTGTCCGTGCTTCCGCATGGTTTTCTTTATTTCCAATATTGCCGCTTCCGGCACCAAGTCACCAGATATCGTCAAATCATCGGCATAGACGCTTAGTTTGCATCCGGCGTTTTTGACTATGAGTTCAATTGCGTCCCACATATCTACGTAGCAGAGATAAGCCAGAATCGGACTGCAAGGGCTTCCCTGTGGCAACACGCCATTGCGGGTGATGATTCCTCTGAGGATTGCTGCAACATCAGGAGAGCACTGCATTCGCTTATGGAAAAACCAAATTACTTTGTTTGCGGTGCAACTCGGGAAAAAGTCTTCGATGTCGAGCAAGTGAACTGACTGGGCCCCGATATGCTTCGCTGCGTTGTCTACATAGGATCTTCCTGCAACAGGCGCAAAAAGGTAATCAGGAGGCGCTATGCGTTGCAGTAGTTCGGCAATTCGGCTTTGAACCGCTTTAAGATCATCCCTTGGCGCGCTAATATCCCGGAAGCCACCTGATGATTTCGGTTTCTTGAAGTCATAATATAAATCATCAGTGGCGGCGAGGCGTTGCAGCTTTTCTAGGCCGGTGAACAGCAGAGATGCTAGTTTTGCCTTTGTATTGAGGCGGAAAAACTGACTATCTCGTTCCTGATGACGCTTATGTATTTTCTTCGACAACTGCCGTCCTATCTTCGATCAATTGTAAGAAATTAAGGACTTTTCTTGCGATAACTCCCTTAGCTCGATCTGCCTCTCGGCCAACCGTATCTGGGCAATTCAATTTTTCTGAAAAAAACAAAATGGAAGAAGCAGGGATCTGAAATTCCACTGAGTATTTTTCAATTAATTCCACAGACACAGCTTTCTTTCCGCTTTCAATTTCCGATAGAAATGATTTCGAAATACCGAGCCGTTCCGCGAGCTCGTTCTGCTTCACATCGTGGAACACACGTATCAATCTCAGCGCTTCCGGTAACAAAATCTTTTCCTTTCAAGATGGAGACACAGTGGAAAGCGATCTAGCCATCAGACGAACCAATTAGCGATCTCCAAATCTGCCAAAGGCGTACGAGGATCATGCCAATATAAATTGCCCATTTGAGCACACATGGATTCCGTAGCCACGAGGGCCACTTCCTCCAGCTTTTCAATCGCTGTCGCCGCGACTTGGTCTTAATTCCAGACATTCCTGTCTCCTTTCTGCTGCTCACCCGCAACATTGCGGAGTGATGTCATCGCCAGCAGAAAGACGGAACGAGGCGACTAAATCCAAAATGCCTGAGACCCAACGGTCATCAGTTGGGTCTCGCTTCGCGGGCGACCGGACTCCGGAGATGGAGGGCGGGCGTACCAGCCAAGCAGTAGAGGGTCCTACCCTCGTCAAGACGGCGATGCCGCCTCAGGGTGTAATGACTTTTACTTCCGATATTCCAAGTGTCGTTATTGGTAGGTGATTCGGCCTTTCAGCGCAAGAACTAAGTTCTCCAATAGCGAAATAAAATCTCAAATAGATGATTGGTATGGTTCGACAGGGCCTACGCCTTTCGTAGGCTAGATGGTTTTGGGGCCCCAAATCACGTAAAACGAGCTTAATGCGCAGCAAATTCCACGAAGCGGCGGGCCAGCGCTGTTGCATCGTTGCGCATGAGTGAATGCACGTCCGCCGTGGGGCTGGAGCCGATGATATCGAGGTATTTTACCTTGGCGGCGCTGTTGCGACCCACGGTTTCGGGCACGAAGCCGATGCCAAGGCCTGCGGAAACGAGACTCACAACGGAAAAGGATTCGACGACCTGCTGAATGATGCGCGGGGCGAAGCCTTCCTGAACGCAGATGGATTGAAGATGTGTTGCGAAGGCTGAATCCGGCAAGCGGTAGAAGACGAAGTTCTCGTCCTTGAGCGATGCTATCCGCACGGATTTCCGGCTTGCGAGTCTGTGCCCGGGCGGCACGATCAGCCCCACTTTCTCTCGCCAGGCGCGGGTTACGAGGAAGTTTTTTTCTTCCGGTGCAAACCTGAGAAAGCAGGCATCAACGCGGTGCAGCTCAAGGCGTTCGATCTGTTCCTTCGGCGACAATTCGTGAATGATAACTTCGACGTTCTGGTTTTCGGCCTTGAAGGCGGCGATCGCGGTGGAGAGCCCGGAAAACAGAACGGAGCTGGTTGCTGCCACATTAAGGATGCCGGTGGTTCCGCGGTCGATAGCCTTGACCTCGTCCGCGGCCTGTTGGGCCTGGGCCAGCATGGCTTCGGCATGCCTCCGGAAAACCTGGCCCGCCGCAGTCAGTGCAACGCTGCGGCTGTGGCGGTCAAACAACCTGACGGAAAGCTCGCGCTCAAGATCGGCAATCTGCTGGCTGAGGGGCGGTTGGGACATGTTGAGGCGCTTTGCAGCGACGGTGAAATTCAGTGTTTCCGCAAGGGCCAGGAAATATCGGATGTGCCGGAGTTCCATATATTAAACCTCTAGATCAAGCTTAACAATATATTGGACCTTTTGATGATTTGGCGCAAATATTGATTAATTCTTGAGGGAGGCAAGCCATGCCAAAGATGACTGCTGCCGAGGCCGCCGTTCGCATTCTGGAACTTGAAGGCGTGCGCCATGCCTTTGGCGTTCCCGGCGCTGCCATCAATCCGTTTTATGCGGCCATGCGTCCGCGCAATATCATTGGCCATATGCTGGCCCGCCATGTGGAGGGGGCCTCCCATATGGCTGAAGGCTATACACGGGCCAAATCCGGCAATATCGGGGTTTGCCTTGGCACGTCGGGGCCGGCGGGAACCGATATGATTACCGGGCTTTATTCGGCATCAGCCGATTCCATTCCGATATTGTGCATTACGGGCCAGGCGCCGCGGGCCAGGCTTTACAAGGAAGATTTTCAGGCCGTCGACATTGAATCGATTGCCAAGCCCGTTTGCAAGTGGGCGGTTACGGTGCGGGAGGCCGCGCAGGTTCCTGGCACGTTCCAGCACGCCTTTCATTTGATGCGTTCGGGCAGGCCGGGGCCGGTGCTGATTGATCTGCCCTTTGATGTGCAGATGAGCGAGATCGATTTTGATCCTGAAACCTATCAGCCCCTGCCGGTTTACAAGCCTGCTGCCTCGCGGGCGCAGATCGAGAAGGCGCTCACTTTGCTAAATGCAGCCGAGCGCCCTCTTATTGTGGCCGGCGGTGGCATCATCAATGCCAATGCGTCTGAGCTTCTGGTGAAGTTTGCAGAAATTACAGGCGTTCCCGTGATTCCGACCTTGATGGGTTGGGGCACCATTCCTGATGATCACCCGCAGATGGTGGGCATGGCGGGGCTTCAGACGAGCCACCGTTATGGCAATGCAACGGTGCTGGCCTCCGACCATATACTCGGCATCGGCAACCGCTGGGCAAACCGGCACACGGGGACTATTGAGGTTTACACCAAGGGCCGCACTTTCACCCATGTCGATATCGAGCCCACGCAGATAGGCCGCGTGTTCAACGCGGATTATAGCATCGCGTCGGATGCGAAATTTGCGCTTGAGCTCTTCGTAGATGTTGCAACCGAAATGAAGAAGAAAAGCAAGCTGAAGGACCGCTCGGCCTGGCTTGCCGAATGCCGCGAGCGCAAGAAGACCATGCTTCGCCGCACGCATTTTGATGATGCGCCGATCAAGCCGCAGCGGGTTTATGAGGAAATGAACAAGGCCTTTGGCCGGGATACGACCTATGTGAGCACCATCGGGCTATCACAGATCGCGGCGGCGCAGTTCCTGCATGTTTACAAGCCGAGGGGCTGGATCAATTGCGGGCAGGCGGGGCCTTTGGGCTGGACAATTCCGGCGGCAATCGGAGTTCGCGCGGCCGACCCAACTTCGCCAATTGTTGCGATTTCCGGCGACTATGATTTCCAGTTCATGATTGAAGAACTCGCGGTAGGCGCGCAATTCAAGGTTCCTTACATTCATGTGCTGGTGAACAACGCCTATCTCGGCCTGATCCGCCAGAGCCAGCGCGGTTTCAACATGGATTATTGCGTGCAGCTCTCATTTGAGAATATCAATACGCCGGAGCTTGGAAGCTATGGCGTCGATCATGTTAAGGTAGTTGAGGGGCTGGGCTGCAAGTGCCTCAGGGTTACCAAACCAGAGGATATTCTGCCGGCATTTGAAAAGGCGAAGAAGCTGATGAAGGAATTCAGTGTGCCCATTGTGGTTGAAATCATTCTTGAACGCGTTACCAATGTTGCCATGGGAACCGATATCGACAAGGTCAATGAATTCGAGGATCTTGCCTTGAGCGCGAGCGACGCGCCGACTGCCATTGCCTTGCTCGATTAGGGAGACAGGAGATGCCAAAATTTTGCGCCAATCTCTCCATGCTGTTTGGCGAGCATGATTTTCTAGGGCGGTTTTCCGCCGCCTCAAAAGCAGGCTTTGCGGGCGTTGAATATATCGGTCCCTACGCGTTTCCGAAGGAACAGGTTGCCGAAACCCTTCAGGCCAACAATCTGAAACAGGTGCTCTTCAATCTTCCGGCTGGAAACTGGGATGGCGGCGAGCGCGGGATCGGCTGCTTGCCGGATAGGGTTGGCGAATTTCAGGATGGTGTGGGCAAGGCCATCGATTATGCCAAGGCACTTGGCTGCACAATGATCAATTGCCTTGCAGGCATTCTGCCCGGTGATGTGACGCGACGAACGGGCTACACCACGCTGGTTTCCAATCTTTCCTTTGCGGCAACGGCCATGAAGAAAGAAAATATCCTGCTCATTGTCGAGCCGATCAATTCCTACGACATTCCGGGATTCCTCCTGAACCGTTCGAAAGAGGGCATTGAAGTCATCGATGATGTGGGTTCCGACAATCTCAAGCTGCAGTATGATATTTACCACATGCAGCGCATGGAAGGTGAACTCGGAACAACGCTCACAAGACTCATGCCGCGCATCGGGCATATCCAGATCGCCGATAATCCGGGACGCCATGAACCTGGCACTGGTGAAATCAACTACCCGTTTATTCTCAAGCTGATTGATACACTGGGTTATGACGGATGGGTTGGCTGCGAATACAAGCCGAAGGGGAAAACGGCTGAAGGTCTTGGCTGGATAAAGGTATTAAGTTCATGAGGAGTTCCAAATGAAAATCGGTTTTATCGGTCTTGGCATCATGGGTGCGCCTATGGCTGGCCATCTGCTGGTCGCAGGCCATGAGCTTTTTGTCAACACGCATGGGGTTCCGCCGAAAGCTATCACAGATGCGGGCGCCAAGGTCTGCACCACCGGCACAGCGGTCGCAACGAATGCCGATGTCATTATTATCATGGTGCCGGATACGCCGGATGTGGAGAAGGTCCTTTTTGGCAAGGATGGCGTAGCCAGCGGACTTTCCAAGGGCAAAATCGTTGTTGACATGAGCTCCATCTCGCCGATTGCCACGAAGGATTTTGCAGCCCGCGTGAATGCGACGGGGGCAGAGTATCTTGATGCTCCGGTTTCCGGCGGCGAGGTTGGTGCAAAGGCGGCATCTCTGACTATTATGGTGGGTGGACCTGAGACGGCATTCGAACGGGTGAAACCACTGTTTGAAAAGATGGGCAAGAATATCACCCTTGTTGGCGGCAATGGCGATGGCCAGACGACAAAAGTTGCCAATCAGATCATTGTTGCACTGACCATTGAAGCGGTGGGCGAGGCGCTGCTTTTTGCCTCAAAAGCCGGAGCCGATCCGGCCAAGGTGCGGCAGGCGCTGATGGGCGGTTTTGCGGCTTCTCGCATTCTGGAAGTCCATGGCGAACGCATGGTGAAGCGCACTTTCAATCCGGGCTTCCGCATTGAGCTGCACCAGAAGGACCTTAATCTGGCGCTTGCGAGCGGCCGGCAAATGGGGGTGGCGCTTCCCAATACGGCCACGGCGCAGGAACTTTTCAATGCATGTGTCGCAAATGGACATGGCAAGCTGGATCATTCGGCTTTAGTGAAGGCGCTTGAATTGCTGGCCAATCATGAGATTGGACAAAACCAGAAGAGTTGATTCCATGACGCCCGAAGCAACGCGCTTGTTCTTGCGGTCCATGTTTGATGCTGCAGTTGCGGCAGCCATGCCGGAGCAGTGCGTGCCGCAGAATTTGCCCCCTAAGCCCAAGGGCCGGACGATTGTTGTGGGAGCCGGCAAGGCATCGGCGGCCATGGCACATGCTTTTGAGAAGGCTTGGGACGCCCCGGTCGAAGGCCTGATTGTCACGCGCTATGGCCATGTGGTGCCGTGCGAGCATATTGAAATTGTGGAAGCGGCCCACCCAGTTCCCGATGATGCGGGCACAAAGGGCGCGCGGCGTATGCTCAGCATGGTGCGAGGCCTTTCTCCCGATGATCTGGTAGTTGCCCTGATTTCCGGTGGTGGTTCCGCGCTGCTCAGCCTTCCGGCGGAAGGCATTTCGGCCGAGGAAAAACGCACCTTGAATCGGGCTTTGCTCAAGAGCGGTGCACCGATTTCGGAAATGAATTGCGTGCGCAAGCATCTCTCGGCCATCAAGGGCGGAAGGCTTGCGGCGGCCGCCTATCCGGCGCGTGTTGTTAGTCTGGTGATATCTGACGTTCCCGGAGATGATCTCGCGGCTGTTGGTTCCGGCCCCACGGTTGCCGATCCAACGACTTTTGCTTATGCACGCTCCATCATTGCTAAATACAATATCGCTGCACCGCCTGCTGTCATCCGCCATCTCGAAAGCGCCATTGAGGAAACGCCGAAACCCGGTGACTATCGTCTGGCGAATGTGGAGACCAGGCTCATTGCCTCGCCGCAAAAGTCGCTGGAAGCCGCCGCGGCAATCGCGCATGCACAAAGCATCACGCCAATTGTTCTTGGCGATTCCATTGAAGGAGAAGCGCGCGACGTAGGATTTGTAATGGCGGGCATTGCCTTGCAGGCGCGCCGTTTCAAGCAGCCGCATCCGCCGCCGTGCGTATTGATTTCAGGGGGTGAGACAACCGTGACGGTGCGGGGTTCCGGGGCTGGCGGGCGCAATGTGGAATTTCTGATGGCGCTGGCGCTGAAGCTTGATGGCACGCCGAAAATTACCGCACTTGCTGCTGACACAGATGGGGTTGATGGCGCGCGCGAGGTGGCGGGTGCATTTGTCACGGCTGATACGCTGCTGAGGGCGCGGGCCAAGGGCATTGATCCCTGGGCTTCGCTTTCCAACAATGATGGCCATGGTTTTTTTGAAAGCCTGGGTGACCAGATCATCACCGGGCCCACGCTCACCAATGTCAATGATTTCCGCGCCGTTTACATAGAATAAGGACCAGAGATGACAGACCGCACCTATTATGCGCCCCATGGCGGATTGCCACCGCAGACCGCGCTACTGACGGACAGGGCGGTGTTCACCGAGGCCTATGCGGTTATCCCCAAGGGCGTGTTGCGTGATATTACGACGAGTTATTTGCCGTTCTGGGAGAAGACGCGGGCGTGGGTGTTGTCGCGTCCACTTTCGGGATTTGCCGAAACTTTCTCGCAATACATCATGGAAGTGAAACCCGACGGCGGTAGTGAGAAGCCGGAGCCGGATGCAAATGCAGAAGGTGTGTTGTTTGTGGTGGAAGGTGCGCTGAACCTAATGCTTGCCGGTAAATCACACATTATGCAGCCCGGTGGCTATGCCTTCATTCCTCCGGGAGCGAAATGGAGCGTGAAGAACACAGCCAGGCAACCGGTGCGCTTCCACTGGATTCGCAAGTCTTATGACTATGTCGAAGGGCTTGGCATACCGGATGCCTTCGTGGTGAATGAAAAGGACATCAAGCCCATTCCCATGCCGGATACCAACGGCGTTTGGGCGACAACGCGTTTTGTCAGCCATGATGACATGCGCCATGACATGCATGTCACGATCGTTACGTTCGAACCCGGCGGCGTCATTCCCTTTGCGGAGACCCATGTGATGGAGCACGGACTCTATGTGCTCGAAGGCAAGGCGGTTTACCGGCTCAATCAGGATTGGGTCGAAGTGGAAGCGGGCGATTACATGTGGCTGCGCGCCTTTTGCCCACAGGCCTGCTATGCGGGCGGGCCGGGCCGGTTCCGCTATCTGCTCTACAAAGATGTGAACCGCCACATGAAGCTCGGTGGCAAATGAAAATCGAGCCGCTGACGAAAGCGTCTTTCGCACCGTTTGGCGATGTCGTTGAAATCGAAGGCGCTACGCATTATCCGATCAATCAGGGTTTTGCCGAGCGGTTCAATGATCTGGCCCGGGTTGATGTGGGCGAAGTCAACATTAGTATTGTCAGCGCTAATCCGCGGCCAAAGCCCATTGCACTGAAGCTCATGGAGCGGCATCCCCTGGGCAGCCAGATTTTCTATCCCCTGCAGGACCGACCCTGGCTGGTTGTCGTATGTGTGGAGCCGCAGGACGCCAAAAGCTTTCGCGCTTTCAGGGCTACGGGCCGTCAGGGCATCAATTATGCCCGCAACACCTGGCACTTTCCGTTGCTTGTGCTGGAGGACGGGAGTCGCTTCCTTGTTGTGGACCGTAAAGGTCCGGGCACCAATCTGGAAGAAGTGTGGATTGATGAAATAAGGTTGGACCTGCCGTAAATTTGTGGTTCAAATGCCCAAAATTTAATGGGAGGTCCACGTGCTCAAGTCGCTCGATCCACTTTTGAATGCCGATGTACTCTACGCTCTTCGCGCCATGGGGCATGGCGATGACCTCATTATTTGCGATACGAATTTTCCGGCTGATGCCGTCGCCAGGCAAACGGTGCATGGAAAGCTTCTGCGCATTGACGGAGTGAGTGCGGCGCGCGTTGCAAAAGCAATTTTGTCGGTGATGCCGCTCGACAGTTTTGTCGACAAGCCGGCAGGGCGCATGGAAATTGTCGGCAAGCCAAATGAAGTGCCGCCGGTACAGGCGGAAGTGCAGGCCGAGATTGACAAGGCGGAGGGACGTTCGTGGCCCATGGGTTCCATCGAGCGCTTTGCCTTTTATGATCTCGCAAAGAAAGCCTATTGCGTGATCCAAACGGGCGAGACGCGGTTTTATGGCTGCTTCGTGTTCAAGAAGGGTGTCATTCCGCCGAGTGCTGCATGACCAAGCCACGCATTGCGATTCTTGGAATCTTTGTAGCCGACCTGACGTTTCGGGCCAAGCGCCTGCCGGTCATGGGCGAAACGCTTTTGGGCCAGGGTTTTGCCATGGGTCCCGGCGGCAAGGGATCGAACCAATCCGTGGCTGCCGCAAGGGCCGGCGGCAACGTCAGTTTCATCGCCAAGCTTGGCCGCGACTCTTTTGGTGATATTGCCCTCAAGACTTGGGCCGCCGATGGCATCGATACATCCCAGGTTTTGATTTCGGAAACATCGCCCACGGGTGCTGCCTTCATCTTCGTGTCGAGCGAGACGGGCGACAACGCCATCATCGTGGAAGCGGGAGCGGCGGGCACGCTCACCGCCGATGATGTGTCTGCGGCGGAAAAGGCCATAGCCGGCTCAAAGGTTTTCGTGACACAGCTTGAGACCGCCGTTTCCGCGAGCCGGCGCGGGCTGGAGCTGGCGCGCAAGCACGGGGTGATCACGGTTTTCAATCCGGCACCCGCGGCAAAAATTGATCCCGCGATCTATTCCCTTTGCGATTATGTCACGCCGAATGAAACGGAGGCAACGGAAATAACGGGCGTGCCGGTCAATACGGTCGATGAGGCGCGAAAGGCCGGCGATGGGCTTTTGAAATTGGGCGCGAAGAATGCGCTCATCACATTGGGGGCAAATGGCGCGCTGCTGCACAACGCCACGCAATCGGTTCATGTGCCGACCTACAAGGTGAAGGTTGTGGAAACGACGGGTGCGGGCGATGCCTTCAATGGGGCTTTTGCCGTTGCCATCGGCGAGGGCCGCGCGCCGGTAGACGCCATGCGCATTGCCTGCGCATGTGCAGCACTATCGGTGACCAAGGCGGGAACGGCCCCTTCAATGCCGATGCGCGGCGAGATAGAGGCGCTCATGGCAAAAGGGAGTTAATAAGACTACAAATCAATTTTAGAAATAATCTGTCGTTCGCGCCATGCGGCAGGCGAAACTCCTGCAATCCTCTTAAAGGTCCGGCTAAATGCTGCCTCCGAAGCATAGCCGACTTCCTGGCCAACAGATGAGACTTTCATCACTCCGTCCGAAAGCAGCCTTGCGGCCAGCTGCATTCGCCATTGAGTCAAATACTGCATTGGCGGATATCCGACCATATGAACAAAGCGATTCGCCAGCACCGAGCGTGACATTCCGGATTGCTTCGCAAGTTCTTCCAGTGTCCAGGCGAGAGCGGGGCGTTCGTGCAACAAGGCAAGGACACGGCCGACTGCTGGATCGCGCAGGCCTAGAAGCCAGCCGGTTTGGTCCGCATCCAGTGTTGCGAGATAGCGCCGCACGACTTCGATGAATATCAGTTCACTGAGACCCAGGCGGATGCATTCAGCTCCGACACCTCCGCCCCGGACTTCCGCGAGCGTGAGATCAATCAGGCGATCCAACAAATCATTCTGCAAGTCGGCAGGGCGCTTCACCAGCAACAATCGGGGCAACGCGCCAAGAAGCGGATTGAACGGACGCGTATCGCAGCCCAGGAAGCCGCACACGAACTGGGCACGCTCGGGGCCTCCGCCGCCCTCCTCAACCACTAACGGCAGCCTTCCCGCCGCCATGTCGCGAAAGAAGCCAAGCACATCTTCGGTGACAAACTCTGGCGGTTGGCCCGGCCGGCTGAGCATCGCGTAGGCATCTCCATGTGGAAAAACGACGATATCACCCGCTTCGAACCGCGTGGGCGGCATTCCTGATAGGGCCACATAGCCCGATCCCTGCAAAATGATGTGGTAGGAAATGACGTGCTGTGCACGCGGAAGGATGATCGGTCCAAACGTGTTGGCCTGCGGCACTTCCATGCCCCAAGGCGAGGTTGCGTCCACTGCAAAAAACAAAGCTCCCGTGAGCTTTACCGTGCGGAGAACTCCGGACAGAGGATCCTTCGCTCCAGTGTTCGCGCCGTCCGGAGTGACGGGCATGGCTGGCAGGGGTTGCTGCGGCTGCATTACAGACGAACTAGCAAGCTTTTCGGATACTCGGTCATGGGTGTGCTCCATGATCCAGAATACAATAAATAGCACAGGATAGCCACAACGCGCCCTGCCGCGGTTCATTGAATGGAGGTAGTGACATGAATGTCGTTGATAGTTCTCGTACCCCTGCGGATGTATATGAGGAATTATTTGTTCCGGCGCTGTTCCAGCAGTGGGGATCCATTGTCGTCGATGCGGCGCAGATGATGCCGGGCGACAAGGTATTGGATGTTGCCTGCGGTACAGGTGTTCTCGCCTGCGCCGCAGCTGATCGGGTTGGGCCGCAGGGCGCAGTCGCGGGACTTGATACCAACACCGACATGCTTTCAGTGGCCCGCCGCAAGAGCAGCCATGTTGAATGGCGGGAAGGAAAAGCCGAAGCACTTCCTTACCCGGACGAAAGCTTCGATGCTGTTGTCAGCCAGTTCGGCCTCATGTTCTTCGATGATCGCCAGGCTGCCCTCCGCGAAATGATGCGCGTGCTACGGCCGGAAGGACGGCTGGCTGTTGCTGTTTGCGATGCGCTCGATCATTCGCCGGGGTATGCTGCACTTGCCGGTCTTCTGCAAAGGCTGTTCGGCGAGCGCATCGCGGATGCGTTTCGGGCGCCGTTTGTGCTCGGCGACCCAGGACAACTGCTGGCAATTTATGCTGCAGCTGGAATCGCAGATGCGAAAGTTGCGCAACATAATGGAAGCGTCCGGTTCGCGTCGATCAAATCGCTGATCGCGACCGAGAGAGCGTGCGTGTGGACACTTGGCGGCATGCTCACGGACAGCCAGTTTTCTGAGCTCCTGAATGAAGCCGAGCAGGCGCTCAAGCCATTCGCCCGAACAGACGGCATAATCGTTTTCGATTTGCCTGCGCTGATTGTCACAAACAGGAAGACCTGATGAAAGCGACAGTGCTGGGCGACAACCAAAATAACGATCCGGCTCATTGAGGAGGTTCGACAATGACGAGACTTTCGGTATCCTTGCTGGCGACCATCTTTGCTGCGATGGTGGCTACGCAAACTTTGGCGGCATCAACGCGCGATGCGATTGAGGCCGCAAACGCCAGCTTCGCCGCCGCATTCAACAAAGGCAATGCCACAGCAGCTGCTGTGTTTTATGCCGAAGATGCGGCTGTCTTTCCGCCGGAATCGTCGCGCATTGATGGCCGTGCCGGGATCGAAGCATACTGGAAGGGTGCGATGGATGCTGGCGTTACAGACGTTTCGCTCAAGGCCGTCGAAGTTACCGAAGCAGGCGACTTTGCTTTCGAGACAGGAGAGGCATCACTCTCCGCACCTGGTGTGGACGGCACGAAGACTGTCTCGGCCATCAAGTATATTGTTATCTGGAAAATGAATGGCAGCACCTGGCAAATCTACCGCGATATCTGGAACAGCAACCCAACGCCCAAGTGACGTACGGGGCGATGCCTTCAATGGGGCCTTTGCCGTTGCCATCGGCGAGGGCCGCGCGCCGGTAGACGCCACGCGCTTTGCCTGTGCCTGTGCCGCCCTTTCGGTGACCAAGGCCGGGACGGCCCCTTCCATGCCGATGCGGGGCGAGATCGATGCGATGATGGCGAAGGGAAGCTAGATGGCCAGGATCGTCTATGAAATGAAGACGTCTCTCGACGGCTACATCGCCGGGCCGGGCGGAGACATTTCCCTGCCGGTGCCCGACGAAGAGCTGCACCCGCATTTCAACGACAGGATGAAACAGACCTCGATCGCGCTCTGTGGACGGCGGATGTATGAGATGATGCGCTTCTGGGACAGCCCGGACCGGGAAACCAGTGCTTCGGAGGTCGAGCGCGATTTTGCACGCGCCTGGCAAGCGACCCCGAAGATCGTGTTTTCGACGACGCTTCGGGACGTCGGACCCAATGCCCGGCTGGTGAATGGCGATGTTGAGAGCGTGGCAAGGTCTCTCAAGTTGGAAACGGATGGCGAGATTAGCGTCGCCGGCGCCGAACTAGCCGCGCATCTCGCACGGGCAGGCCTTATCGACGAGTATCGGCTCTACATGCACCCGGTCGTGCTGGGCGGCGGCAAGCCGTACTTCGAGTCCGGCCTGTCGCTGACACTGAAGCCGCTTGGCACGGAAAGCCTTACCCAGGGCGTGACGCTGCTGCGCTACGTACCCGTCGCTTGAGTCGCGCTTACAAGTCACAGGACATTTTCTGAATCATGAGCCAAGAGGCCCAGATGAGGGCGTATACTTAAACAGCCGGAAAGCCATAGCGATCAGGCGTTCTCTTCAGACCCATTACCCGTCTCCTTCTCCAAACGCTGCCGCAGCGCTGCGGCGACCCGAGTGGCAGCTGCAATGTCTTTGACAGATACTCCTTTGGCGAGACTGTTGACCCAGGGCCCTTGCAGGCACTCAGCTTTGTCGAAGGTGGATTTGCCTTGGGCGGTCAGAACGACGAAATGGGCGCGGCGGTGATTGGGATTCGGCTGGAATGCGACGAGACCTTCCGTTTGCAGTTCGTTGACGATACGCTGCACGCCCTGCCTGTTAAGGCCCATGCTGCGTGCCAGCCAAGCCACTGGCTGAGGCCGATCCGAGAGCGCGATAGCGCCAAGGACCTGCCAGCGTGCGCTCGTCAAACCCAGATCAGCCACCAGCCGGTCGCCTGCGACCAGCAAACGGCCATTGAGCCTGAACACTTCTAGAATCAATTCTGTCACCGCGTCTCCGGAAGGTGTGCGAGACATACTGCTCATTAGTCCTTTTATTGTCCTATTGACATCATGTTGTCAATTTTACCATAAATCAAGGATAACTTTCATGCCCCAGCTTCGCCCTTTGGACCCTTACTTCCCGATTACACAGCAACTCGAAGTCACCGCTTCGCCCGTTGTGCTCGTCAACGTATTCACAGTCGATGCAGGAGACGCCGATGCGTTGCTGAAGGCGTGGGATAATGACGCGCTGTGGATGAAGCAGCAGCCGGGATTCATATCGACCCAATTGCATCGCGCCATCGGCGACAGCTATGTGTTCATGAACTATGCGGTCTGGGAGTCCGTCGATCACTTCCGTCAGGCGTTCACCCACCCGGATTTTCAAAGTGCCATCGCGGCATACCCGGCAAGCTCTGTCGCCTCGCCTCATCTCTTCCAGAAGATGACGGTCGCCAATCTCTGCGTGGCGTGAGGCAAATCGAGGAATGATTAAAATGAAAACGAAAGTACACGCGATTGCAGGCATCATCGGCTTTCTGATGATCGCGCTATTCTGGACGTCCACAATCTATTCCGAGTTGTTTACGGATCACGCAACAGTCGCAGCCGTCAAAGTGGCAATCCTGAAAGGCATGTTCGTCCTCGTGCCTGCCATGGCGATCGTGGGCGCGTCCGGAATGTCGCTGGGCGGCAAGCGCCGCGACAGGCTCTCCCTCGCCAAGAAGAAGCGCATGCCCATCATCGCCGCAAACGGACTGCTCATCCTGTTGCCAGCCGCATTCTATCTTGAATCCAAGGCAGCTTCCGGCGCGTTCGATACGATGTTCTACGCCATTCAGTTCCTGGAATTGATTGCGGGTGCTGCAAACTTTACCATGATGGGTCTCAATATTCGGGACGGTCTTATGTTGACGGGGAGAATACGGAAGGGCCGAAACCAACGGGTGTAGCCAGCAATGCGACAAGTACCTGATATTGATTCTTCGCGTCCGCCGCGTTAGAAATATGCCTTGAATTGGGAGCAGGGATTTTGATGCCGATTACACGCCGCGCGCTGCTGACATCGGTGCTTTTTGCCGGGTTCGTTCCCGGCTCCCGGGCGCTTGCGCTTGAGGGCGAGCCCTTTCCGGTCAAGGAATCCGATGCGAAGGCAGTCAATTACAAGTTCAGGCGGCGCGAGGTGGACTATAAAACGCAGGAGCCCGTGGGGACCATCGTCGTCGATCCGAAGCGCCGCTTTCTCTACCATGTGTCAGGCGGCGGCATGGCGATGCGCTATGGCGTCTCCGTGGGCAAATCGACCAAGGCGTGGTCTGGCGAGGTGGTCATCAAGCGCATGGCGAAATGGCCGGTATGGGTTCCGGCACCCTATCATCTTGAGGAAATTCCCTCACTCGCCAAACACATCAATGGCATGCCGGGAGGCCCAGACAATCCGATGGGTGCCCGCGCGCTATATCTCTATCAAGGCGAGGTCGACACGATCAACCGCATCCATGGCGCGGCCAAGCCATCCGAAATCGGGAGCAAGAAAACGGCGGGCTGCATCGGCATGCTGAATATCGACATCATCCACCTCTACGACCGGGTGGCGATTGGAACCCGCGTGGTGATGCTGGGTTAGCAGCGGATCGCGGCCAGGACAGCACATATGTGCCGATTACTTCAAAAGGCACACTTCAACGCAAATTTAGATAGTCGCTCGTGCGAAATTTCCAAACGCACCTCGCTCATCATGCTGTCCATGGGAGCAGGAGCCGGAGGTGACGCCCAATACCTGTTTGCTGAGGACATACTAGGCTACACAAGAGGCCACCGGCCACGCCACGCCAAAGTCTATCGCAACTTCCGCGCCGAGTATGACCGTCTGCAGCAGGAGCGAATTGCCGCATTCAGCGAGTTTGGGGCCGACGTAAGGGGTGGTGCTTATCCCGATGCGCGGCATGCCGTATCGATTACGGATGCTGAATTGGAGGGCTTTCTTAGACTTCTTCCCCCCGCCAATTGATGGCACCTAGAGCAAATCCCGGCGAAGTTGCATGACTTCGCCGATAAGGATTTGCTCCAACATATTGATTTGGCGCGATTCCTTTTCGGCAAGGTGATTCCACCTTGCCGGGAAGCGCCCTAAAGGTACCTGACAAGGGTGCAAGTGTAAAAAAAGCACATTCAAATTTGTCTGCAAGATTGAGAGAGCGCTGCTTGATGGCACGCTAAACTTTGTCATCTCGCATCCGCTTGAAACACTCGCAAGGGAGGTGATCGTGGCCATGATCCGCGCATTCGTTGGGGGAGCAGATTTTCCTACCCAGTCCATCAGCCTACCATTCGAGATTTTTACGCCGGAGAACCTCTGAAGGCGCTCTTAGGATAGTGGAGCGAGCGAAGGGTTCGTCAACGAAACAGATTCGTCGCAGATCAATTGCGACAACGAATCAAGCCAACAAAAATTAGGTGTTTTTCGTCCGAACAGGCCGATTTTCAACCCGTGTATCGAGGTGGAGTACCACGAGTTGAGACCCGGGAAAGGGTTGATGCTGGCAAAAGAACGGCAAAAGACGTAGGTTGGAGAAACGGCAGGATCGAGGTGATACCATGGTATCTGCGAAACGCGTGCTTCTCCTTGTGCTCCTTATTTTGTGCTTCGCTTCTATCCCGAGCATTCCGTCGAGCGCGAGCGACCTGACTGAAGCTTTGAAGTTGAGAGACGTTGCGAAGGTCCGCAGTCTTCTCGCGGCAGGTGCCGATGCGAATGAAAAGGTCCGGCGCGACTATCCTCTCAATATTGCAGCCACCTATGGACCTGCCGAAATGGTCACCATTCTGCTTGAGGCCGGAGCTGGGCTTGAGCAGCAAGGGCGCGACGGCTTCCATCCACTGCACAACGCGGTCATTTTCGGAGGCAAGGAAATCGTGGCGCTGCTGATCCAGAAGGGAGCGGTGGTCGATGCCAAGGAAAAGTGGGGCCGCACGCCGCTCCTCAGTTTTGCAGCCACCGGCGGCAGCGACATTGAGATCGCCAGGATGCTGCTAGCCGCCGGAGCCGATCCGGGAATCGTAAGTGCAAAAGATGATGATAGTTATGCGGTCCTCCACTACGCCGCAGAGACCGGGAACCTCAAACTGGCTGAATTGCTGATAGCGGCAAAAGTAGACGTGAATTACAGGACCCCCGGCGGCGATGCCGCACTCCATTTCGCAATAGAGACTGACCGCTTGGAAATTGTGCGGCTGCTCATTGCCCACGGAGCAGACGTCAATATGGCCAACAGGAGAGGCCAGAGCCCTTTGTTCATTGCCGGACGGAACACTGAGATGCAGCGGTTGCTGGTCGAGGCCGGTGCGAAATGACGGCCACGCCGGTTCAGGCTAGAGTGTCGCGGTTGCGTGTCTGGGTGGAGTATCGTGTGATGAGACCCGGGATAGGGTTGACGCTTCGTTAAAAAAAGCCATTCCGCTTGGCAAGAAGTCCCAAAATGGAACGTTCAAGGGACCTGCTCGGGCAGGTAGAGTAGAATTGTAGGGGTCGTTTTAATCAGCCGTGGGGAAATTTGGCATAAAATCCCACCGACAGCTGATTTTACTCCAAGCTGGCACAAAAAACGGTCCCGGTATTATATGCAGCACCACCGAGGCCGTTTTTTTATGGGATTCGCATGTCTCCAAGCATGTGTAAATCTGGGCGGTCGGGTCGAGCCCATTACTGGCAGGTTAAGCTCTGAAATAAAAAGTTACGCTCATCGTCCTCGCCTGCGAAGCGGGAGAGGACAGGGGCCCATTGCGAAACGCAATGGGAAAGGTGAGGGCACTTGGTCGGCAAAGCGCCCTCATCTATCCCATCCTGCTTCGCAGGCCGGGCCCCTTTCTTCTCCCGCTGCGCAGGAGAAGACATCCGCAGCAACTTCAGCATGAGGGAGTATGTTAACCTCACCCGCCGGGGATGCGCGGCAGGAGATAGATTTCGGCGTCGGAGGGAAGGGGCTGGTCCCAGGTGTCGCGGTAGATTCTTCCGTTGATGGATACGGCGATGCCGCGCTGGAGGTGGGGTTCGAAGCCGGGATATTCCTCGCCCAGTTTCTTGAAGAGTTCGCGGATATTTTTTGCCTCGACAGAAACAGAGGGCGCTCCGCCGACAGCCGGCCTGAGCGCCCCCCAGAGGTGAACTTCAACCATCGCTAGTTTTTAAGTTCCTCGATTGCTTTCAATATGCGTGGCGGCGACATTGGAATATGGGTCATGCGCACGCCCACCGCGTTCGATACGGCATTGGCCACCGCTGCGAGCGGCGGCACGATCGAGGTTTCGCCAACGCCGCGCACGCCATAGGGGTGGTTGGGGTTGGGGATTTCAAGGATCATGGTGTCAATGAAGGGCAGATCCGAGCAGACTGGAATGCGGTAGTCGAGGAAGCCCGCATTCTGCAGGCGGCCATCTTTGCCATAGATATATTCTTCGTTCAGCGCCCAGCCAATTCCCTGGGCGGCACCGCCCTGATACTGGCCTTCCACATAGGTGGGGTGAATGGCCTTGCCCGCATCCTGGATGACGGTGTAGCGCTTCACTTTCGAGGCGCCGGTTTCAGGATCAACTTCGATGTCGCAGATATGCGTGGCGAAGGAAACGCCGGCACCATCGGCCACCATTTCATTATGGCCGGCGATGGGTCCGCCGGTATTGCCGGCAGCAGCGGCGATTTCCTTGATCGACAGCGGAGGGAAATTTCCGGCGTTGGTGCCAGCCGGTTTGGCGTGACCATCTTCCCAGACCACGGCATCTTCCGGAATGTCCCACATCTTCGCCGCGCGTTCGCACAGCACCTTGATGGCGTTGCGGGCCGCGCCGATGGTGGCCATGCCGGACGAGAAGGTGCCGCGGCTGCCATCGGTCATGTCGTTGTGGCCAAGAGATGATGTGTCAGCAACGACAACGCGAACTTGCTCGTAAGGGATGCCAAGTTCCTCCGCACACATGAGTCCAATGGAAGCGCGCGAGCCGCCAACGTCAATGGTGCCAACGGCGAGCGTCACCGATCCATCGGGCGTTACGTTGAGATCAACACAGGTCTGGCCGCCGAAGTTGAACCAGAATCCGCAGGCCATGCCGCGGCCCTGGTTTTTGCCGAGGGGGGCTTTCATGTGGGCATGGTTTTTTGCGGCAGCCAGCGTGGCGCCAATGCCGATGGGACCATAGACTGGACCATAGGAGGACTTGGTGCCTTGCTTGGCGGCGTTCTTGATGCGGAAATCAACCGCATCCATGCCGATCTTGTGGGCCAGTTCGTCAATGGCACTTTCCACGGCAAAAGCCGCCATTGGTGCCGAGGGGGCGCGATAGGCGGCGACTTTGGGCCGGTTGACGATGACTTCAACGGCTTCCGATTTGACGTTCTTCAGGTCATAGCAGGCAAAGGCGGTCTGCGATCCAAAATCTGCCCAGGTCGACGGAAAGGCGCCGCCCTGATAGCGCAGCACACCGTGGGCGGCGGTAATGGTGCCGTCACGCTTGGCGCCGATTTTCATGTCAATGGAGGTGGAGCTGGTGGGGCCCGAGGCCTTGAACACTTCATCCCGCGTCATGGTGAGCTTCACCGGGCGATTGGCCTTGCGCGAAAGGGCCAGGGCCAGAGGTTCAGTCCAGATATGGGTTTTGCCGCCGAAGCCGCCGCCGATTTCGGAAGCCGTGACGCGCAGCTTGGACACATCCATGCCAAGCAAGAGTGCGCAGTGATTGCGATAGATGAAGTGGCCCTGGGTGCAGACCCACAACTCGCCCTGACCATCGGGGCTGACATTGGCAACACAGGAATGGGGCTCGATATAACCCTGGTGGGTTTGCTCGGTCTTGAAGGTGCGCTCGACAATGATATCGGCTTGCCGGAAGCCCTCCTCAATATCGCCATGGCCAAATTCGGAGCGGCGGTTGTTGTTGGAGGGCTTGGTCGGTTTGGGTTCAACGCCTTCGGTGAAAATATCCTTGTGAATGACGGGGGCCGATGGCTTCAATGCTTCATCCAGATCGGTGACATGGGGCAGCACTTCGTAGTCAACCTTGATGAGCTTGAGCGCCTTGCGGGCGGTGGCTTGATCAATGGCGGCAACGGCTGCAACGGCGTGGCCATCGTAAAGGGCCTTCTTGCGCGCCATGCAGTTTTCCAGAATGTCGCGCATGCCGCGGTCATCGCCGGTGAGATCAGGCAGATCAGCGCTGGTGATGACGGCTTTTACGCCCGCCAGTTTTTCAGCCTTTGAGGTGTCGATGCTCTTGATGCGGGCATGGGCATGGGGCGAGCGGAGCACGAGGGCTATGAGCTGGCCCGGCGCATTATAGTCAGCGCCGTATTTGGCGCGGCCGGTGACCTTGTCGATGCCATCGGGGCGCAATGGCCTTGTGCCGACGACCTTGAATTTCTGATTGGTAAAATGGGTGTCGAGTGGCATGTTAAGCTCCTCTCATTTCTTTGGCAGTGGCCTGAACGGC
>CAZHCO010000040.1:0-17569 GCA_964530965.1 uncultured Aestuariivirga sp. | reverse complement strand
GCCTACACCTCTGAAATTAAAGCGTAAAACCGAGAATCCGCGGCTCACAAAGGTCTGGTAAAGCGAATGCACAATGGGGTTGTTCATCGTGCCCCCAAAGGCGGGATGGGGATGCAGCAAAATTGCTATGGGCGAACCTGCGGGCTTGGCGTGGTGATAACGGGCTTCAATGCGACCGGCTGGGCCGTTAAATATGACTTCAGGCATCCCTTGGGGTCCGTTTCACTGTTTTCACCCGTCTTAATTCTTCCACTGAACCACCATGCAATAGTTGACTCGTGAAGTCGGGTTTTCTATATCTGTTCTTTAGAATGGTTCAAGAAAGCGGTCGCTTCCTAGCCCCGGCAAGTTGCAAGGGCTTTAGCACGGCACGGGGGGCAAAAAGCAAGCTTTTCGTGCATCGGACGAAGGAAAAAGCAGATGAAAATGAGCACCAAGGGCCGCTATGCCGTCATGGCGATGATCGATATCGGTCAGCACTCGGCTGGTAACCCCGTTTCTCTGTCGGAAATCGCCGAGCGCCAGGACATCAGCCAGGAATACCTGGAACAGCTCTTCAGCAAGCTTCGCCGCGAAAATCTGGTTGAAAGCGCCAGGGGCCCCGGCGGCGGTTACAAGCTCGCGCGCGATGCCGCTGAAATCGCGGTTGCCGATATTATTCTGGCGGTTGATGAGGAACTGCGCTTCACCCGCTGCTCAGGCGACGCCGTGGATGGCTGCGTGAAAGGCGAACAATGTTCTGCCCATGATCTCTGGTCCTCGCTCGGGCGCCAGATGATGTATTTCTTGGGTTCCATCACGCTTGAGGATGTCGTTGAGAAACGGAACCTCGCATTGTCCGCCACGATTAAGCAGGCCAAGGATCGCTATGTGAGGCCGGCCGAATGAGAACCTACCTCGACCATAACGCCACCAGCCCTCTGCGCCCCGTCGTAAAGGAAGCCATGCGGGCGGCCATGGACGTGGACGGCAACGCCTCTTCCGTTCATCGCGAAGGCCGTTCAGCGCGAAAGCTTCTTGACGACTCGCGTGAAGCAATCGCCCGCGAACTCGGTGTTATTGCGCCGATGATCATATTCACTTCCGGCGGATCGGAAGCCAATAACGTGGCAATCAAGAGCGCACCCGTTGAGCGGCTGCTGATTTCCGCCATTGAACATCCTGCCGTAATTGAATCCGCAAAAGCCTCCGGAAAGCCAGTGACCTATTTCCCCGTCTCGGCGGAAGGCGTTGTTGATCTCGAAACATTATCCAAACTGCTCGAAGGTCCGAAGGCGCTCGTCAGTGTCATGCTTGCCAACAATGAAACGGGCGTCATTCAGCCCATTCGTGAAATCGTAGCGCTTGCCCAAGCCTATGGCGCGCTGGTGCATACGGATGCGGTGCAGGCCCTCGGCAAAATGCCCGTCAACTTCGGACTTCTCGGCGTGGATATGATGACCATCGCCGCCCATAAAGTTGGCGGGCCGACCGCCATAGGTGCGTTGGTGGTCCGTGATGGTTTGCCATTGGAACCACTGGTTCACGGCGGCGGCCAGGAACTTCGCCGCAGGGCAGGAACAGAAAATCTCGTAGGCATCGCCGGATTTGCCGCCGTTGCAAAAGAAAATCACTTGAGTATCAAAGTCTTGCGCGATCAGCTTGAGAAAGCACTTGAAAGTGCCGTGATCTTTGGTGGTGGGGCCCCAAGGCTTCCCAACACGACTTATTTTTCCCAGCCGGGCATGAGCGCTGAAACTCTTCTCATGAATTTTGACCTTGAAGGCATTGCGGTTTCGTCGGGCTCGGCCTGTTCCTCCGGCAAGGTGACAAAATCCCATGTGCTGACCGCCATGGGCGTTGCCCCCGAATTGGCAAAGGGTGCCATTCGCGTGAGCCTCGGCTGGAACACTACATCAGAACACATCGAACATTTCATCACAGTCTGGCGCAGCCTTCTGGCGCGCCACAAAGAAAAAGCGGCGGCATAACATGGCAGACCTCGACACCATCGAACTCGTTAAAGATATCGAAGTCGATAAATACAAATACGGTTTCACCTCCGATATTGAAACCGACTATGCGCCCAAAGGTTTGAACGAAGGCATCGTCAAATTCATTTCCGACAAAAAGGGCGAGCCCGCCTGGATGCTGGAGTGGCGGCTGGAGGCCTATCGCCGCTGGCAGCAGATGGACGAGCCCGCCTGGGCCCGTGTTTCATTTCCAAAAATTGATTTCCAGGACCTCTATTACTATGCCGCGCCGAAAAGCATGGCGATGCCAAAAAGCCTTGATGAAATTGATCCAAAGCTGCTGGAAACCTATGCCAAGCTCGGCATTCCATTGAAGGAACAGGAAATTCTGGCAGGCGTTCGCAAGCAAGGCGAGAAAAGCACGCTCGATGATGAAGGCAATGAAGTCGTTGCAGGCCGCGTGGCCATTGATGCCGTGTTCGATAGCGTTTCCGTGGTCACCACCTTCAAGGCCGAACTTGCAAAAGCTGGCGTGATTTTTTGTTCCATCTCGGAAGCGCTGCGCGAGCATCCTGATCTGGTGAAGCAGTATCTGGGCTCCGTCGTCCCGCAAGGCGACAACTTCTATGCGGCCTTGAACTCAGCGGTGTTCTCCGATGGCTCATTTGTCTATGTGCCGCCCAACACGCGCTGCCCCATGGAGCTCTCCACCTATTTCCGCATGAATGCCAAGAACACCGGACAATTTGAACGCACCCTGATCATCGCCGACAAGGGTTCCTACGTGTCCTATCTCGAAGGCTGCACCGCGCCTATGCGCGAGGAAAACCAGCTCCATGCCGCCGTCGTTGAATTGATCGCCCTTGACGATGCCGAGATCAAATACTCAACGGTGCAGAACTGGTATCCCGGTGACGCGGAAGGAAATGGCGGCGTCTATAACTTCGTGACCAAGCGCGGCGATTGCCGGGGCAGGGGCGCCAAGATTTCCTGGACCCAGGTCGAAACCGGTTCCGCCATCACCTGGAAATATCCGAGCTGCATTCTGCGCGGCGACAATTCGCGCGGTGAATTCTATTCCATTGCCATTTCCAATGGCAGGCAGCAGGTTGATTCCGGCACCAAGATGATTCACTTGGGCAAGAACACCTCAAGCCGCATCATCTCCAAAGGCATCGCCGCAGGCCGCAGCGACAACACCTATCGCGGCCTTGTCTCTGCCCATCGCAAGGCATTGAACGCGCGGAACTTCACCCAGTGCGATTCGCTGCTCATCGGCGACAAATGCGGCGCCCACACCGTGCCCTACATCGAATCCAAAACTTCAACGGCTCAATTTGAGCATGAAGCCACAACATCGAAAATCTCCGATGACCAGATGTTCTACTGTATGTCGCGCGGCCTCAACCAGGAAGAAGCCGTGGCCCTCATCGTTAACGGTTTTGTCCGCGACGTGCTCCAACAACTCCCCATGGAATTCATGGCCGAAACCCAGAAGCTCATCGGCATTTCCCTTGAGGGGTCTGTCGGATGATCACATCCCCAACACCGTCATTCCGGCGAAAGCCGGAATCCCACAAACACCATTCAGGATTCCGGCTTTCGCCGGAATGACGAACTGAAAAAGAGAAAAATAAAAAATGCTCGAAATTAAAAACCTGCACGTCAAACTCGCCGATGAAGATCGCGTCATCATCAATGGGCTCAATCTCACGGTGAAGGCCGGTGAAGTGCATGCCATCATGGGTCCGAATGGTTCCGGCAAATCCACGCTCTCCTATGTTTTGTCAGGCCGCGAAGGTTATCAAGTGACCGAGGGTTCCGTCACCTACAAGGGCGAGGACCTGCTGGCCATGGCACCCGATGTGCGTGCTTCCAAGGGCGTGTTCCTCGCCTTCCAATACCCCATTGAAATACCAGGGGTTGCCACCATGCAGTTCCTCAAAGTGGCGTTGAACTCCCAGAAGAAAGCCCGCGGCGAAAAGGAAATGACCACGCCTGATTTCATGCGTTACGTGAAAGAACGCGCCGCCAGGCTGAACATCAGTCCGGACATGTTGAAGCGCCCGGTGAATGTCGGCTTCTCCGGCGGCGAAAAGAAGCGCGCTGAAATTCTCCAGATGGCGGTCCTTGAACCTGCCTTGTGCGTGCTCGATGAAACCGACTCCGGCCTCGACATCGATGCAATGCGCGTAGTGGCCGATGGCGTAAATAGCTTGCGTTCGTCCGATCGCGCCATGATCGTGATCACCCATTATCAGCGCCTGCTCGATTACATCGTGCCGGATCACGTTCATGTGCTGTCCAAGGGTCGCATAGTGAAATCCGGCGGCAAGTCATTGGCGCTCGAACTCGAATCCAGGGGCTACGCGGAATTTGAAAGCGAGGCGGCGTGAACGTCATCGTCCCAAAAACTGCCGCCGAATTGAACTACGGCCTGTCGCTCCCCCATCGCAAGATGGAGGACTGGCGTTGGACCGATCTGCGCCAACTCATTGATAGGCCCTATCCGCCACGCCAGGCCGTTGTAGCTTCCGCGAAAGATGTCGAACGTTTGTTGAAGTCTTCGCCGTTTGCAAAAGTTGCGGGCGCCCGCATGGTTTTCGTCAACGGGCATTATTCAGCAGAACATTCGCAATTGAAGAATGTGCCCGTGATGTCGCGCGTGAACATCGACGAACCCGTCATCAACATGAATGTCGCTTTCGCCACCGATGGCGCGCGCCTGAAAATTTCAGGCACGGCGGATACTCCGATTGAACTCCTCTTCATCTCAACGAACGCCGATCCCCGCACCGTTGCCACCCGCAATGTGATCGAAATTGAGCAGGGCGCTTCGGCAACTCTTATCGAAACCCATTTGGGTGAAGGGGCTTATCTCAACAATTCCGTCACTGAAATCAGCGTTGGCGACGACGCCCGGCTCGACCGCATTAAGGTGGAGCTTGAAGCCACCGAAGCAATTCACCTTAGCCACGCCCACTTTACCCTTTCAAAAAACACTGTGCTCAATGATTTCACCTTGACCTCGGGTGCCAAAACAAACCGCCAGAACGGCACCGTTGAATTCAAGGGGCAGGGGACAGACGCCAAGATTTCCGGCGCCTTCATACTGGGCGGCAAACAACACGCCGACACGCGCCTCGTGATCGACCACCAGGTGCCCCAATGCACCAGCCGCGAACTCTTCAAATGTGTAATGGACGACCATGCGCGCGGAATTTTTCAGGGCAAGGTCATCGTCCAAAGGGACGCGCAGAAGACCGATGGCAAACAATCCAGCCACGCGCTTCTGCTGTCTGAAACCGCCGAGTTTGATGCCAAGCCCGAGCTTGAAATCTTCGCCGATGATGTCGTCTGCGGCCACGGCGCAACAGCTGGTGATCTGAACCACGATCATTTGTTCTACCTGATGTCGCGCGGCATTTCAGCAAGCGATGCCAAGTCATTGCTCATCGCCGCTTTCGTCGGCGAAGCCTTCGACGTCATCGCCCATGAGGGCATCAAAGAAGCGCTGGTGAAATTTTCCCGCAAATGGTTGACGCAACACCGGAGTGGCCGTGTTTGATGTAGGTAAAATCCGCAAGGACTTCCCCATCCTCTCCCGTGAGGTCTATGGCAAGCCCTTGGTTTATCTTGATAATGCCGCCTCGGCGCAAAAGCCCAAGCCCGTGCTTGATGCAATAATGACGAGCTACACGGAAGAATACGCCAACGTGCATCGCGGCCTCCACTTTCTCTCCAATGCGGCGACGCAGAGTTTTGAAGATGCCCGTGAAAGCGTACGCCGTTTCCTCAATGCGCCGTCCAAGGATCAATTGATCTTCACCCGAAATGCCACCGAAGCCATCAATCTCGTCGCCCAGAGTTTTGGCGGCCTCGTCATCAACGAGGGTGATGAGATTGTTCTCTCCATCATGGAGCATCACTCCAACATTGTGCCGTGGCATTTCCATCGCGAGCGGCGTGGAGCCGTGATCAAGTGGGCACCCATCGATGACGATGGCAATTTCCTTATTGATGAATTTGAAAAGCTGCTCAGCCCGCGCACCAAGATCGTGGCCATCACCCACATGTCTAACGCGCTGGGCACCATCGTTCCCATCAAGGAAGTCATCAAGCTCGCCCATGCACGCGGCATTCCCGTGCTTGTTGATGGCAGCCAGGCGGCGGTTCACATGGCCGTCGACGTGCAGGCGCTCGATGCGGATTTCTATGTCTTTACCGGCCACAAGACCTACGGCCCCACCGGCATCGGCGTTCTCTATGGCAAGGCCGAACACCTGGACCGCATGCCGCCTTATCAGGGCGGCGGCGAGATGATCAATGAAGTCACCACCGAAGGCATTACCTACAACAATCCGCCCCATCGCTTTGAGGCAGGAACGCCAGCCATCGTCCAGGCCATAGGCCTCGGCGCCGCCTTGGACTACATGACGAGCGTCGGCCTCGATAACATTGCCGCCCACGAAGCAACACTGCGAGACTATGCCACCCAGCGCCTGTCCGAAATCAATTCGCTCCGCATCTTTGGCCGCGCCAGGAACAAGGGCGCCATTGTCTCCTTCAACATGAACGGGGCCCACGCCCATGACGTGGCAACTGTCATCGACCGGTCAGGCGTCGCCGTGCGCGCCGGCACCCACTGCACCCAGCCACTCCTCCAGAGGTTTGGCGTCACTGCCACCTGCCGCGCCTCATTCGCCATGTACAACACCCGCCAGGAAGTTGATAAATTGGCCGAAGCCCTTATCTCTGCACAAAGGATATTCCTGTGACAGAAACCGCTTTAGACAACGCGCCCAACCCCTCCGCCATCCCGGCCGATGAACTGGCCCGCATGACCGATGACATCGTGTCGGCCCTCAAGACCGTCTACGACCCCGAAATTCCCGTTGATATCTATGAGCTGGGCCTCATCTACAAGGTTGATATCGACGATGACAGGAACGTGGCCATCGACATGACCCTAACCGCCCCGGGCTGCCCGGTGGCGGGCGATATGCCGGGCTGGGTCGAAAACGCGGTGTCCGCAGTGCCGGGCGTCGCCAGCGCCAAGGCAACCCTGGTGTTCGATCCGCCCTGGGATCATAGCCGCATGTCCGATGAAGCGCGCGTCGCAATGAATATGTGGTAAGGTGACAAACATGGCCCAGGCAACGCAACGTCCACGCCCGAAAGTGATGACCCTCACCGATGCTGCAGCTGCGCGCGTGCACGCAATCATCGCCAGATCCGATACGCCCGTTTTGGGCCTCCGCGTCGGTGTGAAAAACGGCGGTTGCGCCGGCATGGAATACACCATGGATTGGGCCACCGAAGCCAAGCCCTTCGATGAGGTGATTGAGGAAAAGGGCGTAAAGGTTCTGATAGACCCCAAGGCCATTCTGTTCCTGCTCGGCACCGAAATGGATTATCAGACCTCGGCACTGAAGTCCGGCTTCACCTTTAACAACCCCAATCAAACCTCGGCCTGCGGCTGTGGCGAAAGCGTTCAGCTGAAACAGGCTGAGGCAACCGCTTGAGCGTCAGCGCCAGCTTCAAGGAATTTCTCATCGAACAAATGGCGGGCTTCGGCCCCGTCACCATCCGTGCAATGTTCGGCGGCGCAGGCGTTATCCGCAATGGCCTGATGTTCGCGCTTATTGATGATGAAGTGCTCTATCTCAAGGCCGACGATACGACCAAAGCGGCGTTTGTTGCCGAAAACCTTTCCCAGTTCACCTACACGTCCAGAGGCGGAAAGTTGATGGAAATGGCTTATTGGCGCATTCCCGAACGCTGTCTCGATGACTCCGATGAAATGGCCCACTGGTGCCGCTTGGCCTACGGCGTGGCGCTGAAAGCCGCGGCAAAAAAGGAGCCCAAGAAATAGGCTGGCAAATTTCCTCAGTTGTGGCATTCCGAAGGCATCGGAACCAGGTTTTTTAGCATGGCCTTACCTCCTACAGATCAACGTCTTTTTGACCTTCGCTGGCAGCGCAGCCACGCTGATCTCTTCCAGCCATTGCAATTGCTCTATGGCGCGAACCCAGAATTCGAGAAAAGGTTAAAGGAGCTTCTGCTGGCCCGCTGGGCTGAGCGTCCGGCCGAATTAAAAGTCCTCGACCTGCAAAGAGATTTGCAGCCTGACTGGTTCCTCTCGGAAAACATGGTCGGCTATGTTTTCTACGTCGACCGCTTCGCCGGGAATTTCAAAGGTGTGCTTGAACATATCGATTATCTCGACAGACTCGGCGTCACCTACGTTCATTTCATGCCCTGTCTGAAACCAAGACCCGGTAACAATGACGGCGGCTATTCCGTGATGGACTATCGTGCCATCAATCCGCAACTTGGCACGATGACCGATTTTGAGAAGGTGGCCAAGACGCTGCGCCACCACGGCATTAGTGTTTGCGTTGATCTCGTGCTCAATCACACGGCGAAAGAGCACGAGTGGGCCACAAAGGCGCGCGCGGGCGACGCGAAATATCAAGCTTATTACCACATGTTTGACAACAAGCAGCAAACGCTCGCTTTCGAGAAGACCCTCGTCGAAGTCTTCCCCAACGATGCACCGGGAAATTTCACATACTACAAAGATTTCGGAAAATACGTCTGGACCACCTTCAATGAACACCAGTGGGACCTGAATTGGGCAAACCCCCACGTGTTCCTCGAAATCGTCGACATCATGCTGAACCTCGCCAACACGGGCGTGGATTGCCTGCGTCTCGATGCCGTGGCCTTCATGTGGAAGGAACTCGGCACCAATTGCCAGAACCTTCCACAGGTCCATGACCTCCTCCAAGCCGTTCGCGCGGCCACGCGCATCGCCGCACCTGCCCTCATTCACAAAGCTGAAGCCATCGTGGCGCCGCGCAATCTCGTGCCCTATCTCGGCGTGGGCAAGCATCGGGGCAGGGAGGCCAATCTCGCCTATCACAACAATCTCATGGTGCATTTCTGGTCGTCGCTCGCCAGCCGCAAGACCGACCTCATGACCTACACGCTCAAAACGCACTTCCCGGAGAATTTCCGAAACGCCTGCTGGGCAACCTATATCCGCTGCCATGATGATATCGGCTGGGCGATCACGGAGGAGGATGGTTCAGCCATTCCCCATGTATCGGGTCCCGGCCATCGCAAATTCCTGGCCGATTTCTATTCCGGCAAACATCCGGGGTCATTTGCCCGCGGCGGCATATTCCAGGAAAACGCCGAAACCGGCGACCGGCGCAACAGCGGCACTTTCGCCAGCCTCGCCGGATTGGAACAGGCACTTGAAACTGGTCAGGAGCAGGCAATCTTCACGGCCATTGACCGCCTGCTCCTGGGTATGGCGCTGATTGCCTCGTTCGGCGGCCTGCCCTTGCTCTACATGGGCGATGAAATCGGCCTGACCAATGACTATGATTTTGCCGTAGAACCCGCCCACGCCCATGACAATCGCTGGATGCACCGCCCCAAAATGAACTGGGCTGCGCCGGGCGAAACGCAATCGAAAATACTTGAGGGAACGAAACACATCATCCGCCGCAGAAAGGCCCTCGGCCAACTCGCCGCCAGCAACCCGACAAAAATTCTCGAACCGCCAAATCCCGCGATCTTCGCATTCCTGCGTACTAGCGATGAGGGATCGTTGCTTGGCATCTTCAACTTCAGTGAGCTATGGCAAAATTTGCCTGCCGCCTTCGCGCGCGGCCACGGAATAGAGAAATTTCACGATGCCCTGAGTGACGCAAAAGTGCTGACGCCGAAAGACCAGCTGCAGGTCCCGCCCTACGGCCGGATTTGGCTGGTCTGAAAGTCATTTCCGCAGCAGGAACGCCGGCATATTGCCCTTGTGGAAGCCGCCCGATTCCGGCGCGTCTTCAAGTTCCCGCTCGAGCCTTGCCCTGCGCTGTTCAGGCGGCGTGTGGCGCGGCGGTCTCACGGCTTCGGGCTTTGCCACAAACACCGATTTTTCAGCTACAGGCTTTTCCTTGTGTTCCCTGTGATGCCCAGGCTTCTTGGCGCCGCGCGGCGAACGGTGTTCTCTTGCAGGGGCCTCAGCGCTCTCTGCCACCGATCCAATATCAAAATATTCAATATCCTTTTTGATCAGAGCTTCGATGGCCCGCAGATGCTTTGCTTCCTCGCGCGTAACCATGGTGAAGGCATGGCCCTCACGCCCTGCGCGGCCCGTGCGCCCAACCCGGTGCACGTAATCTTCCGCGTGAATGGGCACATCAAAATTAAAAACATGACTCACTTCCGGAATATCAAGTCCGCGCGCTGCCACGTCAGAGGCAATAAGATAAGTCACTTCATTATTGCGGAAGGCCGCCAGCATTTTCAACCGTGCCGATTGATCCATATCGCCATGCAGCGCCCCCGCGCTGAAGCCGTGCCGCTTCAATGATTTTTCAAGCAGCGCCACCGTGGTCTTGCGATTGGCAAACACAATGCCGTTCTTCACGTTGGTTTGCGTGCGCAAAAGAATGCGCAGCGCATCGCGCTTCTGCGCGGGATCATGGGGAACTTTCACCAGGCGCTGTTCAATGCTCGCCGGCGAAGAACTTGGCGCACTGGCTTCAATACGAATGGGGTTATGCAGGAACTGCGTTGTGAGCCGCTGAATTTCGGGCGGCATAGTGGCCGAGAAAAACAGGGTTTGCCGCGTGAAGGGCAGGAGTTTGCAGATTTTCTCGATATCCGGAATGAAGCCCATGTCCAGCATGCGGTCAGCCTCGTCGATCACCAGCATCTCAATGCCGGTAAGCAACAGCCCGCCGCGTTCCATGTGATCAAGCAGGCGTCCCGGTGTGGCAATCACCACATCCGCGCCGCGATTGATCTTGGCGGCCTGCGGCTCGAAGGCCACGCCACCGATAAGCAGGGCAACCGTAAGCTTGTGCTGCTTGCCCAGGGTTTCAAACGCCTCATGCACCTGCGCCGCCAGTTCGCGCGTTGGTTCCAAAATCAACGTGCGTGGCATGCGGGCCTTGGCGCGGCCCTTTTCCAGCAGGGTTAACATGGGCAGCACAAAGGCCGCCGTTTTCCCCGATCCGGTTTGGGCAAGCCCAAGCACATCCTTGCGCTGCAAGGCATGGGGAATGGCTTCCGCTTGGATTGTCGTAGGGGCGGTATATCCGGCAGCTGTAATAGCTTCGAGTACTTTGGGACTTAGTCCGAGTTCAGTAAAATTCATCGAGGATTGAAAGACCGTTCTGGCGATTAAAAATGGATGAGCGCCCGGGGCCGTTTCGCCACATCCGGGGGCGCGCTGATTGAGCCGGAAAATAGGGCTTTTCCAGTTAAAGTCAAATGACTTGCAAGAAAGGGGTAAATCCCAAAAAAAAGGGCGGGCTTAAGGCCCGCCCTTTCAGTTTGTTACGCTTGGGAGGTTACTAAACTTCACCGAGAAACTTGTCGGTCGCACCACCAATAACGCCACCCACAAGAGGTGCCAGAATAAAGAGCCAAAGCTGCTGCCATGCCCAGCCGCCTTCAATAACCGCCGAGGCAATGGAACGCGCCGGATTAAGCGACGTATTGGCCACCGGAATGCTCATGATATGCATGAGACAAAGAGTAAGGCCGATGGCCACGGGCGCTAGGTTGCCAGCGCCATTCCCGCGCGTGACGCGACAAATGAGAAGTACAAACAGGCCGGTTTGCACGATTTCCATGGCCAGTGCCGCAATCAAGGGATAGCCAGCAGGCGAATGTGCATCATAGCCATTTGCAGCAAAGCCCGGCGGCAGTGCCCCTTTGCTCGAAAGGATAAAGGCAAAGAACAAGGCCGAGACAACACCGCCAGCGATCTGTGCGCTCCAATAGCCAATGACCTGGGATTTCTCGAACCGGCCAGCCGCAACAAGGCCAAGAGTGACGGCGGGATTGAAATGACCACCGGAGATTGGTCCCATCGCATAGGCCATGCTCATGACAGCGATGCCAACAGCTAAAGCTACGCCCAGCCCCGCCGCATTACCCGAAATAAGGGCAGCACCCAGAACAGCGGACACCAACGTAAATGTCCCAATCGCTTCCGCGATGAACTTGTTCGCCGTCATTCAGTCCCCCAGACCAAATTTAACTTTGCCCAGTATGCCTGATTCGCAGGCACCAGTACAACCTTTCAGTGCAAGGCCCTCACGAAACTCGGCACTATTCAAGATTCAAGATTTGTAGTTAGTATGTGCCCGTCATGAAATCGCTCACCATCCTGCCTCTCGCCGACACGCCAAGTCTTATTGTGCGCGAGATCGAGTCCTATGACGCCAAGGCCTTTTCCGGTTTCATGACCCAGCCGCGTTACCAGCGCTACACAGCGATGCGCCTGCGCAGCGATGCTGAAGTCGCGGCATTTGTGCTGCGCTCCGTTGCGCGCCAGGGCGATGACCGCCGCAATGTATTCCATCTCGCGGCCGAAGAGCGCTCGTCCGGTGAAGCCATAGGCGACGGCTTCATGATCATGCAGCGTGACCGCACCATCGAATTGGGATGGGGCGTCCACCCCGCCATGTGGAGTTGTGGCTTTGGTACTGAAATTGGCACAGCGTTGCTCGGCCTCAGCTTTGAGCGCCTGAAGGCGAAAAGCGTCTGGTGCAAGGTCATGCGGGCAAATTCCGCTTCGGCAAAGCTTGCGCGCCGCATCGGCATGGTCCACGAAAAACGCGTGGCAGGCTACGCCGTGGGCGACGGGCGCATTGAAGATGTCGATATCTATGCCATGACATCAGCCGAATATTTTGATCTCCCGTACTGAGGAAAACGCATGGCAGCACTTCCACCACTCTGCGATTTCGGCTGGAAGGCACCGGAATTCAACCTGCCTGGAGTCGACGGCAAAATTCATGCACTGGAAAACCTTCGCGGGTCTAAAGGCACGCTCATAGCCTTCATCTGCAACCATTGCCCCTATGTGAAAACCATTGCCGGGCGGCTGGTGTGCGATGCCGTTGAGTTCCAAGGTCTTGGCATCGCCACCATTGCAATCTGCGCCAACGATGCAATGAGCCATCCCGAAGACAGCTTCGACAATATGAAAATCTTCGCCCGGCAGCATGGCTTCGCCTTTCCATATCTGCACGATGCCACTCAGGAAGTGGCCCGCGCCTATGATGCAGTCTGCACGCCGGACTTTTTCGGTTTCAACGGTAAGCTGGAGTTGCAATACCGTGGACGGCTTGATGAATCGAAAACCGCACTTGTGCCGAATGCCCGGCGCGAACTTTTCGAAGCCATGAAGCTTGTTGCCGAAACGGGAGAAGGCCCCCGCGAGCAAATTTCATCCATGGGATGCTCGATCAAGTGGAAGGCAGCTTAGAGCATGTTCCGGCAAAGTTACGCGACTTTGCCGACAAGAACATGCTCCAGCATAACGCCTGGCGCGATTTCTTATCGCTCAGGTGATTCCACCTGAGCGGAAAGCACGCTAGGGACGCCAGCGTTGGCTGCGGGTCTCCATTCCCCTCACGGTATTCCGTTGCCGCCTTTCCCCGGCTATAGGGTGTGCCCATTCGACCAAGGAGTCAGTATATGTTGTACGGCAAACCCACCCCGCTTCGCACCCGCCTTGAGGGAGGCAAAACCCCTGAGATGACAAAATGGTATCTGAAATCGGAGACCGGACCTCTTCGTGATGTGTTGCTCGGCCCTGCCGAAAGCTTCCGCTGGATGGGCCTGGAAAACGCCCACTGGTCTTCACTCGTGCGCGATACCCTGCGCAAGGGCTACAAGTTCGACAAGCAGGTGGCCATGCGCCAGCACCGCGAAATGGTGGATGCCTATCATGATGCGGGCGTGACCACCCATTTCCTGCCGCTCGACATGAACAATCCCTATCAGGTCTATGCCCGCGACAGTTCTTTCATGTCGCCCTATGGCGCAGTCATCTGCCAATTGGCCAACCCGCGCCGCCGCGGCGAATACGCCGCAGCCCTGCGCTTTTACCTCGAAAATGATATTCCGATTTACGACATGATCTCCGCCGGAAATTTCGAAGGCGGCGACTTCAACACCATCAGATCAGGGGTGGCGCTGGTGGGCTACACCGACCACCGCTCGGAAGAAGTGGCCGCGCGCCAGGCCGCCGAGTGGTTCATCAAGGAAGGCTGGGAAATCAAATTTGCCCCCATTGACCCGTTCTATGTCCACATCGATCTCATGGTCTGCATGCTGAACGAAAACTGCGCCGCCGTGTGCCTCGAAACAACTGAGGACGATATCATTCAATGGTTGAAGCAGAAGAAAATCGAAATCATCCCGGCCTCCTTCAAGGAAACCATGTCTCTGGGTTGCAACGTCGTGCCCCTAGGAAATGACCGCGTGCTGTCAACCCTGAAGGCAACCGACCTGAATTCAAAAATGCGCGCCGCTGGTTTCAAGGTCTACGATCCCGACATGACAATGTTCACCCAAGCCGGTGGTGGCGTTCACTGCATGTGCCAGCCGTTGCGCCGTGAAGCAGCATAAAGTCTCGGTCATCGGCGCAGGCCCTTCGGGCCTGATGGCTGCGGAAGTATTGGCCAAGGGCGGTGTTGAAGTCACCATCCTTGACCATATGCCAGCGCCAGCGCGCAAGTTTCTGCTGGCGGGCAGGGGCGGCCTGAACCTCACCCATTCGGAAGACCTGGAAATTTTTCTCACGCGCTATGGCGACGCAAAGGACTTTCTGGAACCTGCAATCCGCGCTTTCCCGCCACAGGCACTGATCGAATGGTGCCATGGTCTTGGCATTGAAACTTTTGTGGGCAGCTCAGGCCGCGTGTTCCCAAAGCAGATGAAGGCCTCGCCGTTGCTCCGCGCCTGGCTGCGCCGTTTGGAAAGCCTAGGCGTAACTCTAAAAACCCGCGAGCGCTGGCAGGGCTTTGACGGCACACCGACGATCCTTGCCATGGGTGGCGCAAGCTGGCCCCATTTGGGATCCGATGCCGCCTGGGTGCCGGCGCTCCGAGCTGCAGGGCTTCGGGTGAACGGCTTCAAGCCTTCCAACAGCCGCTTCCTGGTGAACTGGACGCCCTTGTTTCGCAACCGTTTCGCGGGCACCCCAGTCAAAAATGTTGCCCTCACCTATGCCAACAATAAGGTGCATGGTGAACTGATGATCTCGCAGGAAGGCATCGAAGGCGGCGCCATCTACGCCCTCTCGCGGTTCATGCGTGAGGCCCCGGGCCAGCCCCTGCAAATTGATCTCCGCCCCGATGTGACAGCAGCAAGCCTCACTGAAAAATTGGCAAAACCGCGCGGCAAGGAAAGCCTCTCAACTTACCTGCGCAAAACCGTTGGTCTCTCACCCGTTGCCATTTCGCTGTTACATGAAACCAAAACCCCCATAACGGCGGAAGGCATCAAGGACGTCGCCGTAAATATCCTGCGCCCGGCCGGCATCGCCAGGGCCATTTCATCGGCAGGCGGCGTCGCCCGCTCAGAGCTTGACCAGAACTTCCAGTTTCTCAAGTTCCCTAACTGCTATGCCGTTGGCGAAATGCTGGATTGGGAGGCCCCAACAGGGGGCTATTTGCTCGAGGCCTGCTTCTCAACCGCCGTGGCAGCTGGACGCAACATTCTGGAAAATCTGGACCAATCACGATAAGTGCTTGCCCCGGACCTGCCACAATTGAGCCCGAAAACTGGGCAGGTTTGGATCCCAGAAGGAACGTCAGTATGCGTATGATTGGGATGTCCGCGTTAGCCGTGCTTGCCTCATTTGCTTTTACCGTACAGGCCTCAGCCAGCAGCCAGACCTATTGTGAAATGTTCGCCAAGGACTTCGCCGATGGCCGCACCACTGATGTCGACCTGTGGCAAATATCCTATCGCAACGCCTTCAATGACTGCATGAACCAGTACACGGCGGCAGCCCCAGTGGCCGCTCCCAAGAAGGCCCTGCAGAAACAGGCGGCAGTGCCCCTGGCTGCGCCGGAAACTTCCGAAGAAGCAGCAGCAGTCGTAAAGGCGAAGCTAAAGCTGGAGCCAGGCACTGAGGCGTGGAATGAATATTGTGCAGCGAAGTACAAATCTTTCAACCCGGATACCGGCACCTACAATTCTCACACCGGCAAGGAACGCCGCTGCATTGTGACTCAATAGTCGAGGACAACATCGCGGCGCTCATCGCCAGACTATAATGCTGCCAGGTAATCCGTGAGATTGTCCAGCGTCCCTGTCCAGCCCTGTTGCATCGAGCTTGCCGCATCTTCAAAGGTCTTGCGCTCAATTTCGGTTGCGGAATAGGGAACCCAATTGATCGTAACTTTGGTCTTCTTGCCTTCTGCGGCAAGTGTAACCATGCTCAGAATTTGCAGGGGCCATTTCCCGTCAAAAAAAGGCGCGCGCGTCGTGCCGCCTGCGGGATCGGAAAATGAATTGATGTAAACCAGTTTCATCGGCGGCGAAATTTCGCGATAAACGAATTTGCCCCAGATCTCCAATCCTTCCGGTGACCTTAGGTGATAGAGAAAAATCCCGCCGACACGGAGATCGACTTTGGTGGAGAGAATCTCGAAGTCCCTTGGCCCCCACCATTTGAGAAGGCGGTCCGGCTCGGTCCAGGCTTTCCACACCAGGTCCCGCGGCGCATCGAACACCCGCGAGATGACGAATTCAAATTCTCCCACCTGTTTGGCTTCACTTTTTGCCATTGCCATTTTTCTTCTCCTTTTTTCCCTTTGCTTGAATGTCGCGCAGATAATCTTCGAGGCGATCCAAAGGTTCGTCCCAGAAGTGGCGATAGTGCTCCAGCCAGCCATCAACGGCCTTGAGCGATTCTGGTTTCAGTTTGCAGGGCCGCCATTGCGCCTCGCGCCCACGTGAAATGAGTCCCGCATGCTCCAGAACTTTGAGATGTTTGGAAACCGCGGGCAGGCTCATCTCGAAAGGTCTGGCCAACTCAAGAACCGACGTTTCCCCCAATGCAAGGCGGCTCAAAATGGCCCGCCGTGTGGGATCGGCAAGGGCCGAAAAAGTCGTGCTGAGCTGGTCGGTTGTCATGGTTTCATGGTCAATTTTGTATTTAGCTAATAGGTTAAATAGAGGGCAAGCGGTGACTGTGTCAAGTAACAATTTTGCTTAGTTATTGTCGTTCAGGATTATTTCCGCCCCGCGCCAGCCTACCATCATGGCAGGCCCATTGGTATTGCCCGCGATCAGGCTGGGAAAGACCGAAGTATCACACACGCGTAAATTCTGAATGCCGTGCACCCGTAGGTGTGAATCAACCACCGACGTTTTGGCGTCAGGTCCCATGAGGCAAGTGCAGGAAGGATGATAGACTGTGCCGCTGCGTTGGCGGATATCCGCGATCAAGTCATCATCGGTCACAAAAGATCGCCCCGGCCGCAATTCTTCTTCAATCACTTCAGCCAAAGGCTTCTGAGCCGCAATCTTCCGCAGGAATTTCACCGCATCCAGCATCTCGGAAATATCTTCATTCGTCGAATAGGCATTGGCCACAATGCGCGGATGCTGCAGCGGATCAGCCGACTGAATTTCAATGAAGCCCCGGCTGCTCGGCCTGCAATTGGAAAGGCCTAACGAAAATCCAGAGAAGGGATCGGGCGTGAGTAGGGGGCGCTCGCCCGCTTTGGGAATGAGGGTCGAGAAGGCCTGCATGTAAAGCTGCATGTTGGGCCGCGTCTGGTTTG
>CAZHCO010000039.1:0-17990 GCA_964530965.1 uncultured Aestuariivirga sp. | reverse complement strand
TGGACTTGCAGCGTGTTCTCCTCCACCACCAGGCCGGGCCAGACCGCATCGAAGAGCACGTTCTTGCCGATCACCTCATCTGGCCTGCCCAACAGCAGTGCGAGAATGTCAAAGGACCGCGCCGAAAGCTCCACCGGCCCCGCGGGTCCCAGCAGCATCCGCTCTGCGCGCTTCAACCGGTACTGCCCGAACTGCAAGTCCATTCAACAAGTCCCTACCCGGGCGGCACGATAACCGAAACCTTCCTGAAAGCGAACTTCAGAATAATTCAGAACTCTTCAGGTCCCCGCCAAGGACCTGAACGGGAACCTCTGTCATTCTGGCAACCATAGGAGGACGCCATGACCGACATCATCATCACCACCCCAATCGCCGTTCGCCGCCCGAGCCTGCTGCGCCTAGAGCTCCCGAAACTTGGTATCGGCACTGCGGTTACAGTGATATCCGAAGCCATAATGCAAGCCTTCGAAATGGCTTATGTGGCGCCATACAGGGCCACCCAGAGCACGCCACCGATGGCTTTTGACGCAGATCTGGAAGGCCGCGATCCTAACTGGTGAGCTGTTTGGGGCGCTCCAAGCCTATCTCCGCAAGTAACTTAGGGGCTGCCGATATGTCTGCAACGGGTCATTTTCGGTCTTTGAAGTATTTCTCACAGTTGTCCTCAGGTGAAGTAGGAGCGGACATAAGGTCACTTTGATTGAGACCATCTGGGTCCGCGAGCCGTGAGGGAGATATGGAATTCATTACTATCTGTTGCCAGTTTGAAAGAGGCTGCTCGCGACGGCGGTTCGACAGTCAATGCCAGGTTGCCGAATGCTACAATTGAGTGCTACATTCGCCAGCGGGGATGATTATCTATCTCATTGAATCAATGGGTTCTTGAGTTCAACTCGGTCGATTTCGAGTCTCTCATCGCCCATCATCCCTCACAAAGAATAGCGGACGGGGCAGCACATTGCAGTGCATGCCGCCCCTGTTTGATTTCAGTTAGACTGAATGCCGCGGAGCGCCAGAAGCCGGTCGGCGATGTCCGAAAAGCCGTCGGCAAACACTTCAATGTGCCGGCGGTTTTCTTTTTCGGCGTGCGCTTCCGATCTGGTGACCCGCGCTTCAAGGACGGCCGCTACCTTGTCATTGTCGGCGCGGGCCGTTGCAGCCAGTTCCTGGATACGCCGTGTGAGATCGGCACCCAGCTCCTGATTGTCCTGTCCAGTCTTCGCCGCGAGCTCATCAACCCTCTGGTTCAGGTCCGTTGTAATTTTTTGCAGCTGTGCGTCAAACACCAGGAACATTTCAGACAGCATCTGTTGCTGGGTCTCGATGTTTTTCTGCAGTTCCACCGACATGACCTCGGACTGCTCCTGGATTTTCTGGTGCGCCTCTTCTGTTGCCGCCTTCAGCTTTTCATCTTCGCGGACAAGGTCAGCATAGCGCCTTTCGAACACGATCAGGGATTGCTGGGTAGCCCGGTCGGACTCTTCCAGAATTGTTATGACTTCTTCCATTCTGGCTTCATGCAGCCGCCGCGTCGGGCCGACGAGGACGCGGCGAATATCGGCGAGCGATTTTGCCGGGTCGATATCTTCCGCCAGGGCATCCAGCACCTTTTTGCTGAGCACCGAGTCATTGTACTTCAAGCCATTTGACGGCCTCTCGGGCGGATTAAATTTTGCTGGGAGGGGGCCAGAGGAGCCCTGGGCTGCCGACTTCTGCGGGGTGTTTTGCTCGCCCGATGCTGCGGGATTGTCCGCAGGTTCCTCGCCTGACGCAAACGTAAATACACGCCCTAAAGATTGACCAGTATACTCATGGTGCCTTGGAATCACTCTACCCTCCTTTGGGTCACTAACCACCGCCGTAAGTTTGTAGACCCCGGAACGCCGCGCAAAACCACCAGGAACTGTAAAATGGAGGCCGCCGAATTCTTTCATCTCATTGTTCTTACTGACTAAAAAACTTTCAAACGCTCGTCAAAAAATATCGGCATTATAGATCGCAAAACCTGTACCAACAAGGGACAGGCCAGGCCCACAATAACCCAAGACCAAAGGCCAGAATTGATTGCCATGAACCCTTTGCAAATCCAGGGCCAACTGAACCTGCCATCCTGCATCAAACAATCTAGGGTTTTATTCCACTTGTAAGTATCTGAACCGTAAAGATTTAACCTTACTTGCCATGACAGTTTCTTGTCATTCGTGTAACCAATCTGTCAAATTGCCGAAAGCCCGTCCTTTGATGAACGCCATCCCGCCCAGCCTGCATGCAGCAATTCAAAGATATCGGGCCGGGAGCCAGGCGGGTTCGCTCGCTGGCAAAACCGCTCAAATGTCTGAGCGCTACCGGTGCGGCGGACGCTCTGACGGCGCGCTCGATTTCAGCGCCTATCTCACAGCGCGCTTGCCCGCTACTTTTGCGGCGGTAACTTACTGTCTGGCGGAACTTGCCAGAAGGCATCCGAAATTTTCGCCGCTGTCCCTGCTTGACGCCGGTTCCGGCCCCAGCACCGTTTCCTGGGCCGTGGTGGCAAGCTATCCCAACATCTCCGCAGTCACGTTTCTGGACAACAACGAGCGGTTTCTGGAACTGGCATCCAGCCTTGCCGCCCAAAGTGAACACCCGGCCCTGCGCCAGGCGAGGGCGCTGGATGGCGATATCAATAATTTGCCCCGTGAACTGTCAGCTGATCTCGTGGTGGCCGCCTATGCCCTTGCCGAATTGCCTCTTTCTCAATCGGGAAATGCATCGGCTGCACTTTGGCAGGCCTGCAAGAATACGCTTCTCATCATTGAACCCGGCACCCCCCAAGGTTTTGCGAGAATTGCTCAAGTGCGCGCCGCTCTCATGGCAGAAGGCGCACACCTCATAGCTCCCTGCACCCACATGAATTCGTGCCCCATGACTGGTCCCGACTGGTGCCATTTTTCAGTGCGGCTTGCGCGCCGCCGCGAACATATGCACGCCAAGAAAGCCCGCGTTCCATTTGAGGACGAGAAGTTCAGCTATATGATTGTTTCACGCCAGCCCGTGCCATTGCTGGGCGCGCGCGTCCTGGCGCCGCCTCAAGAAACCAAAGCAGAAATCAAATTCAAGCTATGCACGGAAAGCGGTTTAGACCTGCATGGCGTTGCGAGCCGAGACAAGGCGGAATACAAGCGGGTTCGCAAGCTGGAGTGGGGCGATCTTTTCGAATAGCTTCGTGGCGCATTGATGGAGAAGACGGCATGACCAGAACGCTCATTTCCTCCGGTTCAAAATTTGAAGCGGAAATGGCCTATTCCCGCGCTGTAGTGGAGGGCGATTGGATTTTTGTCTCCGGCACCACGGGCTTCAACTACGCCACCATGGAAATTTCAGAAGATGTGGCGGCCCAGGCGGAACAGACCTTTCTCAACATCAAGGCGGCCATGGAGAAGGCCGGATTTGGCCTGGAGCACATTGTCCGCGTTCATTATATCTTGCCGAAAGCAGAAGAGTTTCCAGCCTGCTGGCCTGTTTTGAAGAAGTACCTGAGCGATGTTCGCCCGGCAGCGACCATGTTTGTGGCCGGACTGGCCGATCCGCGTATGAAGATCGAGATTGAGGTAACGGGCAAGAAGCGCGGACCGGCCGTCTGATCGCGTGTCACCGGATTACCCGGGATTGCGTGCTGACACTTTCCACGAACTTGAATCCATGATGATCCCGTTCGGGCGCTGGTACTTGGCAAGTTCTGCCTTAAGTGCCGCGGCAATCTCGTCGTGGCGCCGTTCACCCAGCGCGCCGGCCTCGCGGTAGACCTCACCGGCAGGGCCGATCGCCAGTTGAAAGGCAACCGCATCATCGACATCGTTGCCCACAAACAATTCCGCATCGACCTGTTCAAACCGGATGTCTGTATAGCCGGCAATTTCCAGCTGCTTGGTCACAACCGTCGTGTCTGCCATGGAGAAGGGGCCAGGGCCACAGGTCAAGGCGTTATCACCGGGCGGTGGCAGGTATTTCAATACGACATCTTTTGCGAGACCGAGCCACGGATTGTCCTTGATGCCGCGCCACACCACCATTGTCATGGTGCCGCCCGGCTTGAGTGTAGCGCGCATGTTGCGCAAACCCGCCACTGGGTTCTCAAAGAATTGCGTGCCAAACCGCGAGAAACAGAAATCATGGACCGGTTTGAAGGGGTAGGACTGCACGTCCGCCTCCAGAAAAGTGACATTGGAAATGCCGGCAGCCTTTGCATCCTGCCGCCCATACGCCAGGAACCCGTCGCAGCAGTCAACCGCAAGGACCGATCCAGCAGGCCCCACCAGACGGGCAAGCTGGATCGCCGTATCTCCGAAGCCGCAGCCGGCATCAACAACCCGATCGCCTTCATGCACCTCGAGCGAAGGAAAGACCTTGGCACTATGCAGGGTCAATCCATCGACGAGGATATGGCGCCAGCGGACGAATTTGGGAACAAGAATGGTGTTCCAGAAATCGACATACTCATTCCTGGGTTCGACCGCGGCTTCGGCATTGCTCATGTTTAAGTCCTCAAATCCAGGTTTATTCGGCCAATAGCACGCCGGAACCGCCCATTTCTTTCGGCACATCCTTCTGTTTGGGCAGGCCGTCTTTCATGGGTAGCACGGTCTCCTGATAATTGACATGCACCGCCGGCTTGAACTTCACCGACGGAATGACGGCAGCATAGACATCGGTCAGCTTCCAGCCCGGATGGTCGGTAAAGAGATGCCCGCCGCATGTCTTGCACCATTTTCGCAGGCTCCTGTCGGTCCGGTGATAGACCCCGATATTGGCCGCTCCTTTAGTGACTTTGACCGCATCGGGCGCCCATAGCGTAAAGGCGTTTACGGGTCCGGCCGACCACTCCCGGCAGGAACTGCAGTGGCAGTAGCCCATCGCAGCCGGTTCTCCGGTAACCGTAAATTCAACGGAACCGCAGAAACACGTTCCCTTATTTGTATTAGTCATAAGATTTCTCCTTTCAAAATTTCCGACCTATGTCGTTTGATTATTGGGCCTTCGCCGCGTCGCATGACACTTTCAGATTGTTGTCAGCGAAGTAGCCGGTGGGATTTGGCTTCCAGGCCCAGACGTGCAATTCGTAGAACGGGTCCAAACCGTAGCGATTGGGTGCGCTGTTGAAGTTGAACAGGTGGCCTTCCAGCGCGGCTGGTCCCTTGAAGGCGATATATTCGACAGCAACGGGTGCCATCTTGCCATCGGCCATCGGCTCGTACATCACCGCTTCCGGTTTTGCGATGTCGGTGACACCATCCTTGAGAAAATCGCCGTTGACATAGTGAATTCCCATGGCGCCGCCCTGCGCGCTGCTGGCGCAGGGAATCGGCCCATAGCCTTCCGCAACTGCTACCGCCACGTCCTGGAAACGGTCATTGGCTGCACGCACGTGATCTACCACGGGGCTGTCACTGACGTCCGCCAACGCGGGCCCAAAAGCAAGCAAAGATAAAAGGGCAAAGCCCAAGGGCAAACGAAAAGTTTTCATTGCAGTCTCCATTTGAGTATGTCCCATGAGGGACGTGTTATGATTCCGGCCATACCGGGCGCGGTCGGCAAAATCTCTCAAGGACTGCGAAAAGCCGTGAGAGCCGTATCGGCAAGATTGGTGTCAAACTGGCCTGCTGCCCCCGACTGAGCAGGTCAAATGTTCCGTTATGGTGGCAAATTTTCCGGCTCATCCGGCAGCGAGAATTTTGACGTCTGCAGAAGTCAGCCAAGTCAGGTCGCGAAGACTTTTCCCTTCGACCGCAGCCGGTGTTTTCCCAGTTACGGTTCTATTCAGATCAGCGATGATTCCACCTTCGCTCCGATGGATATCACCGTTGGGCATGGCACTACTCCTTGAAGGTTGCGGGCAAAATCGCCAGCAACGGAGCGCAGTATTGGTCCACAAGGCCACCCTCGCGCTAGTTCACGAACTGAACTAGCCCAGTACAGAATCTGAACTATGCAGAGCGGTGCGGCAGGCCTAATTGGCGGGCGTCATGTTCACACAGGAGGTTCCGTGGCTGAAGGAAGTTACAAGCAGTTCTGTCCGGTCGCGATGGCGTCGGAAGTTGTCTGCACGCGTTGGACATTGGTTCTTTTGCGTGAGTTGGTGGCGGGCTCAACCCGCTTTAATGATCTGAGACGCGGGGTGCCGCGCATGTCGCCGGCGCTTCTTTCGAAGCGGTTGAAGGATTTGGAGGAGGCTGGTGTTGTCGTGCGCGTCGCGGTGCGCGATGAACCGGGCGTGCTCGAATACCACCTGACGCGCGCCGGCCACGATCTAAAGGCCGTGGTTTGGGCAGTTGGAAATTGGGGCCAGCGCTGGGTCGAAACCTCGCTTTCGCTCAAGAATCTCGATCCCTCGCTGCTCATGTGGGACATGCGCCGCAACATTGACCCGACGCCGATTCCCAAGCGGCGCTGCGTGATACAGTTTCTATACCCCGAGCTTCCGGCGGCAAGGCGTGACTGGTGGCTGGTGGTCGAACCCAACAAGGACGTTGACCTTTGCTCAATCGATCCGGGATTTGATGTTGATCTTTATGTCACCACCGATCTCCGGACCATGACCGCGATTTGGATGGGTGTGTTGCCGGTGCGCGACGCGATCTCAAGCGGAAAGGTAACATTCACCGGCAATCGGCAGCTTGGCGAGGACATGCAGGTTTGGCTCAAGCTCAGCCCGTTTGCAGCGGAGAAGAAGACGGCGGCGTAAGGGTTGTAGGAACGATTCATCTCCCTGGGGCCGGATCGGCACGTTTGGGGTCAAATCGGTCATCCGTCGGGGGTTGGCGATGGCAAATGATCTGACTTGGTGTCAAATTGACCTGAGGGAGAAATCAGCGATAACCAAGCAGTTCAAAGTGGCTATTGCCATACCAGAAGAGGTGGAGCCTTCCGTCGCGGTGGGATTGTATGACGCATTCTGGGCGGCTGGCGTGTTGTGGAACCGCATCATGGGTGAACGCGAGCAGCCGCGCTTCGCGCCAGAACTCGTCGCCATGTCGCACCAGCCGGTTACCACCAGTACGGGCGTCAAGATTGTGCCCCATTGCACTTTTGCCGAACGGCCAGCCGCTGATATCGTGGTTGTGCCGACCGTGCTGATTGCCTCAGGCCGCCAGTTCGGCCGAGACAATCCAGGTGTGATTGACTGGGTGAGACATGCTCACGATGCAGGCTCGCACATTGTTTCGGCCTGCACCGGCTCATTCGTGCTTGCCGAGGCGGGCCTCTTGGACGACCGGGATGCTACCACCCACTGGGCCTTTGTGAATTTGATGAAGTCAGAGTACTCGCGAACACGCGTTCTAGCCGACCGGGTCCTCGTGTCGGCCACCGGCGATGGCCGCATCGTAACCAACGGCGGTGCTGCATCGTGGATGGACTTGGTCCTCTATCTCGTTGGCAAATTAGCTGGGCCCGAAGATGCCATGCGCCTTGCCAAGGTCCAGATGTTTGATTGGCATCATCACGGCCAAAATCCCTACTCGCGCCTTACAACGCGGCCACAAGTCAGTGACAGGCAAATTCAAGTATGTCAGGAATGGCTTGCCGATCACTATTGTGATGCAGATCCGGTCGTCGAAATGATCCGCCAAAGCGGCCTGTCGCGGCGCACGTTCGGTCGCCGGTTCCACACGGCCACCGGTCATGCCCCGCTGGACTATGTGCAACGGGTTCGCATCGAGGAAGCAAAGCAACTGCTCGAAACCGATGGCCGTTCCGTTGAACAGATCGCCGCCGAAGTCGGATACAGCGATACGGTGTCCTTCCGGCGCCTGTTCAAGCGCATGGTGGGCGAAACGCCGATGGCCTATAGGCGGCGGCAATCTGTTTCCGAGACGGCGCGCGCAATTTCGCGGCTGCCCTCGCATTTGGAGCAGGCAGGGGTGAATTCGGCGATCCTAACTTGACATGGGGAAGGGCCTCCTCTATCCACCGCGCATTGAATTGCGGGAGTAGCTCAGTTGGTTAGAGCGTCGCCCTGTCACGGCGAAGGTCGCGGGTTCGAGCCCCGTCTCTCGCGCCATTCAATGTACCAAAAAGGGCTGCAGAAATGCGGTCCTTTTGCTTTTTACCCGGTGCGGCAGAATCTGCGGCTATGCGGCCTTTGAAACGCTTGCGATAGCGCCCGCGCTGCGCTACCAAACGGGTGAATCTGGTGCGCCAAGTGGCGTGCCTGAGATGAGGTAATATGCCGGAACTGCTCAGAGATTACCTGCCGATTGTCATCTTCATGGCCGTGGCTGCGGGAATTGGCCTGGCGCTGATGATTGCCCCCATCCTGATCGCGGTTCGCAACCCTGATCCGGAAAAACTTTCGGCCTACGAATGCGGTTTTAATGCCTTTGACGATGCACGCATGAAATTCGACGTGCGATTCTATCTCGTCTCCATCCTCTTCATCATCTTCGATCTTGAAGTTGCATTTCTTTTCCCCTGGGCCGTGAGCCTGAAAGAGATTGGCGTTTTGGGCTTCTGGTCCATGATGGTGTTCCTGGCCATCCTCACCATTGGCTTTGTTTATGAGTGGCGCAAAGGAGCTCTCGAATGGGATTGATCGAGACGGCTGCCCCTGAACAGCGCGAGTATTTCACCGAGATCAACGCCGAACTCGCCGACAAGGGCTTTCTGGTTACCTCCACCGATGACCTCATCAATTGGGCCCGCACCGGTTCGCTGATGTGGATGACCTTCGGCCTCGCTTGCTGCGCAGTTGAAATGATGCACACTTCGATGCCACGCTACGACGTTGAACGTTTTGGCTTTGCCCCCCGCGCTTCGCCCCGCCAATCCGATGTCATGATTGTGGCAGGGACCCTGACCAACAAAATGGCGCCGGCATTGCGCAAAGTTTACGACCAGATGCCGGAGCCGCGCTACGTGATTTCCATGGGTTCCTGTGCCAATGGCGGCGGCTACTATCACTATTCCTATTCCGTGGTGCGCGGCTGCGACCGCATCGTTCCCGTCGATATTTATATTCCGGGCTGTCCGCCAACCGCCGAGGCGCTGCTCTACGGCATTCTGCAACTGCAGAAGAAAATCCGCCGCATTGGCACGATTGAGCGCTGACCATGGCTGAAAACCTGTCTGTACTGGGCGTTCACATCGCGGCAAAACTTGGCTCCGCCGTAACGGGTCATTCTGTAACCTTCGGTGAGTTGACCATCAACGCAGAGGCTGCGGAGATCAACACGGTCCTCACCTTCCTGCGTGACGATCCGGAATGCCGCTTCGTTTGCTTCATCGATATCTGCGGAGCCGACTATCCAGCCCGCGAGAAACGCTTCGACGTGGTGTACCACCTGCTGTCGCCCTACAAGAACCATCGCGTTCGGGTAAAAATTCAGGCCGATGAAGACACGCAAGTGCCAAGCGCAATCCCCGTGTTCTCCGCCGCAAACTGGTATGAGCGCGAAACCTTCGATCTTTATGGCGTGCTTTTTTCCGATCACCCGGACCTTCGCCGCATTTTGACCGACTATGGTTTTTCCGGCCATCCGCTTCGCAAGGATTTCCCGCTCACCGGCCATGTTGAAGTCCGTTACGACGATGAAGTCAAGCGCGTGGTCTATGAGCCGGTGAAACTCATCCAGGAGTTTCGCTCTTTTGACTATTTGTCGCCGTGGGAAGGAACCACATACGTTCTCCCCGGTGACGAAAAGGCGAAGGGGTAGAAGAAGCGAATAGTGAGTAGCGAATAGCGAATAGGGAAGATGGTTGGAAAGAGTGGACATAAAATCGTATCGCGATCTGCTGGTTTGGCAAATGGCGATGGATTTGGCTGCCTTGTGCTATACGCTAACGCGCTCTTTTCCCAAGGACGAGCTATTTGGGATGACAAGTCAGATTCGCCGGGCGTCGGCATCGATTGCGGCAAACATCGCAGAAGGACATGGACGCGAACATTCCGGTTCGTTCGTCCAGTTTCTCCGGATCGCGCAAGGGTCACTGAAGGAGACGGAGACTCACTTGCTCCTGGCCGCGCGCGTCGCCCTTGTTGTGCAACAGGATATCAAACCGGCGATCGAGAAATGCGAAGAAATCGGCAAGATGCTGCGTTCGCTCATCCGGGCGATTCAGGACAAAAAATGACCCTATTCGCTATTCGCTATTCGCTATTCGCTTTGGAACGGAGTTCCAATGTCTGAAGCCACCGTCAGAAACTTCTCGATCAACTTCGGCCCGCAGCATCCGGCAGCACACGGCGTTTTGCGCCTTGTGCTTGAGCTTGATGGCGAGATTGTTACCCGTGTGGATCCCCATATCGGCCTTCTCCATCGTGGCACGGAAAAGCTGATCGAATACAAAACCTATTTGCAGGCCGTGCCTTACTTTGACCGGCTTGATTACGTTGCTCCGATGAATCAGGAGCATGCCTATGCGCTTGCTGTCGAGAAATTGCTTGGTATATCAGTGCCTAAGCGGGCCCAGCTCATTCGGGTTCTCTATTCAGAAATCGGCCGGCTGCTGTCCCATCTCCTGAATGTGACGACACAGGCCATGGATGTGGGCGCTTTGACGCCGCCGCTCTGGGGCTTTGAAGAGCGCGAAAAGCTTATGGTGTTTTACGAGCGGGCATCCGGCTCGCGCATGCATGCGGCCTTCGTGCGCCCCGGTAGCGTGCATCAGGACCTGCCGCAAAAACTTATCGATGATATCGGCCATTTCTGTGAGACCCATCCCAAGGTTTTGGACGATATTGAAACGCTGCTTACCGAAAACCGCATTTTCAAACAGCGCAATGTGGATATTGGCGTTGTTTCCCTTGAGCAATGTTTCGCCTGGGGCTTCTCCGGCGTGATGGTGCGGGGTTCCGGTGCGGCTTGGGATTTGCGCAAGGCCCAGCCCTATGAATGCTATGCCGAAATGGATTTCGACATTCCCATCGGCAAGAACGGCGACAATTACGATCGCTATCTCATCCGCGTGCAGGAAATGCGCGAAAGCGTAAAGATCATGAAGCAATGCGTCACCCAGCTTTCAGGCCCGGCGGGGCAGGGGCCCATCTCATCGAGTGATGGCAAGATCGTTCCGCCCAAGCGCGACGAAATGAAACGCTCCATGGAAGCGCTGATCCATCACTTCAAGCTTTACACCGAAGGCTACAAAGTGCCTGAAGGCGAAGTCTATGCCGCCGTGGAAGCGCCAAAGGGTGAGTTCGGCGTCTATCTCGTGAGTGACGGCTCCAACAAGCCCTACCGCTGCAAACTCCGCGCCCCCGGCTTTGCCCATCTGCAAGCCATGGATTTCATGTGCCGCGGCCACATGCTAGCCGACGTATCAGCGGTACTCGGCTCCCTCGATATTGTGTTTGGTGAGGTTGATCGATGAGCGTCCGCCGTCTTGATCCCGTACAGCCCGAAAGCTTCGTCTTCAGTGCGGAGAATATGACGTGGGCGAAGAAGACCATCGGCAACTATCCCGCTGGCAAGCAGGCTTCTGCTGTGATTGCTTTGCTCTGGCGCGCCCAGGAACAGAATGCCGGCTGGCTCTCCAAACCCGCCATGGAATGCATCGGCAAAATGCTCGATATGGCCTTCATCCGTGTTTATGAAGTGGCGACCTTCTACACCATGTTCCAGCTCTCGCCCGTGGGCAAGAAAGCTCACGTGCAGCTCTGTGGCACTACGCCTTGCATGCTGCGCGGTGCTGAGGATTTGAAGAAAGTCTGCCAGCATAAGATTCATCACGATCCCCATCATCTTTCTGCCGATGGCAACTTTTCATGGGAAGAAGTGGAATGCCTGGGTGCCTGCGTGAATGCGCCCATGGTACAAATCTGGAAGGACACTTACGAGGATTTGACCCCAGCAAGTTTTGAAAAACTGCTTGATGATATCGCGGCTGGCAAAAGTGTTACGCCCGGGCCGCAGAATGGCCGCCAGCTCTCTGCTCCCGAAGGAGAGTTGACTTCTTTGACCGACAAGGCGCTTTACAGCAAGGATCGCACCTTCAAGCGCGTGGAAGCTCCACCTCCTCCTGCACTTGCCGCAGCTCCGGTAGCTGCCGTTGCTGCGCCAGCGCCTGTCGCACCTGCTGAAAAGGTTGCTGCCAAAAAACCAGCGGCAAAGAAAGCTGTCGCCAAGAAACCCGCTCCGGCCAAGAAGAAGAAAAGGTGAGGAAGGTAAAAATGAAACTGTCCTCACACTCAACCCTCACCCTGAGGTGCACTGCCAACGGCAGTGCCTCGAAGGGCAAGCCGCGCGCACCATGTCTGGCAAATGCTTCGAGGCGCACGTTGTGCGCACCTCAGCATGAGGATTTTTTAGGAGCCTTCCATGCTCGCTGACAAGGATCGCATTTTCACCAACCTTTACGGCCTCCATGACTGGGGCCTTGAAGGCGCCAAGAAACGCGGCTGCTGGCTGGATACCAAGTCCTTCATCGACAAGGGTCGTGATTGGCTGGTGAATGAAATCAAGGCGAGCGGTTTGCGCGGGCGCGGCGGCGCGGGTTTCCCCACGGGTCTTAAATGGTCCTTCATGCCGAAGGTCGTTGGCGAACGACCCCACTATCTTGTGGTGAATGCTGACGAGTCGGAACCCGGCACCTGCAAGGACCGCGAAATCATGCGCCACGATCCGCATCTGCTGGTTGAAGGCTGCCTGATTGCCGGTGCTGCCATGGCCTGTAACGTGGGCTACATCTATGTGCGCGGCGAATTCATCAGGGAACGTGAACACCTCCAGGCCGCCATCGATCAGGCCTATGAAGCCCGCCTCATTGGCATGAACAATATTCACGGCTGGGATTTTGATCTCTACGTGGCCCATGGAGCAGGCGCTTATATCTGCGGCGAAGAGACTGCACTTCTCGAAAGCCTCGAAGGCAAGAAGGGGCAGCCCCGCATGAAACCGCCGTTCCCGGCCAATGTCGGCCTCTATGGCGCGCCCTCGACTATCAACAATGTGGAATCAATCGCGGTCTGCGGCACAATTCTCCGTCGCGGAGCCACCTGGTTCAATTCCATCGGCCGCCCCAACAATGTCGGCACCAAGCTTTTCTGCATTTCAGGCCATGTGAACAGGCCCTGCAATGTCGAAGAAGAAATGGGCATTCCTTTCCGCGAGTTGATCGACAAGCATTGTGGCGGCATTCGCGGCGGCTGGGACAATTTGCTCGCAGTGATCCCCGGTGGTTCGTCGGTCCCCTGCGTTCCTGCACACCAGATCATCGACACGCCCATGGATTTTGACTCGCTGCGCAATCTCAAGTCCGGCCTTGGAACCGCCGCAGTGATCGTCATGGATAAGTCCACCGACATGATCCGCGCCATTGCCAGGCTCGCGCAATTCTACAAGCATGAATCCTGCGGCCAGTGCACACCCTGCCGCGAAGGTACCGGCTGGATGTGGCGCGTTCTGACCCGCATGGCCGATGGCCGCGCCGAAAAGCGCGAAATCGATATGCTCCTGGAAGTGTCCTACCAGATCGAAGGCCACACGATTTGCGCCCTTGGCGATGCCGCCGCATGGCCGGTGCAGGGCCTCATCCGCCATTTCCGTCACGTGATTGAAGAACGCATCGACCAGTATTCCCACAACCCGGATCACGAGGGCTCACTTGCCCGCGTGGCGGCGGAGTAGGGGCGCCCATGTATTTCCTGCGCAAAACATTTGAACTCGCGGTCTGCCTTCTCGGCTATTGGGTGGGCAAGGGTTTTGGCGGCTGGGGCGGCGGCATATTGCTGGCCTTTGTCGGCTTGTGCGCAACATCTTTCGGCTGGGAATGGCTGGCGCAGAAAGTTTTTGCGGGTCAGGAGCAGCCTAGCGCTACAAAACACTTCGTATTCGGCTCGGCTTCTGCAGTTCTGGTCATAGGCGCGGCCTACGTCTTGTGGGGAAAATGAGGTAAACCATGCATATCGCTGAACTCAATATCGGCAAGTTCAAGTATCCGATAACGGATCCGCGCATGGCGGAATTCATGGACAATCTCGATCGCGTGAATGCCCTTGCCGAGCGCAGCCCCGGTTTTATCTGGCGCCTCAAAGGAGAGAATAACAACGCCACCGACTTCCGCGTCGGCGATGATATGGCCGTCAACCTTTCTGTATGGGAAGACCCAAAGTCGCTTGAGAACTATGTCTTCAAGACAGTGCATGTGCAGTTCTACAAGCGGCGCGAGGAATGGTTCAACCTGATGGAAAAGCCGCACATGGTTTTCTGGCATGTGCCGAAAGGTCATCAGCCGACGCTTGAGGAAGCCTATGCGCGCCTGCAGCATTTCGAAAAGAACGGCGCAACCGAATTCGCCTTTGGCTGGGCGGAAGTGATGGACGTTGAACGTATGCGTTCGCTGCGCTGTGCGTGAGGACTGAGAAATGCCAAAACTGAAGATAGACGGCGTAGAAATCGAAATCGAGAGCGGCACCACGCTGCTGCAGGCCTGCGAGCAGGCCGGCGCAGAAGTGCCACGCTTCTGTTTCCATGAGCGCCTGTCCATTGCGGGCAACTGCCGCATGTGCCTTGTTGAAGTGAAGGGCACGCCGAAACCACAGGCCTCCTGCGCCATGTCGGTGAATGATCTGCGCCCCGGCCCCAATGGCGAACCACCGGAAGTTTTCACCCGTACGCCTCAAGTCAAGAAGGCCCGTGAAGGCGTGATGGAATTCCTCCTCATCAATCACCCGCTGGATTGCCCGATTTGCGATCAGGGCGGCGAGTGCGATTTGCAGGACCAGGCCATGGCCTATGGCAAATCCAGCAATCGCTTTGTTGAGAACAAGCGCGCCATTGAAAACAAATACATCGGCCCCTTGGTCAAAACGGAAATGACCCGCTGCATTCAATGCACGCGTTGCGTTCGCTTCACCACGGAAGTTGGTGGCATCGAGGAGCTTGGGGCCACGGGCCGCGGCGAGGATATGGAAATTACCACCTATCTCGACAAGGCCATCACCTCAGAATTGCAGGGCAACATCATTGATCTCTGCCCCGTGGGTGCGCTCACCTCTGCCCCTTATGAATTCAAGGCCCGTCCTTGGGAACTGCGCAAGACAGATACGATTGATGCCATGGATGCCGTGGGTTCCAATATCCGCGTTGATGCCCGTGGCAGCGAAGTGATGCGCATACTTCCGCGCACCCACGAGGATGTGAATGAGGAATGGATTTCCGACAAGACGCGCTTTGTCTGGGACGGCCTGAAAACCCAGCGCCTCGACCGGCCCTATATCCGCGAGTTCGGCAAACTTCGTGCCGCATCATGGTCAGAGGCCTTTGCCCGCATCGCCCAACGGGTGAAAGCAGCAAAACCGGAGCGCACAGGAGTAATTCTCGGTGATCTCGTGGGCGCGGAAGAAGCTTTCTCATGGAAACAGTTGGCAACTTCTCTCCGCATCAAAAATATCGATTGCAGGCAGGATGGTACACCGCTTGGCGAGCAGGGGGGCCGTGCCGGTTATCTCTTCAACTCTGGCATCGCTGGTATTGAAGAAGCAGACGCGATCATGCTCATCGGCACCAATCCGCGCCTCGAAGCGCCAGTCCTTAATGCGCGCATTCGCAAGCGCATGCTGAAGGGCGGCTGCATCATTGGCGTGATCGGCGAGAAGGCTGATCTCACTTACAAGTATCATTACATGGGCGCAGGCGCCGCTAGCCTGGCGACCTTGGCCGAGCACGCACCTGCAAAGGCACAGAAGCCCATGTTCATCATCGGGCAGGGCGCTCTGGCGCGGCCCGATGGCGCGGCCATTCTGGCCCTTGCGGCAAAAGCCGCCGCATCTATTGGCGTGGTCAGGGACAACTGGAACGGTTTCAACATTCTCCACACTGCTGCAGGCCGCGTCGGTGCTTTGGATGTTTGCGCGTTGCCAGGCGAAGGCGGAAAGAACACCGCCGGCATTTTGACCGCTGCAAAAAAAGGCGAACTTGATGTCCTGTTCCTCGGTGGAGCTGACGAAATCAATACAAGCGAACTGGCTTCAACTTTTGTCGTGTATGTGGGAACCCATGGTGACGCGGGCGCCCACCGTGCCGATGTGATTTTGCCTTCGGCGGCCTACACGGAAAAATCCGTCACCTATGTGAACACAGAAGGCCGCCCCCAGATGACCACGCGTGCGGCATTCCCGCCCGGTGAAGCCAAGGAGGATTGGGCAATTCTGCGCGCTCTTTCAGAAGCGCTTGACGTGACGCAAAGCTGGAACAGCTTGGATGAATTGCGCCAGGCAATGTATACCATCGCTCCGCAGCTGGCGGCACTTGATCAGCGCTTCCCCGCCGATGCCGCAGCCCTTTCGGAGCTGGGCCGTAGTGAAGGCAAGACCTCTTCGACCGTCTTTGCATCACCGATCAAGGATTTCTACCTGACCAACCCCATCGCCCGCGCCTCGCGCACCATGGCGGAGTGTTCGGCCGTAAAGAATGGCCGCAAATTGCAGGCGGCGGAGTAGAACATGAATGAGATGATGTTCCTCGTCGGTTTGATTGTGCTGCAAAGCGTCGCTTTGCTGATTGCGTTGCTTATCGTCGTGTCGTTCCTGATTTACGCTGACCGCAAGGTCTGGGCCGCCGTCCAGCTTCGCCGTGGCCCCAATGTGGTCGGACCCTTTGGCGTGCTGCAATCCTTTGCCGATTTGCTGAAATTTGTGTTCAAGGAAGTGATTATCCCCGATGGCGCCAACAAGGGCGTGTTCGTGCTGGCACCCATCATAAGCGCGACCCTGTCACTTGCGGCCTGGGCCGTGGTTCCCGTGGCCGAAGGCTGGTCTGTTGCTGACATCAATGTGGGCATTCTCTATCTCTTCGCGCTTTCTTCCCTTGGCGTTTACGGCATCATCATGGGCGGCTGGGCCTCCAACTCAAAATATCCTTTCCTCTCGGCGCTGCGCTCTGCCGCGCAAATGGTGTCCTACGAAGTTTCCATCGGCTTTGTGATCATCACTGTTCTACTCTGTGCCGGCTCGCTCAATCTCACTGAAATCGTAGAGACTCAGGAAACTGGTTTGGGCACCATGCTGGGCCTGCCAAACTCTTTCCTCGATTGGTACTTCATTCCGCTCTTTCCGATGTTCATCGTATTCTTTGTCTCTGCCCTGGCAGAAACCAATCGCCCACCCTTTGATCTCGTGGAAGCCGAGTCCGAACTCGTGGCGGGTTTCATGGTCGAATATTCCTCCACGCCCTATCTGCTCTTCATGCTCGGAGAATACGTGGCCATCACCTTGATGTGCGCCATGACTACCATCCTCTTTCTCGGCGGCTGGTTGCCGATCATCGATGTACCGGTCCTGAATTGGATTCCCGGCGTCATCTGGTTCATGGCCAAGCTCTGCTTCGTGTTCTTCATGTTCGCCATGGTGAAAGCCATTGTGCCGCGCTACCGCTACGACCAACTCATGCGCCTGGGCTGGAAAGTATTTCTGCCCCTCTCGCTCGCCTGGGTCGTGGTCACTGCGGCGGCCCTTGTTGCATTTGGGTGGCTGCCATGACCTACAGTCCCCTTGGCGCATTTGTGTTTCTCGTGCTCGGATTTATCGAGCTGAAAATCGTGCAACGCACGATCTATCCCACGTTGCGCTGGCGCTATGAGGAGGCCAAGGTCACAGGTACCCAAGGCATGGACCCGGCCCGGATCATGGGTTTGGTAAAGCTCCAAAGTCTTGTATTGATGCCTGTTGTGGGGCTGCTGCTCGGTGATCGTATTTTGGGTGAATGACAGATGAAACTTGAACAAGCCGCCCGCGCCCTTTTTCTGAAGGAATTCGTTTCAGCCACCTGGCTGGCGCTGAAGTATTTTGTGAGTCCCAAGGCAACCCTGAATTATCCCCATGAAAAGGGCCCCCTCAGCCCGCGCTTCCGGGGTGAACATGCGCTCCGCCGCTATCCCAATGGCGAGGAACGCTGCATTGCCTGCAAGCTCTGTGAAGCCATTTGCCCGGCGCAGGCCATCACCATTGAAGCAGGACCGCGCCGCAATGACGGCACCCGCCGCACCACGCGCTATGACATTGACATGGTGAAATGCATCTA
>CAZHCO010000038.1:0-6195 GCA_964530965.1 uncultured Aestuariivirga sp. | reverse complement strand
GGCCGCGGCCAATGGGAATGAGCGCATCAACGGCCTTGAGGCCCGTTGACATCGGCTCATGCACCGACTTGCGCGGGATGATGCCCGGCGCCTTCACGTCAACGCGTGAACGGAGCTTCGACTTGATCGGGCCCTTGCCGTCAATCGGATTGCCAAGCGCGTCAACCACGCGGCCCAGCAGTTCCTTGCCGACCGGAACTTCAACGATGGCGCCGGTGCGCTTGACCGTGTCGCCTTCCTTGATGTCGCGGTCGTTGCCGAAAATAACCACGCCGACATTGTCGGTTTCAAGGTTGAGCGCCATGCCGCGGATGCCGCCGGGAAATTCCACCATTTCACCGGCCTGCACATTGTCGAGGCCGTAGACGCGGGCAATGCCGTCGCCCACCGAAAGCACCTGGCCGATTTCTGAAACTTCGGCTTCATTGCCGAAATCCTTGATCTGTTTTTTGAGAATTGTCGAAATTTCAGCGGCGCGAATATCCATCAGCCGGTCCCCTTCATGGCAATCTTGAGATTTTGCAGTTTTGTCTTGAGTGAATTGTCCATCATCTTGGAGCCCACCTTCACGATGAGGCCGCCCAGAATGGAGGAATCTATTTTGGTGGAAAGCTGTACATCGCGCCCCATGGAAGATTTGAGCGCGGCTTTGATATCATTGATGTGCGCGGTCGATAGTTTTTCCGCCGAGGTCACTTCAGCGGCAACTTCGCCTTTTGACTCCGCAACCAGCGCCTTGAAGGCGGTGATCGCATCGGACAATGCGGGAAGCCTGCGGTTCTTGGCAACCAGCTTGATAAAGTTGAGTGCAAGGCCATTCACCCCAGCCTTGGCGCACAGCGCTTGCAAGGCAGCCAACTGGTCTTCACCGGAAAATACCGGCGAGCGCAGCAGGCGCTGCAAATCCGTTGATCCCGCCAGCATGGTTTGAAAAGTCGAAAGACCTTCGCTGATCTTGTCGATGGATTTTGCCTCGGCCGCCAGCTCAAAAAGCGCTGCTGCGTATCGGCCCGGCACTCCGGAAATTGCCTGATCTGTGGCTGCCACGATTTCTCTTTCGAAACAGTCTCGTGTCGTGGCTACAGAACGCAACCCAAACACTTGAATTTTGAACGCCCCCACGCGTGAAATTCGGGGTACGGAACAGAGCCCCGCCCCGCCGCGGCGTCTCGGTAACACAGGCGTTAGGGACTCGCAACCGACTAAATCGCGCGGATTGCCGCAACATGACCGTCATTGATTGAATCCTGCACCGAAGGGCCCTCATCCGGCCTTCGGCCACCTTCTCCCGTGCTCGGGCTTGACCCGAGTATGGGAGAAGGGGCCCGACAGGGCGGATGAGGGCCCCATCAACCAAAACGAAACTGCCGAAAAGAAAAGGCCTGCCGCCTCGGTTACGAGGGGCAGGCCCTGTCAAATCTGGACTGAATCTAAGTTAGCCCAGCGCTTTTGCGTTTACCGCAGCTTCAAGCTGGTAGCGCTTGATACCCATGTCGGCGAGGTCAGCATCGGAAATCATTTCCATTTCCTTGCGGGCCTGGCGATAGGCCTGCATGCGGTTTCTGCGGCTCAAGAATTTGAACAGTGGCATGAATGCCTCCATCATAATTGGTTTATCGTGTCGCTTCCCGCGCCAAACGATGAATGTCTGTGCGCGCTATGCCCAGATCCGCGAGCTCGCGGTTGGATAGGCCCTCGAGCTCCGATTTGGTCCGGCTAAAACGCTGCCAGCGTGTGTAACGTGTCTTTACGAAATCAAACATGGTCATTCCCCTTGGATTGACTGAATAGTGGGTTGCTTTAACAAAACAGAATTTAGGTGCGATGCAGCAAAAAGAGTACTGCAAATATTGCATAGCAGAAATTACATGATATAAATCAATTGTTTATAATTCGTTCATAATGCCGATTTATGTTGCTGCGATGCCATAAATTTGCACATTCCTGCCACTTTTGGGGGCAGATCAGGGCGTTTTGGTGATGGTATAGATAGCCCCTGCATAATCATCGCTCACAAACAGGCGGCCATCGGGGGCTTCCAGAATATCCACCGGACGGCAGATAACCTCCTCATTGGCCTGGCAACCCGTCAGAAACACCTCTTCGCGGGTCCCTTGGCCCTCAAAAACCAGCCGAATGATTCGGTATCCCGACTTTTCAGTCCGGTTCCACGACCCGTGTTCGGCGACCAGCGCCGTGCCATTCAGTCCCGTATCCGACTGATTCCGGAGAAATCGAATCGAGAGCGCTGCCACATGGGCGCCAAGACCATGGAATTGCGGAACAGGGGCAAGCCCTTGCGGCATGGCAGCATAAAGCGTCGGATCCTTCACATCCGTGCCATGAACATAGGGCCAGCCATAATGCGCGGCCCTCTCGATGCGGTTCACCTCGTCGTCGGGAACATCGTCACCCAGATTGTCCCGGCCATTATCAACGCCAAAGAGCGCGCCCGTCCCCGGCTGCCAGTCAAAGCCCACACTGTTGCGCAAGCCTGAGGCAAAGATTTCAGGCGCCATGCCTTCCTTGAAACGGATGACGCCCGCGCGCCAGGGATGTTCCTCGATGCAGGCATTGCAGCTTGAGCCAATCGACAGATACAGGAAACCGTCAGGCCCGCGCCTGAGGGTGCGTGACGAGTGTACGCCTCCCCCTGGGATGCCCTCAAGAATCACCCGCTCCTTGTCGAGCGTCACGCCATCGAAATCATAACTCACCACGCGCTGTTCTTCGGCAACATAAAGCGTGCGCCCTTCGAGCAGCAGGCCATGGGGCTGATTTAGACCTTCACGCAGGTCCTGTTGCCCATCGCTGCGCCCGTCGCCATCAGCATCCGCCTTCACCAGCAGGATGTTTCCATCGCGATAGCCCGAAACGATAAGATCGCCATTTCCCGTCATTTGCATCAGGCGGAGCCGCCCGAGGTCGCGCGCAAATGCCTCAAGTCTAAAGCCGTCCGGAAGTTTGATCCGCTCACGGAGCAATATTTCCCACTGGTCCCGTGGCGGCGGCCGTGAAGGACCATTGAAAGGGCCGAGCTGCCCCCATGCGATGGCAGCTCCAACAAGCAGAACGCCTACGAACGCGAAAAAACCTTTGCGCAACATCTCTTACCTCTTCGTCGTGCTCCCCAGCACAGATAAGACGTTATAACTCAGAACAATCCGGCAATCTGCCCCTGCGCATCAAGGCCAATGACTTCCGCCCCCGCCACATGCTTCGCCAGTGCTTCCATGCCCTTGCCTCCATCGGCCCAATGGGTGCACTTGACGGCTTCGACGTCGTGGCCATCGCAAAAGTCGGGACAACGTTCAGCGCGACTAGGTACCAAGTATCAGCTCCGCAGCTTTCTCACCAATCATGATGCACGGTGCATTGGTGTTGCCGCTGACGATCGTGGGCATGATCGAGGCATCCGCGACGCGCACACCTTCGAGGCCACGAACCCGCAAGGCCGGGTCCACCACAGCTTGGTCGTCAATACCCATCTTACAGGTGCCCGCAGGATGCCAGACGGTGCCGGACGTGCGCCGGACATAATCGGCAATCCGATCCCGGCTCCTGGCCGCTGGCCCCGGCCATATTTCGGTGGCACCTGCCCGCTTGAATGGCTCGGCCTCTCCGATTGACCGGCACGTGATCAGGGCATCGACCGTAAGCTCAAGATCGTCCGCGTCCGACAGGTAACGGGGGTCGATTTCCGGCCTGTCGATCGGGTTCGCCGTGCGAAGTCGGATTTCACCGCGGCTCTTTGGCCGTGCGACGTTGGGATAGAGACCGAAACCATGGCGGTCCGCAAACGAACCATCGCGAGTATCAGGCCCAAATCCGCATGAGAAATGGACCTGGACGTCGGGAAATGCCGAGCGGTCATCACAACGCAGGAAGACCCCAGCTTCTACGAAGTTCGAGGCGAAAAGCCCCGAGCCATCCTTGAGAAAATCCTCGGTCGCCGCTTGGGTGGATGCATCGCTCATCCCAAAGTTTGAAAGTGGTTTGGAAATTTCGCAGCGATAGCCGGCAGAAAGATGATCCTGGAGGTTCTTTCCAACTCCCGGCAGGTCGACTCGCACCTCAATACCCAGGCTTCGAAGATGATCGGCGGGCCCAATCCCCGACAGCATTAAGAGTTGCGAGCTGTTGAACGCACCTCCGCACAATATGATCTCATTCTTCGCGTAAATTCGTTTTACGTCTCCACCGTCGAAGTATTCAACGCCCCGGGCCCTGTTGCCCTCGAAAACTAGACGTGTCGCAAGCGCATTTGGGATGATTTCGAGATTGGATCGGTTCCGAACGGGGTCGAGAAAGGCGCGATCGGTGCTGCATCTGCCATGGCGGTCGACCGTCATCTGGAATTCGCCATAACCTTCCTGTCTTTCCCCATTCACATCATCATTCCGGGGAACCTGGGTTGTCGCACGGGCCTCCAGGAACAAGTCCGTCAACGGGCTTTTGGACCTATGATGAATGACGGAAAGGGATCGAGGCTGTGTAAAAACGCGGGAAAGTGGTTCGACACGGCTCATGACCGGTCCAGTCTGCCGCGGGAGGTCTGGATTGAGCAAATTTTCTGGACGCTCGATCAGCGTCGACCCTGATGCATCGGCAAGGCGTCAGGTGCGTGCCTCTGGTCCCGATTTGGCGCTGGCCGGCGCCCGCAGTTTTCCCGCAATTATCCCTGGATTGCCGCCGTCAGCGCATCGACGCCAACAATATTCAGCACACGTGTAAAATTATAACCGAGCACGCAGAGTGCCATCTCGGTGGCGACTTTGGGCAGCGTCTTGCACAGGAAGTGCGTCGCGCCCATTCGCATCTTCAGTGTGGCGAACGGATGCTCGACCGTTTCGCGGCGGACCCGCATCGCTTGCGGATTTTTGTCGAGCCGCTTCTGCACCGCCTCGACAACGTGCTCGTGCTCCCAGCGCGTAATGCGACGTTGTGAGCCTTTTGTGCATTGAGCTTTGAGTGGGCACGTGCCGCACGCATTGGTCCAATAGCGCCGCATCTGCTGCCCGTTTTCTTCGGCAGTAAAATAGTACTTCAGCCTTTCACCGGCCGGGCAGATATAAACATCCTCCGTGGGGCGATAAACAAAATCCTGCTTGCCGAAACGGCCCTCCGATTTGGCGCCCGAAGTCTGCGGCTTCGGCAATGTCACCGTGATTCCGGCCTGCTCGCACTCCAGGATCTCTTCACCCTTGAAGTAGCCGCGATCGGCCACTGCCTCGAGATCATCTGCATGAAGAGCGGCCTTGGCCTGCTCCGCCATGTTGGCCAGTTGCGAGCGATCCGAGCCCTCATTCGTCACTTCGTGCGCGACGATCAGATGGTTCGTCGTGTCGACAGCGGACTGAACATTATAGGCGACCATGCCACTGCCACGCCCGCTGGTTGCCATCGAGCGGCAATCGGGATCCGTCAGCGAGACCTGCTGGTCGGGCGAGGCAAGCACCTGCTTTTCGATTTCCCGGAGGCGTTTCACCTCCTCCTCAAGTTTGACCAGCTTTTCCTTGAGTCGCGTTTTCGTGAGCAGCACCGTCTCCAGATTATCCTCGCCCGAGGCCGCCTGCCGGTCGGCGGTATCGATCTGGCCCAGATAACGTGCGACGCTCTCCTCGATCTGTTTCAGCCGCCGCTCCAATTTGCCTTTCGTGAAGTTGTTGTCGCGGCTATTCACGGCTTTGAACTTGCTGCCGTCGATCGCTACGCTGGCTTTCGCCAGCAATCCCATTTGCCGGCAAAGCTCGACGAATTGCGCGCAGACCTTTTTGATCGCCGGGCCATTGTCCTTGCGGAAATCGGCGATCGTCTTGTGATCAGGTGCGAGCCGCCCCAGCAGCCAGATCACCTCGAGATTGCGCCCGGCCTCACGCTCCAACCGCCGGCTCGAATGCACGCGGTTGAGATAGCCGTAGATGTAGAGCTTGAGCAGCACGGAAGGGTGATAGCTGGGCCGGCCGGTCGCCGCGGGATCGACGCCATCGAAGCCGAGATCGCGAAGATCGAGCGCCTCGACGAACACATCAACCGCGCGAACAGGATTGCTCTCGTCGACCCAGTCATCGAGGCATTCCGGCAACAATGCCACTTGCCCGCGCGCCGCGCCCTGAACGAATGCCGCCATCAAAGCCCCCGCCGATTCAGCAGGAGATTCATAGCATGGATGGGGTTTTCACACAGCCTGGGTCA
>CAZHCO010000037.1:0-5856 GCA_964530965.1 uncultured Aestuariivirga sp. | reverse complement strand
TTAACCAAACCGTCAAGATTCATTTCAAATTTTAATCGAATTAACGACCCTCGGTTATCCATATCGCCTGTTAAATCATATCAGTTTGTCCGGTGATCAGATGCTCAAATTCTCGCAATTTCTCATAACACTTCCCATTCTCGCCCTGCCGCTAACGGCCCTTGCCACGAAGCCCGCCCTTGCAGAAACCATAGGCATTGAGCGCGCCCTGGAACTCCTGGCCAAATCTGTGGTGGTAGATAACAAATGCAACGTTCTCACCGTATCCGAGAGGGACGAGCTCTCAACCTATGTTGCAAAGGCAGAAATTGCAGCTGCGGAAAAGACTACCTTGAATGTTACCCGTTCCGCCCTTTCTGCGGGAAAAAAGCAAGGTCAGGCTGCGACTTGCGGGATCGGGGCCAGTTATGAAGTAAAACAAACCTTAGTTGCCGCCCGCGAAGCAATCAACGCGGCAGCGCAGGAAGAAAGCGAGCCTTCGGAAGCCGTTGCGGTTGTCCGGGTCCCTGCACCGGCTGCGAAGAACACCCTTTCGGCCTTTGAAGAGGTGATAGAGGTCTACTTTTTGGAGCGGCGCTGCACCTATCTGTCAAAGCGCAAGATAAACCTGTTCTACAAGGCAGTTGTGAGAAACCATGGTGCGGCTGTATCGGAATTCGGCAAGCCAGCAGTTTCCAAGGTTGTGAAAGCAGCTGAAGCGCGGTCTAACTATCAAAGCTGCAATGGGGTAGGCAAAGCCCGCGTAAAGGCAGGTTTCGCCCAGGTCGCCAGCCGCTAGCAAATATTAACCACGACCTACCCGGCGCGGGAACAATTTCCCGCGCTATTTTCTTAACCAAACTGGGTCGCCTTTAATTAACATAGGAAAAAAACACTCCATAAACTGTCTTTTAAAAAGCAACAAACTATCGAAAATATAAGGATAAATTTACCCAGCCTGTTCAGGCCGCCTTAAATCCCCCCGCGTATTGTCGGTCCATCAGAGGAACGGACAAAAGAGCCGGCCTCTTCAAACAAGGGATAGGTGGATAACATGAATACTCAAGTAGTTGGGGCAGTCCGTGCCGTGGAAGTTGCACCGCAACGGAAGGAAATCAAATATCGCTATATGGAAGCCTTGACACTGATCGAACGGCTGCACCGCCGCTTGCTCGATGTAATCAAGGACGATTTTGAACGTTCCGGCGAACCGGAAGTAAACCCTGTGCAGGCACTTCTCCTGTTCAACATCGCCGACTCAGAACTCACGGCCGGCGAGCTCAAGACGCGCGGCCACTATCAGGGTTCAAATGTTTCTTACAATCTTAAGAAGCTTGTTGAGTCCGGCTACGTGAACCATGAACGCTCGAGCGCCGACAAGCGTTCGGTACGAGTGAAACTGACGCCGAAAGGCCAGGCCATCCGCGACCGCATCGATGCGCTTTACAACCGCCAGCTTCAGGCTGTTGAAGAAGTCGTTGGCCTCTCGACCGATGAATTTGACCGCCTGAACAAGGCCCTGACGCGCCTGGAACGTTTCTGGACCGATCAGATCCTTTACCGCCTGTAACGCAGACTTGAACAGCAAAAGCCCTGTGGCCGAAAAGCCGCAGGGCTTTTTTTTGTTTGGAAACTGCCCGCTAATGTCAAATAGGGCGGTTTTTAGCCCGATTTGGCTCACTAACGCATATGCGATTCTCAGCACTTGCTTTTGACGAGTCGCGCCGAGGCTGGTACATGTTGGTAAATCAGGAATGATACTTGCCAATGGCCCAAGAGAGGCCTGGTGCAGGGTGGCAAAGAGGCAATGATGTATTCAAAATTTGGTTTTGCGGGTAAATTGTTTTCAATAGCCATCGGCGTTTGTCTCGCCGTAATGCTGAGCCTTTCGCTTGCCAATGTAACAACCGTCAAGGCTGAACAGTCGGACGAAATGCGTGAATTCCTTAAAAAGCAAAAACTTAGGAGAAATGGACTTCTCGGAGCCAATGTTTCAACCCACGACGCCGCGCCGGCAGCTTCTGGAAGGGCCACGACGGAAACCGAAGTTTTCACGGGCCAGGTCGTTGAACCTATGTTGTCCTTGAGTGGCGCGGCAGAGATGCAAGCAGCCGAGGACAAGTACGCTGCAATCGTGAGCAACGGCGGCTGGCCCAAAGTGCCAAAGGGCACCTACAAAAAAGGTGCGGACAGTAAGGGCGTGGCAGCGCTCAATCAGCGCCTGTTCATTGAGGGTTATGTGCGTCCCGAGGCGGCAGAGGGCGAATTTGCCACCATTTTTACAACCGCAACGCAAGATGCCCTGATGCGTTTCCAGCGCAATCATGGTTTGAGAGTAAATGGGCAAGTGGACGGCCCGACTCTGCAGGCGCTCAACGTGTCTGCCGCCGAAAGACTATCGACAATCAGGGCAAACATTCCCCGTATTGCCGAATATTCCAAGGATCTCGGTGATCGTTATATTATTGTGAACATTCCTGCCCAGCAAATTGAAGCGGTGAATGGGAACAGGGTTTTCTCGCGTCACAATGCCATTGTGGGCCGGCCGGCACGGCCAACGCCCGTGGTGATGACAGCTCTCTCGGATATCAAGTTCAATCCCTATTGGAACGCCCCGGCGTCCATTGTTGAGCGCGACATCATTCCAAAAATGCTGGGCGGCAATTCTCGCATTTTAGAACAAATGAATATGAAGGTGTTTGAGGGGGTTGGCGGACCCGAAGTCAACCCGAGACGCGTCAACTGGCGCCGAGCCGTCGTTGACAATTATCATTTCAGGCAGGAACCCGGCGGTGACAACGCCATGGCCACGGCCAAGATCAATTTTTCCAGCCCTTTCGGGATTTACCTGCATGACACGCCAGAACAGCACCTCTTTGAAAGCAGTGGCCGCTTTTACAGTTCTGGCTGCGTGCGGGTTCAGAAGGTTGCCATTCTTTTGAACTGGATTCTGAATGGCCAGGATGGATTTGATCCCAATCGCATTGGAAACCTGGCTCAATCGCTGGAGCGCCTGGATGTGGCTCTTGTAGCACCACCTCAGCTCCGCGTTGCCTATTTAACGGCATGGCCCACATCGGCTGGGCCGGTCGCTTTCCGTGGCGATGTCTATCGCTTGGACGGAACCGGCTTTGTTGTTGGCCAGCCCCTGCCAGTGGGTGAGAAGAGCGCAAGCGGAGAGCGTTTTGTCCTGAAGCCAATTCCGCGCCAGGTTGCGGAGCTTGAGGAAAGGGAATCCGAAGGATTTTTCTGGTTTGGACGGCGGTCGGCCGATAGAGACAACGGCACCGTTGGCAGAAATTCAAATATCAAGAAAACCAAGACCACCAGCATCTTCAGCAGAATCGGCGATGATGAAAAGAGCGCCAAGAAAAAGCCGGTGAAGAAGCTGGCCACCACGTCAAAGAAGAAGCCAGTTGTAGCAGGCACGAAAAAGAAACCGTTGAAACCTGGAACAGAGGTTGCGACCGTTGCGGCAAAGAAGGTGGTGAAGCCGGAAACAACTGACGCCAAAAAAACTGAAACGCAATGCAAGCCGGATAAAGACGAAAAGCTGCCAAAGGACTGCAAAGTGGAAGTAGTGGCAAAGCCAATTGTAAAACCGGTAGAAAAGCCGGAAGCAACCGCTTCTGCGACGAACTGACCCTCTGCAATTTTGCGCCATAAATTGGCCCTTTTAGGATGGCCAGCCTCTCATCATGACGCCGCAACACTACGATCGCATTTTTGAGCTGGCCATTGACCGATTAAAGACGGAAGGCCGTTACCGCGAATTTGCCGATATCTGCCGCGTCAGGGGCAGGTTTCCCCGTGCCCTTTACCGGGGCGAGGGCGGCGAAAAGGAAGTCACCGTCTGGTGTTCCAATGACTATCTCGGCATGGGCCAGCACCCTGCCGTTCTTGCGGCGATGCATGAAGCCATCGACGACGTCGGTGCCGGTTCCGGCGGCACCCGCAACATATCCGGCACCACGCACTATCATGTCGAACTTGAGCAGGAACTGGCTGACTTGCATGGCAGGGATGCTGCTTTGCTGTTCAATTCCGGTTACATGGCCAATGAGGCAACGCTGTCATCTGTCGTCCGCGCGCTGCCCAACTGCATGGTGCTTTCTGACGAACTGAATCACGCCTCCATGATCGAAGGCATCCGCCATGGCGGAGGCGAAAAATATATTTGGCGCCACAACAATTTGGCTGATCTGGAAACAAAGCTGAAGTCGCTGGCTCTGGAGCGGCCAAAACTGATTGCCTTTGAATCCGTCTATTCCATGGATGGCGATATCGCGCCGCTAGCCGAAATCTGCGCCCTCGCCAAACGTTATGGTGCTCTCACCTATCTCGACGAAGTCCACGCCGTCGGCATGTATGGCCCACGCGGCGGTGGCATCGCCGAGCGCGATGGCTTGCTCAGCGAGATCGATATCATTGAAGGTACGCTCGCCAAGGCCTTTGGTCTCATGGGCGGCTACATCGCAGCGAATGCAACCATCATAGATGTCATCAGGTCCTTCGCCCCTGGCTTCATTTTCACAACCTCAATCGCTCCGGCTATTGCTGCGGGAGCAACCGCTGCGATCCGTCATCTCAAGGAGAGTAATCTTGAACGCCAGCTGCAAAACAAACATGCCAAATTGCTGATGGCGTCCTTGAAGGCGCATGGCCTTCCGGTAACCGAAACCGAAAGTCACATCGTGCCTCTAATCGTGGGCGACCCCGTCAAATGCAAAGCCCTGACGGATCGCCTGCTGGCCGACTTTTCAATCTACGTCCAGCCCATCAATTACCCCACGGTGCCCAAAGGCACCGAGCGCCTGCGCCTGACCCCAGGTCCGCTCCACGGCGAACTCGAAATCTCCAAACTGGTTGCCGCCATTGACGAGCTCTGGACCGAGATGATGCTGCAGCGCGCTGCTTAATTGCCGCAATTCTGACTAGTCACGCCGCTTCTCCAGCGCTTGTTTAGCTGCGGCCAGATATTACTGGACCCCAACACGGCTTTCGCTATTTTGCAGCCGGAACGCGGAATCAGGGCAGGGGACCACTATGGCCAAGAAAGCAATCAAGAAGATCGTCAAGAAATCAGCCGCTAAGGCCAAAGCAAAGAAGGCCCCCCTGTTCCCCGGCTTCTTCAAGGACAAGCTCAGCAAGACCGATCCCAAGGTCGCCAAGGCCATCGCCCAAGAGCTTCACCGTCAGCAAAACGAGATTGAGCTCATTGCTTCCGAGAACATCGTGTCTCGCGCCGTGATGGAAGCGCAAGGCTCCATCATGACCAATAAATATGCGGAGGGTTACCCCGGCCGGCGCTACTACGGCGGCTGCCAATATGTGGACGTGTCGGAAAATCTCGCCATTGAGCGCGCCTGCAAACTGTTCGATTGCTCGTTCGCCAACGTCCAGCCCCATTCCGGCGCCCAGGCCAACCAGGCCGTGTTCTTTGCGCTCCTCCAGCCCGGCGACACCTACATGGGCCTCGATCTCGCCTGCGGTGGGCATTTGACCCACGGCTCGCCCGTGAACCAGTCCGGCAAATGGTTCAAGGTTGCCCCCTACAAGGTGCGCGAAGATAATCATCTGATTGACTATGACGGGCTCGCGGCGCAGGCCCTCGAAGTAAAACCAAAACTAATTATCGCCGGTGGTTCGGGCTATCCGCGCCTTATCGATTTCGCCCGTTTCCGCCAGATCGCTGACTCGGTTGGCGCCTATTTCATGGTGGATATGGCCCATATCGCAGGCCTCGTGGCGGGCGGTGTGCATCCCAATCCCCTCGAGCACGCCCATGTCGTGACCACAACCACCCATAAGACCTTGCGCGGTCCCCGTGGCGGCATGATCCTCTCGCGCGATGAAGCCATCGGCAAGAAGATCAAT
>CAZHCO010000036.1:0-1456 GCA_964530965.1 uncultured Aestuariivirga sp. | reverse complement strand
GACCGGGTTGCCGTCATGAAGGGCGGTGTTATCCAGCAACTCGACGATCCGCACGTCATTTATAATGAACCGAAAAATCTCTATGTCGCTGGCTTCATTGGTTCGCCAACCATGAACTTCATCAAGGGTGAAGTTGGCGGTACGGTTGTGGCTCCTTCGATTGCTATTGGCAAGGGCAAAGTGGCGCTCAAGGATTATGCCGCGAGGGGCAAGTTGAAAATTGGCCAGGCGGTGGTCTTTGGGGTGCGGCCAGAACACCTGCGCCTGAATGCGGGCAATGAACCCGGTCTTTCAGATGCTTTTGACGCAACCGTTGACCTGATCGAGCCCATGGGTTCCGACAGCCTGGTGTGGCTCAAGCTGGCAGGCCAGATCCTGTCAGCACGCATTGAGTCCAGCCAGATTTACAAACCCAACGAAAAAATCACCGTCAGGTTCCGTGTCGGGCTCGCTTCCCTGTTTGACGCGGAAAGCAGCGAACGGCTCTAAATCCCCATTTCAGCACTCACCTATAAACAGGAGAACAGCTATGCCAGCACGGTATTCATTTCAACTTTACTCGGCGCGCAATCACCCGCCGCTTGAGTCCACTCTTAAGAAATTGTCCGACCTTGGCTACGTCGAGGTTGAAGGTTTTGGCGGCGTCTATGGCGAGCCGGAAAAACTTCGCGCCGAGATGAACCATCTTGGCCTCACCATGCCATCTGGCCATTTTTCCATCGACATGCTGGAGAAGGAAAAGAAGAAAGTATTGAAAATTGCTTCCACTCTGGGAATAAACAAACTGGTTTGCCCCCATCTCGCGGCTGAGCAGAGGCCCAAGACGGCCAAGGGCTGGAAAGACTTTGGCAAGCGTCTCAACGCCATTTCCCTGGCATATCGTGCCGAAGGCTATAGCTTTGCCTGGCATAACCATGACTTTGAATTTTTCCAGCTCAAGGACGGCAGCACGCCCCATGAATTGATGTTTTCTGCCGCCCCAACGTTGGATTGGGAAATCGACGTGGCCTGGGTTATTTGCGCCAAGTCCAATCCGCTCAAATGGATCAAGGCCTATGCGGGCGCCATTACCCTTGCCCATGTGAAGGACATTGCCCGCAAGGGCGAATGCGTTGACGAGGACGGCTGGGCCGATGTGGGCCATGGCACCGTGAAGTGGCAGACGGTGATGGATGCGCTGAAACAGACACGCTGCATGCATTATATCATGGAACACGACAAGCCGAGTGATGCGGAACGGTTTGCGCGCCGCTCACTGGCGTCAGCAATAAAATATTAAGGAAACAATTATGACAAATAATATTCGCATAGGCGTTATGGGCTGCGGCAACATCTCGACCACCTATTTCAAGCTTTCTCCCCTGTTCAAGGGCATTGAGATTGTGGCCTGCGCCGACCTAAATCCTGAAATTGCAAAAACACGGGCCCAAGAGTATGGCGTTCCGGCCATGAAGCC
>CAZHCO010000035.1:0-2094 GCA_964530965.1 uncultured Aestuariivirga sp. | reverse complement strand
CGTATCGGGCGCAATTGCCGGGCCAATTGTCCAATTGGACTTACGCAAGGTTTATCTCAAGGACTTAACGTTGTTTGGATGCACTTCACAGGGCGCCCAAGTTTTTCCCAATCTCGTTGGTTATATCGAGCGCGGTGAAATCAAACCAATTGTTGCCAGGCAATTTCCACCACGTGATATTGCGCTGGCCCAGGAAGAGTTTCTGGCAAAGAAACACGTTGGGAAGATCGTGCTCATTCCACCTGAAGCCTGAATTGAACCAGGTCGATAAGAAATTAACAAATATTCGTCTAGGAGCATTGTAGCCATGTAACAATTGCCGGGAAAGAACCAGCAGCGCCGATAGCGCAGTGTCCACTTGACGTCAGGTTGCGCTCTGAACGCAGGTAAATTGTCAGAATTTGCAACCAGACAATTTGGGTAAGATACAGAAGTAAGAGGGCGATGTGGCCTGAGGGCTTAATTCAAGGAAAAGATCGAGGCGTTCAATAACGTGGCAAACGCCACCCAAACTGCATAAGGTACGAACAGCCGCGCCGTCGTGCGATCCTGCCGCCAGGACGTGACGATAAATCCCAGTATGATGAAGAGGAGCAGGAGGATTACGCCGAGTGCCAGATCGATCCGATGGGCTGAAAAGAAGACGGGCGACCACAGGAAGTTAAAAAAGAGTTGTGCCCACCAGAGCTTCATCGGCCATCCAGCGCGATTGCGTTGCCACGTCCGCCAGCCGGCGATGGCGATGAGAATGTAGAGAGCAGTCCAAACTGGCGCAAATAGCCAACTCGGCGGGTTAAACGCTGGTTTGACCAGTTGTGCATACCAAACGCCGGGGGCCGTGATGAAGCCTATCATCAGGCCGAAACCAACGACCAACGTGAGAAAGAAAAATAGCGATAAACGGTATGGCATTGTCTGCTACTTGTTCACCATGGTCCGGATCAGCCGGAAGAAAAGCGCGTAAGGAAGAAGGCGTGCCAGCTTCATAATAATGACAAATCGCAAGGGATAGGCGATTTCAAAGCGGCGTTTCAACAATCCTTCAATCGACAACTTTGCTGCTTCCGTTGTCTGCATTAGGAAGGGCATGCTGAAATCATTCTGGGCGGTCAACGGCGTCTCAACAAAGCCCGGGTTGATGACGCTCACGGTAATGCCGCGCATGTCGAGGTCGGGTTTGAGACTTTCTGCTAGGTTGATGAGGGCCGCCTTGGAGGGGCCATAGGCGGCGGCCTTAGGCAAGCCCACATATCCAGCAACCGAGGCAATCCAGGCCACGTGACCTGCACGGCGTGCCAACATGGCTGGCAGCAGGCCGGTAAGGGCATTCACCACGCCCAGGTAGTTTGTCGCCATTGCCGTTTCAAAAATTGCTGGAGCAAAGTTTTCAACATCGACAGGCGTGTAGGTACCGGCCGCAAGAACCGCCAAATCTATGGGCCCCAGATCCCGCTCAATGCTACTGATTGTTGCAAGCACCGCGGTCCGGTCTGTCACATCAAGCGGATAGGGCCTGATGTTTACCCCCAGAGAGGCAAGCTTTTCGCCGCTGCGTGCCGAAGCGGCAATGGCCACGCCACGGGCCGCAAGCTGCAGCGCAATCTCTCGGCCGATCCCGGTCGACGCCCCTGTGATCCAAACGACTTTCCACGGCATGGCTTGCGTCATATGCCGATCAAGGGCTGCAACAACCGCGCTGGCCAGGATTTGAAGCGAGTTGGTGCTTCCGTGGCGACAAGGCAGATGCAGGGCGCGCCAGTTTCCACGACAGGCTGGTGTTCGATGCTTTCGTCAAGGTCGGCCACGTCGCCTTGGGCGTAGCGCCCGAATTTGTCGTTATAGGCACCCGACAGAATGAGGGTAATTTCCTCACCGCCGTGGCCGTGCTCAGGCATTGCTGTTCCGGGCGCGATTCGCATAAGAAACAGTTTGCCTGAGGCGGCCTGGGAAACGGGGAGGTCAAATAGGGCCAGTCCCGGCGCCTTGCGTTTCCAGGCGAGATCGCCAAGCGCCTTGCCGCCCAGCAAGTGGGCAAGCGGATCGGGAACCTCGCCACGTGAAGACAGGTTCTTGGGAAAGCGATGCAGCGTGGCG
>CAZHCO010000034.1:0-15277 GCA_964530965.1 uncultured Aestuariivirga sp. | reverse complement strand
ACCCTTGGCCAGACGGGCCTTGGGGCGGTTTTGCTTGTCACTGGAAGCCATTTTCTCAACCCGGTTGTTGAGGGCTTCTAGCGCCCTTATTTATCGCGCACAACCTTCTGGTTCTGCTCGCCCAGGCCATCAATGCAAATGCGCATTCTGTCGCCGGGTTTCAGGTATTGCGGGGGCTTCATGCCCATGCCCACGCCGGGGGGCGTTCCCGTGGTGATGATATCGCCGGGGAGAAGAGTGAAGAATTCCGAGAGATAGGCCACGATATGGGCCACGCCATAAACCATGGTGGCGGTCGAGCCATCCTGCACGCGCTTGCCATTGAGCTCCAGCCAGAGGTGGAGGTTTTGCGGGTCTTTCACTTCGTCCGCCGTCACCAGCCACGGGCCGATGGGGCCGAAGGTGTCGTAGGATTTGCCCTTGGTCCATTGGCCGGAACGCTCCACCTGGAATTCGCGCTCGGAGAGGTCGTTGATGGTGCAATAGCCCGCCACATGTTTCAGCGCATCAGCCATTTTGATGTTCTTGGCTCTCGTGCCGATGATCACGCCCAACTCCACTTCCCAGTCGGATTTCTGGGATTTCGGCGGAATGGTCACATCATCGTTGGGGCCGGAGAGGCAGCTCACATGCTTGGTGAAGACCACGGGTTCCGGTGGCACTTTCAGGCCGGATTCGGCTGCATGGTCCGAGTAATTCAAGCCGATGGCCACGAATTTCTGCGGATTTGCCACGCAGGCGCCGATGCGCGGGGTGCCACGGACAAGAGGCAGGGTTTCGAGCTTGAGCTTGCGGAGCTTGGCCAAGCCTTTGGGAGAAATCGTCTCGCCCGTGATATCGGGGATCACTTTTGACAAGTCCCTGATCTTGCCGTTCTTGTCCAGAATACCGGGCTTTTCCTTGCCCTTTGGCCCGTAACGCAGAAGTTTCATGTCCGTTCCCCTGTGGTGGCTGACGGATGCCAGCGCGGTTGATAGCCCTTCGCCAGAATGCTCACGATGAGCGGCGGTGTTAAAAGCCTAGCCTTCATAATCGAAGCTCTGGGAATTGCGAGTCCATATTGGGAATGGGACCATTGCAGGAGGCGGGAGCCTTTGACCGCATAGGCTTTTCCCTCGTGTTCGATCATTGCCCCATCGGGAAGATCGCTGACACGGGCCTCATGCCTTGCAAGGCGCTGCGGATGAAGCTCGCGGTCAAAGTCATTTACCTTGCGGCCTCCAATAAAGTTCCTGGCATCTGCTCTTCGACAAAAGAAGCAAGGACGATGGCCTGCTGCCAGTGCCGTGACCTCATCAAGGAAGAAGACCGACGTGTAGCCTTTCCCCATCGCTTCATGCTGCATGTTCTTGTAGTGCATGTCGCAGCAAATCCAGTGGTAGGTGGCCCAACGACGCTTACCCAATGTCTTGTCATCACGGTGAAACTTGCCACCGCGATTGCCCGTCATGGTGCCACGTTCGGGCACCGCAACGATGCTACCGTCTGGCTGAACGCGGTTTTGCAGGGGCACGGGCGGGAGCCGGAATGGCGAAGGCTGGTTGCGGCAGCATGAGATTGTGGCGGCCAACTTTTGTTATGTCCCTTTCGCCACACAGGCCCATGGTGATATCCAGTTCGCTTTTCAGGATTTCGAGGGCCCGGGTGACACCGGCTTCGCCACCGGCACCAAGGCCATAAATATAAGCCCGGCCCACCATGGTTCCTTTGGCGCCCATGGCCATGGCCTTCATGATGTCGATGCCCGTTCTGATGCCGCTATCAAAAAACACTTCAACCTTGTCGCCCACGGCGTCAATGATCGGGCCCAGCATATCAATCGTTGCGGGCGCGCCATCAAGCTGGCGGCCGCCATGATTGGAAACGATAATGGCATCAGCCCCCGTTTGCACGGCGATCAGTGCGTCATCCACATCATTGATGCCCTTGAGGATGAGCTTGCCATGCCACTGCTTGCGGATGAATTCCACCGATGACCAATCCAGAGTGGGATCAAACTGGTGGTGGGTCCATTCCGCCAAGGTGCCCATATCCTCCACGCCTTTGACGTGGCCAACAATGTTTCCAAACGTGCGGTTCTTAGTACCCAACATTCCTGCGCACCAGCGGGGCTTGGTCATCATGTTGAAGATATTGGGGATGGTCAGTTTAGGTGGCGCCGACAGGCCGTTCTTGATGTCCTTGTGGCGCTGGCCGAGCAGCTGGAGATCAAGCGTCAGCACGAGGGCTGAGCATTTGGCGGCCCGGGCGCGGGCCACAAGGTCCGAGGCGAAGCCACGGTCGCGCATCACATAGAGTTGGAACCAAAAGGGCTTGTCATTGTGCTTGGCCACTTCCTCAATGGAGCAGATGCTCATGGTGGTGAGGGTATAGGGCACGCCAAATTTCTGCGCGGCGCGGCAGGCTTTGATTTCCCCATCGGCATGCTGCATGCCGCCAAGGCCGATTGGCCCCAGCGCCACGGGCATGGACACGTCCTGCCCCACCATTTTTGTTTTCACCGAGCGGTTGTCGATGTTGCGGGCCACGCGCTGGCGGAGTTTGTATTTCTCGAAGGCCTTGGTGTTATCGACATAGGTGCCTGTCGTGTAGGACCCCGAGTCGCAATAATCGTAAAACATCCGGGGCACGCGGCGCTGATAGATCTGGCGCAGGTCCTCAATACAGGTGGTTTTGGCGGGGTTCATTTCGGGTTGCTTCTCGAAGTTGGGCGTGGGGCCCTCTTTTGCCCGCCTTGGGTGTTTACCGCAAGATCGTTTCTCTTGTTAAATCATCCCATTGCGGGGTAGTTTCGCGCCATGCTGAAAATGCCCGAGGCTGACCCAAAAACAATAGGAAAACGCTCCACAATCGCTACGGCGCTGCGCCGGATTGTACCGGGCGAAGGGGTGATCGAAACACGCACTGAAATGAGCGTTTACGAGTCAGATGGCCTCACGGCCTATCGCCAAATGCCGCTCGTTGTCGTGCTGCCGAAAACCACGGCGGAAGTCGCAAAAGTGCTGCGCTATGCCTTTGAAAACAAGATCAAGGTTGTGCCGCGGGGTGCTGGAACTTCACTATCCGGCGGGGCGTTGCCGCTGGCTGACGGCATTGTGCTGGGGCTTTCGAAATTCAGCCGGGTGCTGGAAATCGACTATGAGAACCGCTGCGCCATGGTGCAGCCCGGGGTCACCAACCTTGCCATAACCCAGGCGGTGCAGCACAGGGGCTTCTACTACGCGCCGGACCCTTCTTCGCAGATTGCCTGCACCATTGGCGGCAATGTGGCGGAAAATTCTGGCGGGGTGCATTGCCTGAAATATGGCTTGACCGCCAACAATATCCTTGGCCTTGAAATGGTGCTGGTCACCGGTGAGATCATCCGTCTTGGCGGCAAGCATTTGGACAGCGATGGACTTGATTTGCTCGGCGTCCTCACGGGCTCAGAGGGCCTGCTTGGCGTGATCACCGAAGTCACGGTGCGGCTTCTGCAAAAACCGGAAACGGCTCGCGTCATTCTCGTGGGTTTTCCCACCAGTGAGGATGCGGGAAAGTGCGTGGCCGATGTTATTTCCACCGGCATCATTCCAGGCGGCATGGAAATGATGGACAGGCCCGCCATTCATGCGGTGGAAGAATTTGTCCATGCGGGCTACCCGCTGGATGTGGAAGCGCTGCTCATCATTGAGCTTGATGGACCCGCCGTTGAGGTGGATCACCTGATTGAGCAGGTCTCCGAAATTGCCAAGAAAAATAATTGCAGCACGTCACGCATTTCAAAATCTGAGGACGAGCGCCTGCTGTTCTGGGCGGGGCGCAAGGCGGCCTTTCCGGCGGTGGGGCGCATATCGCCGGATTATTTCTGCATGGATGGAACCATCCCGCGCAAGCGCCTCTCGGAAGTGCTCAACAGCATGGCGGAGCTTTCGAAAAAGCACGGACTCCGGGTGGCTAATGTTTTCCATGCGGGTGACGGCAATCTGCATCCGCTCATTCTCTATGATGCCAACATCAGTGATGAACTGATACGGGCGGAAGAATTCGGGGCGGATATTTTGCGCCTGTGCGTGAAGGTTGGCGGCGTACTCACGGGCGAGCATGGGGTTGGCATTGAGAAGCGCGACCTCATGCCGGAAATGTTTTCGGAGGCCGATCTGGCGCAGCAGCAACGTCTCAAATGCGCCTTCGACGCCCAAGGCCTGCTAAATCCCGGGAAAGTATTTCCGACGCTGCATGCCTGCGCCGAGTTGGGCCGCATGCATGTGAAGGCGGGCAAGCTGCCATTCCCCGAGATTCCGAGATTCTGATGACGCCGACTTTCAAACCGCTGACGACACCGGAGCTCGCTGAAATTGTTGCACGGGGCGGCAAGCTAGAGGTTGTGGGACGTGGCACAAAGCGCGGTCTTGGCCGGCCTTCACAGGCCGAGACAGTTCTGGACATGTCAGGCTTCAAGGGCATTTCACTTTATGAGCCTGAGGAGCTGGTGCTGGAAGCGGGCGCCGGCACACACCTGGCTGATATCGAAAGGGAGCTAGAGAAGAACAGCCAGCAACTGGCTTTCGAGCCACCGGACTATTCAAAATTGCTCGGCACCAGACACAGGGGAACGCTGGGCGGCCTGATGGCCGGCGGGCTTTCGGGACCACGGCGCATCAAGGCAGGTGCCGCGCGTGATCATATCCTGGGCATTGCGGGCGTTTCGGGGCGCGGGGAGATTTTCAAGGCGGGAGGCCGCGTTGTCAAAAATGTCACGGGCTTTGATCTGTCTAAGCTCATGGTGGGCTCCTATGGCACGTTGGCGGCGCTTACCAGCATCACCGTCAAGGTCTTGCCAGCTGCTGCGACCGAAGAAACCCTTGTCTTCCTTGGTCTTAGCGATGCCCGGGCCAATCAGGCCATGTGCCTTGCCATGCAGTCGGCCTGCGACGTTTCAGGCGCTGCGCACCTTCCGGGCACGCCATCGCAAACGCTATTCCGCCTTGAGGGCATTCGCCAATCGGTCAGTTACCGCCGGCAGAAGCTCGCAAGCCACTTGAGAATTTTTGGGGCTTCGGACTATCTGGATCAAAAGGAGTCCCTTTTGCAGTGGAAGGCGATCCGCGATGTTCATCCTCTCAGCAATGATGACTCGCGCTTTGTCTGGAGGCTGTCGGTGACGCCTTCAAAAGGTGCGGAAACCGTTTCGAAAATTTCCAACCAGCTTGATGTCCAGTATTTCTATGATTGGGCGGGAGGCCTCATCTGGCTTGGGGTTCCGCGCAGCAACCAGGCCTATGCCTACATCATCCGGGATTGCATCAAGGAGGGGCATGCCACGCTCATGCGCGCCGAGGAAGACGTGCGTGAGCGCATTGAGGTTTTTCAGCCCCAGAACCTCGCGCTTTCCGCACTCACGCAAAGGGTCAAGGCATCATTTGATCCCGCCGGTGTTTTTAATCACGGCCGCATGTATAAAGACATCTGAGCCATGCAAACAAATTTCACGGCAAAACAATTAGAAAACCCGCACACGGCGGAGGCCAACAAAATCTTGCGAAACTGCGTGCATTGCGGGTTCTGCACGGCGACTTGCCCCACCTATGTTCTGCTCGGCGATGAACTCGACAGCCCGCGCGGGCGCATTTACCTCATCAAGAACATGCTGGAGAAAAATGAGGCCGCCACCAAGGAAACGGTCAAGCATATCGACCGCTGCCTGTCGTGCCTGGCCTGCATGACCACCTGCCCTTCGGGCGTCAACTACATGCACCTCATTGACCAGGCCCGGGTGCACGTCGAAAAAACCTATAACCGACCCATATTCGAAAAAATACTGCGCGCCGTGCTCGGCTTTGCCATGCCACGGCCGCGGGTTTTCAGGACGGCGCTGGAAGCCGCAAAAATTGCCCGGCCATTTTCGAAGGTGATTTCGGGAATGGGCTTCACCAGAATTGCGGCTTTGCTCACACTTGTTCCCGCCAAAACTGTTCCCACCGAAAGCTTTGGGCCACCCGGCACCTATCCGGCCGAAGGCACAAAACGCGGGCGCGTGGCGCTTCTCATGGGCTGTGTGCAAAGCGTGATCGAGCCTTCCATCAATGCCGCCACCATTCGCCTGCTTACGCGGCTGGGCTATGAGGTGGTGGTTTCGGCGGGGGAATCCTGTTGCGGATCGCTTACCCATCACATGGGCAAGGAGGCCGATGCTATCTGGCGGGCACGCCGCAATGTGCATCACTGGGCCAATGCAAGGGTAGAGGCGGTCATCATCACGGCATCGGGCTGCGGCACGACGATTAAGGATTATGGCTTCATGCTGCGCCTTGACTCCGTCTATGCAGCAAGGGCCGCAGTCATCAGTGCCAAGGCAAAAGACATTGTTGAATTTCTTTCCGGCCTTGAGCTTCCTGCGGCTTCGCAAGCATTGCGCGTGACCTATCATTCGGCCTGCTCCATGCAGCATGGCCAAAACATGGGGACAAAGGCGCAAACGCTTTTGCGCAACGCCGGGTTCACGGTTCAGGACATTCCCGAAGGCCATCTCTGCTGCGGCTCGGCCGGCACCTACAACATCATGCAACCCGAGATCGCCACGCAACTCAGGGACAGAAAAATTGAAAATATCAAATCCACCAATCCGCAGGTGATCGCGACGGGCAATATTGGCTGCATCACGCAGCTTGCCACCGGCACGCAAACACCTATTCTTCACACGGTCGAGCTTCTTGATTGGGCCTATGGGGGGCCAAAGCCCGACAAAATAAAACATCTTAACGGGGGCCCTAAGAATGGCTAGAACACCGGCCGGTGTCACAATCCGCGGAACCATGTTACCGGAATACCGCTCCATTCTGACGCCGGAAGCCCTCGGGTTCCTTGCGGTTCTGCACCGCAATTTCGACGGCGAGCGCCGACGACTGCTGGCCTTGCGCGCGGCGCGGGCGAAGCGTTTCAGCAAGGGGGAGCTTCCCGACTTTCTGCCGGCAACCCGCGCCATCCGGGAAGGGTCATGGCGCGTGGCGCCGATCCCCACTGACCTGCACGACCGCCGGGTTGAAATTACCGGGCCAACGGATCGCAAGATGGTGATCAATGCATTGAACTCCGGTGCCAAGGTCTTCATGACGGATTTCGAGGATTCGAATTCACCGACCTGGGACAATCTCGTCCGTGGGCAGATCAACCTCCGAGACCGTTGGAGCGGCGCCATGGATCACCGGGACCCGGAATCGGGCAAGCATTATGTTCTGGGCAAGAGACCTGCCGTTCTCATGGTGCGGCCTCGCGGCTGGCATCTGCCGGAATATCATGTGCGCGTCGATGGCCAGATGATGTCCGGCGCGCTGTTTGATTTTGGACTCTATTTTTTCCACAATGCCAAAGCAACGCTGCGCCATGGGTCAGGTCCCTATTTTTATCTGCCCAAGATGGAAAGCCACCTGGAAGCGCGGCTGTGGAACAGTGTTTTCACCTTCTCGCAAAGTGCGCTTGGGTTACCCTTAGGCACCATCAAAGCCACCGCGCTTATCGAAACGCTGCCTGCCGCTTTTGAGATGGATGAGATTCTCTATGAGCTCCGTGAGCATATGGCGGGGCTTAATTGCGGACGCTGGGATTACATCTTTTCCTTCATCAAGACGCTGGCTTCGAACAAAAAATATGTCCTGCCGGACCGTTCACAGGTGGTGATGTCCAAGGCCTTCCTGGCAAACTATTCGGCGCTGCTCATCAAAACCTGCCATAAGCGCGCGGCTTTTGCGATGGGTGGCATGGCGGCGCAAATTCCAAACCGCAAGGACACGGAAGCCAATGAACTTGCCTTGGAAAAGGTGCGGGCTGACAAGGAACGGGAAGCCCGCAATGGCCATGACGGCACCTGGGTGGCGCACCCTGATCTCGTGCCCGTGGCCTTGGAGGTGTTCAACGCCCTGATGCCGACGCCCAACCAGCTTTATGTCAAGCGGGATGACGTCAGCATTGGGCAGAAGCAGCTGTTGGAAGTTCACAAGGGCAGCAAGACCGAAGCGGGCTTCCGCGAGAATATCCGGGTGGGCGTGCAATATATCGAAGCCTGGCTCCGGGGCCGAGGAGCTGTGCCGCTTTACAATCTGATGGAAGATGCGGCCACGGCTGAAATTTCAAGATCACAGATCTGGCAGTGGCTGAGATTTGGAGCAGTACTTGATACGGGTGCAAAGGTCACACGGAAATTCTTCGACAGGTGCATGCGAGAGGAAATGAAACGCGTCAAGCAAGAGGTTGGTGTAGAAGCCTACCAACAGGGCCGCTTCAAGGAAGCCATCAGCATTTTCAAAACCATGTCCACCTCGAAGAGCTTTGAAATTTTTCTGACGCTGCCTGCGTATAAGAAGATTTTTTAAAGTCTGACTGCCATTGATTGAATCAAGCACCGCAAGGTCCCCGTCCGAGGGCTCCAATCGAAAACAAACGCGCCCTAATCTTCGTCAAACTTGGATTCCACCAGCGCTTCAAGGGCTGCCATCGCTGCGTCAGCTTCCGGCCCCGAGGCTTCGACGCTGATGGAGGTTCCCATGGCGGCGGCCAGCATCATGAGACCCATGATGGAAGTTGCCGGGACGGAATGGCCATCGCGGCTCACCACGATGTTGGCATCGAAACCTTCGGCGCATTTTACGAATTTCGCGGAAGCGCGGGCATGCAGCCCGCGCTCATTGATGATTTCCAGTTCCTTGACGATTGCCGCCATCAATCCCCCAAAATCTGGCTGGCGATATTGATATATTTGCGGCCCGCATCCTGGGCGGCAGCGGCGCATTTATGAAGATTGGATTCCTTTCTCACCCGCACCAGCTTCACCAGCATGGGCAGGTTCAATCCGGCCACCACTTCAACATGGCCTTCTTCCAGAAGCGAAATCGCCAGGTTCGACGGCGTACCGCCAAACATGTCGGTCAGGATTATCACGCCTTCGCCGGAGTCAACGGACTTGACCGCGGCGGCTATATCAGCGCGGCGCACTTCCATTTTGTCTTCGGGGCCGATGGCCACGGCAGTGATCATTTCCTGGCGGCCGACAATATGCTCCAGGGCATGGACAAATTCATCGGCAAGCCTGCCGTGGGTTACGAGAACGAGGCCAATCATTGGAAATCTACGGTGTCACACATTGTTACGGTTTGCCTCATTTGTCGTATAAACCGGCGCACATTGCCCTTAACCTCGCCGCTTCGCAACAGTTTCACCGGCCCCTATCCGGTTGCTTCAGCCAATGCAATGCGGCGCGCAGCCGGGCCGGTGCCGAGGGGGAATTTCCATCAATTTCAACAAGTGGAAGGGCTAGGCCCAGAATTTCAAAAGTGCCCTGATCGGGAAGGCGTTCGATAGCGGAATGGATTTGCAACCTGACAACGAGCAACAGCGGCACCGAGGGTAGCGTGGCCAGCGAGACAATACCGAGCCCGCGCACTTCCAGTTTACCGCGAATGGACGAAGGGGCCGACGCAACAAGCCTGTTTTCCTCACGGGTGATGATGACCTGATCGTCGGAAATGAGTCTGCCGCGCATGGGACTTTCGGAAGTTCCAAAGCCCGGCTCGTCAATGAGCCTGAGCGCCAGACCGGATTTGCCGGTTCCGGGTTCGCCGAGAATCAGGACGCCTTCACCATTCACGCTTACGCAGGTTCCATGCAGGCAAATCTGGTGTTGCGCCATTCAGTTTGCCCCAGGCGGCGTCCAGTCATCGTCGACGGCCGGCAAGCGCAGAACAAACCTTGCACCCAGGATGGGTTTCTCCATTCCTTCTGGGGCCTTGCCAAAACGGTTTTCGGCCCAGATGCGGCCCTTGTGGGCTTCGACAATCTGCTTGGAGATGGCAAGCCCAAGGCCAGAATTCTTGCCGAATGAGCCTTCAGGGCGGTCCGTGTAAAATCTTTCGAATATCCGATCAAGATTGTCGGGCCTGATGCCGGGGCCCTGATCATCAACCCGCACTTCAACATCGCGGCCGGAACGGCGCACGCGCACATGTATCTTGGTATTCTCCGCCGTGAAGGAGCGGGCATTGTCTAGGAGATTGCGGAAGACCTGGCTCAACCGTGATTCGTGACCTTGAATGACAAATGCCAGTTGCGGATCAAAAATGCTGCCTGCGGGCACCACCTGCAGAACAATCTCGCTTTGCTGTTCTTTGCGCGTTTCATTGGCGAGAGTTGTTATGGCGCCCAGCAGCCTTGCGACATCAACAGGGTTTGACTCGGCGCGAGCAAGTTCCGCATCAAGACGCGATGCGTCGGCGATGTCGGTGATGAGACGGTCAAGCCTTCGCACGTCATGCTTGACGATTTCAACAAGTCTTGCGCGTTGCTCATCGGTTTTCACCATGGCAAGGGTTTCAACGGCGCTGCGGAGCGACGTCAGTGGATTCTTGAGTTCGTGGCTCACGTCGGCGGCGAAGGCTTCTATGGCATCGATGCGATTGTATAGCGCGCCCGTCATGTCACGGAGCGCGCCGGAGAGATGGCCGATTTCATCGCGCCTTGCGGTGAAGTCAGGAATTTCAACGCGCTTGTTGATGCCGCGGCGTACGCGTTCCGCAGCGGCCGACAGGCGGCGAATGGGTTCGGCGATGGTGCCGGCCAGAAATACCGAGAGCAGAATTGTCACCAGGGCCACGAAACCGAAGGTGAGGAGAACGACGCGGCGTTCGGCGCGCAAGACATTGTCGATTTCACCGCCTGAGGTTGAAAGCACAAGGGCGCCAAGGACTGCCCTGAACCTTTGCACAGGCACGGAAACCAGAACGATGATGTCGCGTTTTTCGTCCAGGCGCACGACGCTTACGACAGCGCCATTGAGGGCGGCGGCCACTTCCGGAAAATCCTTGCCGTTGTCGAGGCTGTATTCCTTCTGCAGCGGGTAATCATAGGCGAAGAACCAGTCAAAGGCCGCATTCCACCACCTGACAAGAAAGTTGTCCGAGCCGGAATCGCGCGGAAGAAGATCCGATTGAATGATATCGCCGCCGCCATAGAGGAACCTGCTGTCAACGACGAGATTCCCCTCGGGGTCGATAATCCGTCCACGGATGGTTGAATTGGCAAGCAGCCGGCGCAGCACGGGGCCTGTTGTTTCGGGATTGATCGGAAAATCCAGGCTGCCGAGCTGGTCGGCATCGGGTGCTGATGGATCTATGTTGTCTTCCAGTGAATCCGGGTTGATGACTATGGAGCCCGTATCGGCGGTGGCCGAGCCCGCCACGGCTGCGGCAATGATCTGCGCCTGGGTGGTCAGGCTTTGCACGCGCGCGTCAATCAGGCCCTGGCGGAACTGGTTGAAATAGAGAATGCCCGTCACCAGAATGACGAGGCCTAGGAGGTTCAGGAGAACAATGCGGCTGGCCAGCCTTTGTGGCGCAAAACGATGAAGCAGGCCACGGCGTCCAACACCGGAAACATCAAAACTCTCAACCTCCTGCCCTTCGTCGCTTTCGGCGCGCTCAAGGGCATCGGTTGCCGTGATCTTATCGAGCATTTCGCACCCTCATGCGGGGGGAAATTTTATTGTTCCTTGAAACGATAGCCAACACCATAGAGTGTTTCAATACCATCAAAGGCTTCGTCGACCTGATTGAATTTCTTGCGCAGGCGCTTGATGTGGCTGTCGATGGTGCGATCGTCGACATAGACCTGGTCATCATAGGCCGCATCCATCAAGGCATCCCGGCTTTTTACAATGTCCGGCCTTTGGGCCAGGGATTGCAGGATGAGGAACTCGGTGACGGTGAGGGTCACGGGCCTTGCATCCCAGGTGCAGGAATGACGGTCCGGGTCCATGGACAGCTTGCCGCGCTCGATGACCTTGGCCGCATCGGTCGGCGGCGCAGTGCCGTCGCGTGCGCCGGCGCGGCGCAGAACCGCCTTTACGCGCTCAACCAGCAGGCGCTGGGAAAAGGGCTTCTTGATAAAATCATCGGCACCCATCTTGAGGCCGAAGAGTTCATCGATCTCGTCGTCCTTGGAGGTCAGAAAGATAACTGGCAGGTCGGTTTTCTGACGAATACGGCGGAGGAGCTCCATGCCGTCCATGCGGGGCATCTTGATGTCGAAGATTGCCATGTCCGGCGGCTGGTCTTGCAGGCCCTGGAGGGCTGCGGCGCCATCATTGTATTTCTGCACCGCATAGCCCTCGGCCTCCAGCGCCATGCCAACGGAGGTTAAAATATTACGATCGTCATCAACCAATGCAATCATTGCCATTTTCTTGTTCATCCGTTGTTGTATCCTGTCGGCGGCTCTATGGATGAAACTAGAACAAATTGTGGCAAACATCAAAGAAAGACTGCCTAAATTATGCGTAATGTTATCTAAATGACTGAAACAACTGGGTTTTCTGGAATGGCCATGCGCCAGCTGCTAAGACGGGCCCGGACCTGTTCGCTGTCTACCCTGAATGCCGGGGACGGCATTCCCTATGGCTCGCTTGCCAACATCGCAACCGATGTGGCGGGGCGGCCCATCATTCTGATATCGCGGCTCGCCTGGCACACAAAAAACCTGGCGGCAGATGCCCGTGGCAGTGTGCTGGTGGGTGAAATCCCGGAAACCGGCGATGCGTTGGTGGGACCTCGGGTCACGGTCTTAGGACGTTTTGAAAGGGTTGAAGACGTGAACCTCAGGCGGCGCTATCTAGCGCGGCATCAACAGGCTGCGATGTATGCAGACTTTGCGGATTTTTCATTTTGGCGGTTGGAGCCTGCGAGCATTCACGGGGTCGCCGGCTTTGGACGTATCGAAACGCTTGCACCTCGCGCGGTGTTTCCTGCCGTCAGCGAAATGGAAGCGCTTGAGACGTCAGCAATTGAGCATATGAACGAGGACCACGGGGACTCGGTCCAGCTCTATGCGACACGGCTTCTCGGTGGGGCGCCAGGAGATTGGCGGATTCTCGCAATTGACCCGGATGGGGCCGATCTCGGCGCGGGAGGCAAGGGCCTGCGCCTGAGCTTTGAGGAGCCGGTCACCTCCGCTGACGGTCTGCGCCGGACCTTCGCCGAGCTTTCGAAGAAGGCGCGGGAGACGGGCTTGTAATTGCCGGATAGCCTCCCCAGTTTTCCAACTGTATCTGGAACCCAGGGAGTTACTGAAATGAAAATCGGTATTATCGGTTCGGGAGACGTGGCGAAAAACCTGGCGGCGGGTTTTCTCAAACATGGCCATGAGGTTACGGTGGGCACGCGCGAAGCGGGTAAGCTTGCGGAATTCGCCAGGGCCAACCCGAAAGCGAGAATCGGACGCTTCGCCGATGCCGCCCTATTCGGTGAGGTTGTGGTTCTTGCCGTCAAGGGTTCCGTGGCTTCAAAAGCGCTCGAGGCAGCGGGAGCTGACAACCTTGCGGGCAAGACAGTTATCGATGTCACCAATCCGATCGCCGACGCGCCACCGGAAAATGGCGTTCTCAAATATTTCACCAGCCTCGATGGTTCACTCATGGAGCAGTTGCAGAAGCAATTCGCGTCCGCCCATTTCGTCAAGGCGTTCAATTCAGTGGGTTCGCCTGCCATGGTCAATCCACAATTCAAGGGCGGCAAGCCGTCGATGTTCATCGCGGGCAATGATGCCGCCGCCAAGAAAACCGTTTCCGGAATTCTCGATCAGTTCGGCTGGGAGGTTGAGGACATGGGAGGAGCCGAAGCCGCACGTGCCATTGAACCGCTCTGCATCCTCTGGTGCATTCCTGGTTTTGCCCGGAACGACTGGTTCCATGCCTTCAAGATGCTGCGGTAGGGTGTGGCGACATTATATCGTATGACTAGCGCTGGCGCTGTTACCTATGACTTCCATGATATTGGGAAGATCATTGGATGCAATCCAGTTTTTCGCATAGGCCAGATCAAAGCCGTGGTCGAGCCAGCGTTTGGTCAGACGGCGCTCCAGTTCTTCAACGGGAACCTTCAGATAGATCGAGAAATCAAAAAGGCTGTGTAACCGGTTCCAGGGCGGCGACCGCAGGAGAAGGTAATTGCCTTCCACCAGAATGAACCTGGCTTTTTCATCCACAATGTCGGCGGCGGCGCGCGACAATTCCATGGAACGGTCAAAAACCGGAATGGCAATATCGGGTTCGCGCGCCCTGATCCGTTTCAGCAGCACTTCAAAGCCCAGTACATCGAAAGTGAAGGGCGCACCCTTTCTTGACCGGTGGCCGCGGGCATTCAAAATGAGATCATCAAAGTGAAAGCCATCCATGGGCACGACAATTGCCGTTTCACCTTCAGCCACCAGGGCATCGCGCAAATTTTCCGCCAATGTCGATTTGCCCGAAGCAGGCGCTCCTGCAATGGCCACCATGTAACGACTGGCATCAGCCGCATTGGAGCGTATCAGTCGTGCGAGGCTTTCCACCCCGGTCATTGCCACACTCCGCTCACCGCCAGTCAGCTGGACAAGAGTTCTTTCGGGGGCATTTTTGCGCCGGTCATAAAGGCCACCGCATCCGACATGGTGAACTGCTTGGGGTCAATCACGCAGAGGCGTCTGCCCAAACGGTGGATATGAATGCGGTCTGCCACTTCAAAAACATGGGGCATGTTGTGGGAGATCAGGACAATGGGCAGGCCCCGGCGCTTCACGTCCAGAATAAGTTCAAGCACGCGGCGCGATTCCTTCACACCGAGGGCGGCGGTGGGTTCATCCATGATGACGACCTTTGATCCAAAGGCTGCGGCACGCGCCACCGCCACGCCCTGGCGCTGGCCGCCGGAGAGAGTTTCGACTGCCTGGCTGATATTTTGAATGGTCATGAGGCCGAGTTCTGTCAGCTTGTCACGGGCACGCTTTTCCATGGTGGACCTGTCAAGCATGCGGAAGAATTTTCCGAGGATGCCCGGTTTACGAATTTCGCGGCCAAGGAACATGTTGTCAGCAATGGAAAGGGCCGGCGACAGAGCCAGGTTCTGATAAACAGTCTCGATGCCGGCATCGCGGGCTTCTATTGGCGACTTGAAATGCAGAGTCTTGCCGTCGAGCTTGATAACGCCCTCGTCGGGCAAGACCGCACCACAGATCGCCTTGATGAGAGTCGATTTGCCAGCGCCGTTGTCGCCGATCACACCCAGGATTTCGCCGGAATAGAGATCAAAATCCGCATTGTCCAGGGCCGTCACGCGGCCATAGCGTTTCACAAGGCCACGGGCGGTCAGGAGCGGAACGCGATCAGCTGTTTTTTCTTTCTTGGCCATGGTGATTAACCCGAAACCTTTCTGATCCACTGGTCGATCGCAACAGCGCCAATGATGAGGACGCCGATCAAGAAATAGGTCCACTGCGGATCGGT
>CAZHCO010000033.1:0-1202 GCA_964530965.1 uncultured Aestuariivirga sp. | reverse complement strand
CAGCTTAAGGCCACGCAGCGTGGCCGGGCAGGCAAGGGGGCCTCCCGCGCAGTACGTCGCGAAGGTCTCGTTCCCGGTGTCGTTTATGGCGACAAGCAGGGAGCCCAAATGGTTTCGCTCAATTACCGCGAGCTCGAGCCCCATATCCAGACCGGCCGCTTCCTGTCGACGCTTGTCGACCTCGAAGTGGAAGGCAAGACCATCCGCGCCATCCCGCGCGACATCCAGTTTGAACCCGTGCGCGATTTCATCGTGCACGTGGATTTCCTCCGGCTTGGCAAGGCCTCGCGCATTGCCGTTGATATTCCGGTGCATTTCAAGGGTCAGGAACTGTCGCCCGGCATCAAGGCCGGCGGCTCACTCAATATCGTGTCGCACACCTTGAGCCTTTACTGCTCGGCGGAATTCATCCCCGATGAAATCACCATCGATGTGGCCGGAATGAATATCGGCCAGTCCATCCATATGTCCGACATCAAGCTGCCGGAAGGTGTGACCGCGGTTTCGCGCGATGACTTGACGCTGTGCACCATCGCTGCCCAGGCCAAGGAAGAAGTGGTTGAGGAAGTTGCAGCTCCGGTTGATGTTCCGGCCACGGCCCAGAAGCTTCCGGCTGATGGAACAGCTCCCGCTGCGCCTGCGGCTGGCGCCAAGGGTGCAGCTCCAGCGGCTGGTGCCAAGGGTGCAGCGCCTGCTGCCGCTGCGGCTGCTCCGGCCAAGGGTGCGGCTCCGGCCCCTGCTGCTCCTGCTCCGAAGAAGAAGTAATCCTTCGTCTGACAGGAGACGGCCATGTTTCTTCTTGTGGGTCTCGGCAATCCGGGAACCAAATATGCCGGAAACAGGCACAATATCGGCTTCATGGCGGTGGAGGAAATCGTTCGCCGCCATGGCTTTTCCACCTGGCGCAAGCGCTTTCATGGCGAGGTTTCGGAAGGCACTTTGGGGCTGGAGAAAATTCTCATTCTCAAGCCTTTGACCTTCATGAATGAATCGGGCCAATCGGTGGGCGACGCCATCCGCTATCTAGATATCGAGCCGGAACGGGTCATCGTCATATATGATGAAATTGATCTGATGGCGGGCAAGGTGCGAGTGAAATTGGGCGGCGGGGCGGCGGGCCACAACGGCATCCGTTCGATCATCGCCCATATCGGCCCGCACTATACACGGGTGCGCTTGGGTGTCGGTCACCCGGGTGACAA
>CAZHCO010000032.1:0-2214 GCA_964530965.1 uncultured Aestuariivirga sp. | reverse complement strand
TTGCAGCAAATTTGCGTGATTTCAGAAAATTGCAATTCGCTAAAGCATTGATTTCATTGAACCTGAAATTTGCATGGCTCGGCCTTAATCATAATTTGATCTGTTCTCTGACGTTTTCACACAGCCTGGGCCCGAAGCTGCCTACTTCGCAGTTTCACAGTTGGTCTGCATTCGCGGGGGTAAGCCGACGTGACGCGGACAACGGTTGATCAGCGCTGTTGACCCGAACCGGGCATCGCGGCTTTGGCGGATCGCAGACGTAATTTGCCGAGGTCCGAGCTTGCGCCTGATGCCAGCTTGCGCAAAACTGGGTCTCGATCGGCCGGTCATCCGGTGGATGTCGGCTGAAGGAGAACGACACATGAAGACAGGCATTGCGGCGGCGCTTGCTGCCTCCGAACTTCGGGGAGAACTCATTCGCCCCGGCGATGCGGACTATGAGAGCAGGCGGAGGGTGTGGAATGGCGTGGCTGACAAGCGGCCGGCCGCCATTGTCCGGGCGCGTGACGAAACCGATATTGCGAAAACCGTGCGCGTGGCGGCCGAGGGCGGCGCGCTGCTGGCGGTGCGCGGCGGCGGCCACAGCCTGCCGGGCTTCTCGACCTGCGACGGCATCGTGCTCGATCTGTCGTTGATGAATCAAGTAAGCGTCGATCCGGTTGCGCACACCGCGCGGGTGGGCGGCGGCGCGCTGCTTGGCGATCTCGACCGGGGCGGCGCCCCGCACGGCCTGGTGACGCCGGCGGGAGTTGTCTCGCATACCGGCGCCGCGGGATTGACGCTCGGTGGCGGCATGGGTTGGACCAGCCGGAGGCTGGGTCTCACCATCGACAGCCTGTCGTCGGCCGAGGTGGTGCTGGCCGATGGGCGAAGGGTGACGGCGAGCCTGGAGAGCGAGCCGGACCTGTTCTGGGGCCTGCGCGGCGGCGGCGGAAACTTCGGGGTGGTGACCTCATTTACCTATCGCATGCACGAGCTTGGTGAGGTGCTGGTGGGGAGCTGGCAATACGCCTTGGCCGATGCGCGAACCGTGCTGCGCCATTTCGGCGAGCTGACGGCGGATGCTCCGCGCAATTTGACGGCATCGTCCTTCCTCGTTCGCGATGGCTTGTCAGTGACCGCATGCTGGTCGGGCAAAGGAGACGGCGCCGAGGCCGCGGTGGCGCGGTTCGGACGGCTGGCGGCGCCGGTGTCCGCGCAACTGGGTGGCATGACTTTCCTCGAACTGCAGAGCCGCGGCGACGACCGCAATCGCTGGGGACGCAGATACTATGCCAAGGGCGGCTTCTTCGCCGGGCTGGATGACGCCATCGTCGATTTGCTGGTCGACGCCATTGGCGGAGCGCCTTCCGCCGACGCGGAATTCTTCTTGAACACTCTCGGTGGCGCTATCTCCGATGTCGGCGAGAACGACACGGCCTATTCCGGCCGCGCCGCGAAGTATTATTGGATCGCCGAACCAATCTGGGACGATCCCGCCGATGACGCGCGCTGCCTGGCTTGGGGCAGGGCCTCCGCGAGGCGCCTGACGGAAATGTCGATGGCGGGCAACTACGTCAACGAACAGGCGGACGCGGCCGCCGGCTTCGCGCGCGAGGCCTATGGCCAGGACAAGTACCGCAGGTTGTCGCGACTGAAGGCCAGGGTCGATCCGGGTAATCTGTTTCGTCTCAACCAGAACATTGAGCCGGCGAACGACTAGCGAGAGATTGCGGCGAACTTCCCTGCTGCCGCCGTATCTGGGCTAAAACCTTTTCCGCCGTGTCATGCATTGGTGATGGCGCTATTTGCTGCCAAACGGGAAGATGGTCTTCCAGTCGTTCTTCATGCCCACGACTGTCCACCCAGCGGGTCCAGCGGCTTCGAGCGCTTTGTCGAGATGGCCGATCTCGGTTAAGTAGTCTGTCTTCAGTTATGCCCGCTTCTGGCCCGTCGGAGACCTCATGCCCTTGCCGCAGCTTGTCCGCTCTTCGTGCCAGAGCGGACTTTCAATCGGCAATGTCTGCTTTTTCAGAAAATTGGTCCGCATGCAGTGGCTCAGCCGACATGGTTTTTCAGCTGCACTTGGTCTCTTGTTGACCCGTCCCGGAAATCCCGTCTTATCGATTGGTCTCGATATTGCGAAGGTAGTCTTAAGGTTCTCGCTGCCTGGTCAGGAGGGATTGTTCTGGGCAAACTCTCGGCTACCTCCAACCCCTGCCGTCTTCCCTATAG
>CAZHCO010000031.1:0-3950 GCA_964530965.1 uncultured Aestuariivirga sp. | reverse complement strand
GGCAAGAATTTGCATCTGATGCAATGCCCGCCTTTGGCAAGTGGCGTTGCTGATCCGCCAAAGCCGTGATGTCTGGGCGTTGCTGGCCGGGAATGTCGATTTCGCTTTACTCAACACATAGTTCTCCCGTGGTTTTCGCTGGAACGCATGACAACCGGGCCGTTCACGCCACTGCCGGATCGGGCGGCGGCCGCAGTTCGGCGATCAGCCGCAGGATGTCGGCGAAGAGGTGTCTCGGAATAGCAGCCTCGGCTATCTGGAAAGCAGTCCATGTCTGCAGTGGGTCAATCGCGTCGATTTGGCAGCTTTGGTCGTGTGTCCGGTCATTGGGCCATTCCAGACATGGTGGTTTGCCCTTGAAGATGTTGACCCAGACGTGATTCAAGCTCCTTAACTGGCGCGGCGAATCATGCGTTATGAACTCAGTGACCTTGAGTGCGCCGTCATCAAGCCGAAGCTTTCGAACAAGCCACGCGGTGTGCCGCATGTGAACGACCGGCGGGTCCTCAACGGCATCTTCTGGGTCCTGCGCTCAGGTGCCCCTTGGCGTGATCTGCCAGAGAGCTACGGACCTTACCACGATATTCACAACACCTTTTTAGACTACCAGACCCCCACCCCGGCCTTGCCGGCCGCTTCGCGGCGCTCGCAGGCTCGCCCCCACAAGGGGGAGGGAGAAAATGTTGGCTCTGTCTGACCTCACTTTGCCCTAAATTTCAATCAGGTCACGAGACATTGGGGCCATCACTTCCGTACCGGTTTCGGTGATGAGGAGCTGATCTTCGATGATGAAGCCGCCAAGCCCTTTGATGTAATAGGGCGTCTCGAAGGCGAGCACCATTCCGGGCTCGGCAATGGCGGTTGCGTGAGCCGAAATAAATGGCCACTCCTCGCTCCAGATGCTGGCCCCGACGCCATGGCCGAAATGGCCGCGGCCATAAGTTGAAAATCCGGCGTCCCACATGGTTGTCGACACTGCATTGTAGACATCACTCAGCGCTGCACCTGGCCGAAGCAATGCAAAGCCTGCATCGAAAGATTTGCGCAGTGCGTCGTAGACTTTTCGTTCGGCATGCCCGGCATGGCCAAGGACGGCCGTGCGGCCACCATCGGAACTGTAGCCCTCGATAACACTGCCGACATCTATCTTGATGAGATCGCCCTTCTCTGCGGGAGCCCCGGGCGCAAAGCCGTCACCTCCGACAGCGATGTAGGCCCAGACTGATGCTGGCGGCGGCAGGCCGCGAGCGCTTGCCTCCGCCAAAGCCGCCTCGCACCAGATGGCGGTCATCCCTGCTGCATCCATACCCGGGACAGTCGCCTCCACCAGAGCGATAACTCCCGCGCGTGAAAGTTCGGCAGCAGTCCGCAAGTATTCAATTTCTTTGGAAGCCTTGATCGCCCGCAGGCGCTCGACGAGATTTGTGGCATCGACCCACGACACTTCTGGCATTACGCTGTTGAAAATTGCCATGTCGCGGGCGGCGACAAATCCAAGCTCAAACCCGATGCGGGCCTTGAGAAGTCCGCGCTCGGCGAGCGCATCGCGAAGCAACCCGACGGAAGCGCTCATGTCATACTGGGCAGGGCGCGGTTCACGCACCCGCTTGCCCATCGCCACATCCCTGTTGACGAGTGCCCGCGCAACATTCCCGGGATCGTCGGACTGGCGATCGAAATGGCCAGTCTCCACCCATATCCGATGGGACCGGACATCACCGATTTGGGATTGCTGCTTGAAGGCCTCAACCTGCAGATCACCAACGATTGCAGTCATTGGCCCATCCTGGGGCACAACGACAAAAGCGGCACCGGCGCGCCGCCAATAAGTTGCAACACCTGGAAACGCGCCGGTGGCATATCTGATACTTTCCCGCTGAGCCAGAACAAGGGCGCCCAACCCCTGCTCTGCCATCAGCCGGGCGGCGTGGTGCCGGTCGAGATATCCCGGCACCAAGTCAGCCTTACTTGGTCGTGAGGTTGTAGTAGGTCACGTCGGCAGACGAGCCCTGCACATAGCCCTTCACGTTGGCGCGCTCCGCCAATTGGGCGGTCGATTGGGTCATGATGATGTAGGAACCCTCGTCGAGCACCTTCTTTTGCAGGTCAAGATACAGCTGTTTGCGCTTGCCTTCGTCGCGCTCGCGCACGGCGGCGGCCGTCATCGCCGCCACCTCAGGCGCATCCCAGTTGTTGCGCCAGGCCAGCGGCTTGCCCTTTGTCGCTGCGTCGGAATTGTCCAGGTTGTTGGCGAAGCCATCGGCATTGGTGTGCGGATCCATATAATCCGGTCCCCAATAGACCATCAGCATCTGATGCTCACGGGCACGATACTTGGTCAGCATCGGCTTCATCTCCGAAGACAGGATATTCACCTTGATGCCTCCCTGGGCCATCGTGGCCTGCACCGACTGCGCCATGTTGGTGAAGGGTGCAAAGTTTGGCGCGTCAAGATCGATCGAGAAGCCGTCGGGATAGCCAGCGTCCTTGAGCAGCGCCTTGGCCTTCTCGGGATCCAGCTTGTAGGGATTGTCATCGAGCGACGCCCAGAAGCCCGAGGCCCAGAAGCTCTGATGAACCTGCTGGGACCCCTTCAGGAATGAATTCACCATGCCGTCGTAGTCGACGAGATAGCGCATTGCCTGGCGCACGCGCACATCCTGAAGTTCCTTCTGCTTCAGGTTGAGACCAATATAATAAAGCAGCGCCTCGGGTATCGAAGTGACAACAACATCGGCGTTACCGGCAAGTCCCGCCACCTGGTCAGGAGTCAGGTTACGCGCAATGTCGACGTCGCCCTTCTCGAGGGCAAGCCGCTGGGCCGCGGCTTCCGGCACGTGGCGGATGACCACGCGCTTCAGCTTGGCAGCGCCGCCACGATAGGTCGGATTGGCTTCAAGGACGACAGCCTCATTGGGCTTCCACGACTTGATCGTATAGGCGCCGGAACCGGCCGAGTTGGTCTTGAGCCAGGCATAGCCGAAGTCGCCATCGGCCTGATGTTCCATCGCCACCTTCATGTCGACCACCGAGCCGACAATGGACGACAGCAAAGCGTAGACGAGTGATGGCGCGAAGTCCTCGGTGATGGCGACCTGCAGCGTGGATTCATCCGGCGCGGTTACCAGCTTGTCGACATTGTCCTTGGTCCAGCCGAGCTGGGAGATCAGGAACACCGGGGTCTTTTCGAGCTTGATCACCCGCTGCAGCGAGAAGGCGGCATCCGCCGCGGTCACGCGATTGCCGGAAGCGAATTTCTGGCCAGGGCGGATCTTGAAGGTGAAAGTCTTGCCGTCCTCGCTCACTGTCACACTCTCAGCCACGCCACCAACGAGCTTGGTGATGTCGGTCGGCTCGAAGCGCATAATGCGGTCATAGGTGTTGGCGAGAATTTCGATGCCTGACAGCTCGTAGGCCTCCGCCGGGTCCATGGAAATCAGGTCGTCAATCTGCTTGGCGATCACGAGCGTGTCGGCCGGGGTTTCGGCAAATGCCGTCGGTGACAAAGAAAGAAGAACGCCCGCAAACAGCGCATACTTGAATTGACGCAACATTTTTGTCTCCCTCAAATTGTTAAATCCGGTTCCATCCCCGGAATGGAGGCACATCACAGACCTTTTTCACGTCCGTGGCAAGCATGCGGGCTAGTCAAAATATCCTCCCCCTTATGTGCCCGGCGCAGCACTTTGCCGGCAAAGCGCCCTCACCTCCCCAATCGCTTTGCGATTGGGTCCCTTCCTCTCCCGCGTTGCGGGCGAGGACAATGAGCGCGAACGTCTTCTACTGCGAAGCGGGAGAAGAAAGGGGCCCGTCCTGCGTAGCGACAGCGAAGCAGGATGGGATAGATGAGGGCACTTTGGCGGCAAAGCGCTCACTCCTACCTCGTCGCCCGGGTGAAGCCGCGGCTGGCGGCTATGAGCTCGCGCGTATAGTCTTGGCTCACGGCGCCC
>CAZHCO010000030.1:0-5856 GCA_964530965.1 uncultured Aestuariivirga sp. | reverse complement strand
CATTACAGTTGCCTTTTTGATCTGAAGTGGGCGCGTTGGGCGGTTGCCTGGTGGGCTCTTCGCCAGAGTGACCATGCGATGATGTGCGCCGGCTGGATGCGCTTTCGGGCAAGCCGGACGGCGATGCGACGGATTTCCTGGATTGACCAGCGGATCAATGACGGCGTGGTGAGGCTTTGGTTTTTGGCGAGGTTCGGCGTTTGGTTTTTTTTGGCGCTGGCGGATTGGCCCGGTGGCGGATCGCGGCCATCATGGCGAAGGCAAGCATCACCAGGGATACGTGGCGATGCCAGCCATGCCAGGACCTGCTTTCGTTGTGATCAAGCCCGAACTCGTTTTTCGCGGTCTCGAAGCTGTCTTCAATTGCCCAGCGATGGCCTTCGACCGCCACCAGCGTTTCGATGGATGTTCCCGCTGGACACCAGGTGGTGAAGAAGGCGAGATCGCCATCGGCGGTATGACGGCGGATCAGCAGGCCGCGTGTCCACGGGCCTTGATTGGCGCTGCCCAATTCTTCGGCCTCGAGATCGGCCAATTCGAGATAGCACCAATCATGCAGCCGCGGTCCTTTGGTTCCGGCCCCCGCCGACAGGCGTTTCCAGGCGGAGGCGGGCTGCGTCCGGACGATGTCCAAGGCCTTGCCCGCGACGGAGCGCTGCTTGCCCCAGGATCGAAACACATGCGCGCTGCTGACCCCGAGCACGTAGCCCTTGCCCGCCCGGCGCAGCTGCTGTTCGATCTCGCCGACGCCGTAGACAGTGTCACCGGCAACCCACTTGAATGGCACGGGTGCCGCTATGGCGCGTGCAATCATCCTCGCCGCAAGCTTTGGTTTGGCCGCAAAGCCAACGCCGGGGGGCACGTAGGCAGCTTCCAGGCGATCTGGATCATCGGTCCATTCCTTCGGAAGATACAGCGCGCGGTCAATAAACGCGTGGCCGTGGCGCGAAACGTAAGCCGCGAAGACGCCGATCTGGCAGTTTGTGATCTTGCCCGCAGAACCCGTGTATTGCCGCGCCACGCCGCACGACGCCTTGCCCTGCTTGAGAAAGCCGGTCTCGTCGATCACCAGGACCGCATCATCATCCGCCAAGTGCCCGGTGGCATAATCGCGCACGATATCGCGCAGGGCATCGGCATCCCAATCCCCGCGGCCCAGGATCGCCTGCTGCCGCCAAGGGCCGGGATCGCCAGCCGCCTCCGCGCGCATCCAGCCGGTCTTGCGTTGCTCATCGCCGAGAAGGCCTTCCAGGAACAATCCCGCATTCGCCGCAACACGATCTTGGCTGAACAACGGACGTATCAGCCTCTTGACCTCCCGAAGCGACGCCGCCCAAAACGCCAGCGTCTCCTCAAGCGACGCTGCCCGCGCCCACAATCCCCGAATCATGGTTGCCCATAGATTCAGAAGTCCACAAGAAAAGCAACTGTAATGCTAGGCCGCTTCTTCTGTTTCGCCTGCAAGCATGCCAAGCGCCTGCAAGCAAAGATCAAGCATGGCCTCTTCTTCACACCCTTATACCTCCAAAAAATCTGGTGCTTTTCATTTTTATCAAAGGCCGCCTTCTGCACATCATTGGCGGCCTGCCCTCAACACTTCCCGCCCTCCTGCAGGGCCCCGAGAGGGTTGGTCAGCTCGAACCAAACTGAGCCGAGACTGTGCAACGGGCAGTGGTGTGCAATTTTTGGACGGACTAACTTATCCGTTTTGCCCAAAGGCTAGCTAAGAGCGAATTTCCAAGAACTGCGCTCCCAGGCGATAGCAAAATGAAATCGGATAAAACTTCACACTTTTGTCCGCCCATTTCGTTAAATGCTCGCTGTCCGCTTTTCGTCGCGGCGCTTGCGCCAAGGTGCCGTTGACTGCCAGTCTCCAGCCATGATGGAACCGAAGGGAATGACTTCATCTACGATTTCAGCAAGTTGATACTTTTGAATTTGCTGACGCATGCTGGCCGCGTTCTTGTAGGCGCTCGGTAGTTCCGAAAGATCCACTACTCCGGAAAAGAACCGCGCATCTATGGATGCCGTCTCTTCAAGAAATACCTCTTCTTTCAAGCGATCACCCACACGCGACAAATGCTTGGTGCGGGAAAAATTCCGCCCTGCTCCATGGGGTGAAAACCCAAGGCTTGTAGCAGCATTTTTTCCGCGCACAATCAGAATGGGCTCTGCCATGTTGAGTGGAATGATCGTCAAATCCGTTGCATCTCCGGCCCATCCAGCAAAGGCAGGAGTTGCACCCTTGCCATGGTAAAACAAGCCATCGGACTTTCGAAACACAAAGTTATGTTCATTCCAAAACCGATCAGCCACCTTTGCTGAAAGCCGCGCCGCCGCCGCATCGTGAACTTTGTAATGATTTTCCTTCGTCCATGCTCTGATGATTTGCAGGGCTTCCCAGTACGCGTCAGCTTCTGCTGTATCAGCCGGAATCCATGCGTTCTGCGGCAAGGTTTCGGGAGACAGCTCACGCCGAAAGCGCTCAGCAATCTTCATCCCCTTACCGTAAAGCCGAGCACCCGGGCCACGCGAGCCGTGGTGTGTGACCAACGCGGTTTCCCCAGTCGAACGCATGGTTCCAACATAGGCAAAATGGTTGCCATCGCCCTGGGTAGCCAAATGCTCGCGCATTTGGCTCATGCCATCTTTAAGCAATTCATGGGTCCCGAAGGCCGCAATCATTTCATCCGATGGCCGGACCTGCTGTCCGCGATCCCGCCCGCCGGGTCCAAAATGGGTGACGGCATGAACCGCATCAAGCAAATCTTTTGGTGCGACGTCAGGGAAAACCGAAATCGCCATGGAGCAACAGATATCTGCCGAGTGCATGCCCGGATGAATGGCTTCAGATGCAACCACACCACCAACGGGAATGGTTCCCAGTGGACCGGCAGGGCAAGCATCGGGCAACACTGCAGCAGACTTGATCATGGGCGTCCGCATCAAAACGTTCATAGATGCTGTGACATTTGCAACGTTGTCACGTTCATCGTCATTTTCAGCGTCAATGTTCAAATGAAACGGCACAGCCATATGGGCATGCAAGCCGATCACAGGACCAGGTTCAAATTTGCGCACGGCCTCCAATGCGTCCTCTTGTGAGCCACCTTCTGAGATAATGGCATTGGCAGCAACAAGAGCAGGTGCAAACCACTTACCCTGCTTGAAGCCCGCATTGATCAAATCCTGACCGCTGATAGTTGTTGTCATCGTACAATCCCCTGTGAGGGAAGCCGAACGGGATTTCGCCCGTTCGGCCTTGATGTTCGGCAACCACAAATTTGGCCACCCTTTTTGCTTTCCCTCGTTTGCAGGCTCAGTATTTCAAGTGCTATGCCAATTCAGCAATTTCGACAAAACTTTGTTTGTGTTTTCATGTAACTACATGGATTATATATGTAAAATAAATTTTCAAACACTACAAATATTCAATACGATTAGTTGTATTTCGTAAAATTACTATCTTTCTATATCGTAATTAGATACAAAGATAAAATGAAACGTCGCGTTGTTTTTAGTTTTGTTGGCATCAAACTGGACTCCGGTGTGGGCAATGAACGTTGGTTACGCTGGCGCCCGACTGTTGGCTTGTGCCAGCAAGCAGGCCTATTCGTTGACCGACTTGAGCTCATAAGAGACAATCATTCGGCAAAAATTGCAAACCAATTGACGGCGGATATTGAGACTGTCTCACCAGCCACCAAAGTTGTGCCCCATATCGTCAATATGCAGAACCCGTGGGATTTCAGCGAAGTCTATACGCGAATGAGGGAGTTCGCACGCGTTTACCCTTTCGATGTTGATCGTGAGGATTACTTCGTCAACATCACAACGGGAACTCATGTCTATCAGATTTGTTGGTTCCTCTTGGCGGAAGCGCGCTTCATGCCCGCCAAGCTCCTGCAGCTCTCCCCACCGCGCGCACCAAAAAAGCAATCAGATTATGCCGGCACACATTCTATCATCGATCTTGACCTGTCGCGTTACGATGCCATCGCCACGCGCTTCAAGGCAGAAGATACCATCGCTACATCATTTTTGAAATCAGGTATTCCGACGCAAAACAAGGCCTTCAATGCTCTAATCGAACAGATTGAAAAAATTGTCGTGCGTTCCAAGGCGCCCATTCTTGTAACGGGGCCTACAGGCGCTGGAAAATCCCTGCTTGCCAAGCGCATCTTTGAACTCAAAAAATCACGTCATCAAGTGCAGGGTCCATTAGTCGAAGTAAACTGCGCTACATTGCGCGGTGATCAAGCCATGTCCGCTCTGTTTGGCCATGTAAAAGGTGCTTTCACAGGTGCCGCAAGTGAACGAACGGGGCTTATGAAACTGGCCGACAAAGGCCTATTGTTTCTTGATGAAATTGGTGAGCTCGGCCTCGATGAGCAGGCCATGTGCTTGCGCGCAATTGAGGAAAAGCGCTTTTTGCGTGTTGGGGCCGACAAGGAAACTGAAACGGATTTTCAATTGATTGCGGGATCCAATCGAAACCTTGCAGCAGATGTGAAAACTGGACGCTTCCGCGAAGACCTTTTTGCGAGAATCAATCTTTGGACATTTGAATTGCCAGCTTTGAAGGATCGCAGAGAGGATATTGAACCTAATCTCGATTACGAATTGCGCCACTATGCCGAACGTGAGGGAGACAACGTTACTTTCAATCGGGAAGCAAGGCGCAACTATCTGGGCTTTGCCTGTTCTGCAGAAGCCCTATGGCACGGCAATTTCCGAGATCTGCATGCATCTGTCGTACGCATGGCAACACTTGCGCCTAGTGGTCGCATCAATGAAGCAATTGTTGAACAAGAAGTCGGCCGCTTGAAATTGGCTTGGTCAAACGTCACCGTGAATCAACGGTATAAAACCATTTCCCTGTCTGCTGTCGAAGCCATACTCGGCACTGAAAAATTCACAGATACTGATCTCTTTGATCTTTACCAGCTTGCAGCGGTGATTGAAATTTGCCGTGGCTGTAGTTCTCTAAGTGAAGCCGGTCGAGAGCTTTTTGCGATATCGCGTAAAGCCAAAGCAAGCACGAACGATGCTGATCGTTTGCGCAAACTGCTTGCCCGTTTTGATCTTGATTTCGAAATGATCGTGAGTGCGTAAATACTTACGCTGCCTCTACCGCCTCGCCTGGAAGCATGCCAAGCGCCTGCAAGTAAAGATCAAGCATCGCTTCCTCTTCTTCACGCTCGTTGGCATCCTTCTTCCGAAGTGAAATCACCTTGCGCAGAACTTTGGTATCAAATCCGTTTCCCTTGGCTTCAGCGTAAACTTCCTTGATATCGGCGGCGATGGTCTTTTTTTCCTCCTCAAGGCGTTCAATGCGCTCAACAATGCTCTTCAACTGCCCCTGGGCAAAACTCGACTTGTTATTCACGGTCTACAGCCTCCAAAAAATCTAGTGCTTTTCACTCTTGTCAAAAACCGCCTTCTGCGCCGCCGTTGCGGGCGCCTGGAAACGCGCCTTCCATTCCTCCTGCGGCATGCCATAAACCATGGTCCTGGCCTCCTCCCGGGCGACGCCCAAGCCACGCTCCCTGGCCGCATCCTCAAACCAGTTTGACAGGCAGTTCCGGCAGAAGCCCGCCAAATTCATCATATCGATGTTTTGCACGTCGCTGCGCTTGCGCAAATGCTCCAAAAGCCTACGAAAAACCGCGGATTCCAGCTCCATTTGCGTCTTTTCATCGTGCTTCATGTCAGTCCCGAACGCCCTTATTAACGGCTTATTCGCACCTTACCAGTAGGGCCGGTAACTCATCCACACCTCATTTGGAAAACGTTAGAAGTTCATGCTATAGGCTGCCAAACAGGTGGAATACCGGTAACTTTGCCAAACCTGCC
>CAZHCO010000029.1:0-25057 GCA_964530965.1 uncultured Aestuariivirga sp. | reverse complement strand
CTGGGACAACGCCAAGAAGTCCTTCGAGGACGGCTTCACGGACAGCAAGGGCGTAAAGCACATGAAGGGCTCCGAAGCCCACAAGGCCAGCGTCACTGGCGACACCGTAGGCGATCCCTACAAGGACACCGCAGGCCCTGCCGTAAACCCCATGATCAAGATCACCAATATCGTGGCACTCCTGTTGTTGGCCGTTCTGGCGCATTAACGATTTGTTTGATCGAGCTTACTAAACCCCGCGAGAAGCGGTTCTCGCGGGGTTCTATTTTACTGGACCGGTTTCTGGGATAGCATCTTCCGATGCTTGAATGGGACCATCTCCGCATCGTGCTAGCGATCCACCGAAAAGGCTCGATGCAAGCCGCTGCCGAAGAACTGGCCATGGACCGGACGACGGTGCTGCGCCGCCTCGATGCACTGGAAACCCGCCTGAAGGCCAGCCTCTTCGACCGCCGCCATGACGGCTGCGTCCTAACCGAAGCAGGCTATGCGATCATCGCAACCGTCGAAGGCATAGAGCAAGCGATGACCGCTATTGAGCACCGCGTCTCCGGCCGCGACCGGGAAGAGGAGGGCATCGTCAGCCTGGCACTGCCGGAATTTCTTGCTGTAAAGGTTCTGGCGCCGGAGCTGCCGCGCTTTGCGAAGCTTCATCCGGGAATTAGCGTGGAGGTGAGTTCCGGCAACGGCTTCATGAATCTGGCCCGTGGCGAGGCTGACATCGCTTTGCGCAACCGCAGGCCGGAACACAACACCCTGGTGTCGCGCCGGGTCGGTACGGCCGGCATCGGTTTCTTCGCCAGCCGGGATTATCTCACGAAGAGGGGATATCCAGCCCGGGGACTTGGCGGTCACGATTTTGTTCTGTTCGACAGCAGTCTGTCGGGCGTGCCGAGCTTCGCCAAAATGGAGGACATGGCGCGCCATGGCCGGATCGTCATGCGGTCGAATGAGGTCCTGCCGATGGTCGCAGCGGCAAAGGCCGGACTTGGCCTCACATTTCTGCCCTGTATTGCCGCCCGCGGTGAAACGGAACTCGAACTCGTAGCACCCGGCGTCGTCGCAAATCGGGAAATGTTCCTGGTGAGCCACCGCAACTTGCTCCAGCGCGCGCGGGTACGGCTGGTGTTCGACTTTGTCGTGGCAATATGCGAGGAAAACGCTGCGGCCTTGTCGGGTAAATTAGCGACCAACTCAACCTCAAAGCACAGCTCTTCGGCTGCACTTCAAATCCGGGCCGATTCATGATTGGCGGTAGGCCGTGATGATCGCCAAGCCCCTGGAACGGGAGCTTGGCAAGCACCTGAACTAGAGCATCGGGCGGTCATTTGAATCCGTAGCCTGCGGCATTGAAATAGTTTGAGCATTCTTCTGCAGTGAAGAGCGCGCAGATGGTTCCGACGGCTTTCCAGAGATCATCGATGGTTCGGGTGGCTTTGGCCCGCAGATGGGCTTTGAGTTTTGAGAAGGCCATTTCGATGGGGTTGAGATCGGGGCTGTAGGGCGGCAGGAAAAGCATCCAGGCACCCTTGGCGCGGATTGCCATGTCGGCCTTCGCACTTTTGTGGGCGGCGAGGTTGTCGAGGATGACGACATCGCCTGGCTTGAGGGCGGGAGCGAGCTGGGTCTCGACGTAGGTATCGAAGATCAGGCGGTTCATGGGGGCATTGACGACGAAGGGGGCAATGAGGCCATCGCATCTGAGGCCCGCGATCAGGGTTTGGGTGCCCCAGCGGCCGAAAGGTGCCTTGCTGTTGAGCCGCTCCCCCTTCAGGCAACGCCCACGCAGACGGGTCATCTTGGTGTTGGTCCCGGTCTCATCGATGAAGATCACGCGGCCCTGCTGTTTGCGCATGATGGGCTGGCGTCCCTCAATCCACTCGCTTCGCGCCTGGGTGATGTCAGGCCTGTCTTGCTCGGAAGCCTTCAGAGTTTTTTTTAAAGCTGAGGCCGCAGCCAATCAGGAACTTCGACAGGTTCGAAGGATCGATCTTGACGTCCTTGGTTCGCAGAAGCGCATCGGCCAACTCGGGCATGGTGATGTCGGGCCGCTCCGCGACAGCGGCAAGAATGAACGCTCTGTGCGATGCGGCCTTGCCGTGCCTGTAGCCGCCACGGGGCCGGGGCTCCACGCTGCCCGTCTCTTTCCACAGGTTCATCAGGTTCACGGCGAAGGACACAGACGTCTTGAAACGGGCTGCTGCCTCGTTCCGGGAATGACCTTCCTCGATAAACTCAACAACACGCAAACGCAGGTCAATCGATATGGGATGCGGCATGGCTATCACCTCCGCAAACCTTGAATCACTTCCCCACTGATTTGGGAACAAGATTCGATTCTATCAGACCGCCTGATGCTCTAGCACCAGTTACTTCGGCATCACCTTGGCGGCGAATGTCTGGTATTGCGCGAGCCCATCCTTCAGCACGTAGGTTTCGGCGGCAAATTCATAGACATTTTTTGCCGTTTCTGCTTTCCATACGAAGGTGACGACGTCGCCCTCGGAAATCTGCGACAGGAACTCCATCTTGACCCCAGGCTGGGCAAATTCTGCCAGGATGCCGTCAACCAGGCCCTTAAGTTCCGCGCGTCCGTGCAGGATACCCATGGGCGTGATTGCAGTTGCATCTTCGGTATATTGCGCAAGGAGTGCTGCGGCATCGCCCTTGCCGAAAGCGGCCATGCGGTCGGCGGCGAATTTCTGCGCCATGGCGTTGTCGGCGGCGAAAGCGTGGGTCGCCGCGGCGAGAAGCATGCCGCCTGCGAGCAGTCCGCCAACCAGTCTATTGAGTTTCGCGTTCATGTTTTCCTCCATGTTGCCGGATCAAAGTTACCGGAATGGCGGCAAGGATGCGGCGTAGCGCTTGACGGGGGAAGCAGAGGTGTTGAACAGCGCATGTGCAGGATTGCAACATGCTGTTTGTTGCCTAGTCGCATAAAGGCAATTTCCATGACCACAGGCTCAGAGGTTAACCCCATGATCAAGATCACCAACATCGTGGCCTTGCTGCTGCTGGCAGTTCTGGCGCACTGAGAAATGACGAAAAGAGTGAAAGGCCGGGGCGGAAGCTCCGGCTTTTTATATTTAGTGCTGGTATCATGGGTGGGGCCGGCAATAAAAGCTATTCTCAATAGTGAAACCTGCACTGCGCGATTTCGAGTTGCTGCGCGTGTCCCGCACCGCTGACCCTGTAAACCAGTCTGTCTTCCAGCGTGATGCGCCTTGACCACCAGCCTTTGAGATCGCCGCGCAGCGGTTCGGGCTTTCCAGTTCCAGTGAAGGGCGTACGTTGGCATTCCTTGATAAGGTCGTTGAGCCGCGAAAACACTTGCGGATTTGAGCCTTGCCAATGCAGATAATCTTCCCATGCGCGGGTTGAGAAGATGAGGCGCAAGCAGTCAGCCTTCGGTCAGCTGGCGTTCGGTTCCGGCACCCGCATCCAGCTGTTGGATTGCCGACTTCAATCTCTCGGCGTTTTCGGGCGAGGACAAGAGATGCAGCGTTTCTTCAATGGCGTGCCAATCTGCCAGGGAAACCATGACGACAGACTCGGCCTTCTGCCGTGAAATGACGACAGGCCGATGGTCGCTCACAACGAGGTCCATCACTTCCTTGAGGCGTTCGCGGGTATCTGTATAACTGATGACGTCCATTTGGCTAATATGTACAGAAAGCCGTACATAAGTCAACAAAAATCTGCCAATTGCAAGCTCTACGTTCTCCACTTGGCAAGAAGCTAGCCATGGGCGACCCCACAAGGATACCGCAGGCCCAACCGTAAACCCCGGCCCCTATTATCGCCCGGCCATTTTCTGGAATTCCGGTGGGTAGCGGTCGCCTTTCACCGCGAGCCGTTCCATCGCGGCGCGGATTTCTGCAAGTTCCTGCCCGGTTAATTCGACGGCCGTGGCGCCAATGTTTTCCGTGAGCCGCAAGATTTTCCGCGTGCCGGGAATGGGCGCAATCCATGGGCGCTGCGCCAGAAGCCAGGCCAGCGCCAGCTGCGCGGGCGAAACACCTTTGCGTGCGGCCTGGGCCGTGACGTAATCCGCAATGGCCTGGTTCGCCGCGCGGGCATCAGCCGAAAAGCGGGGAGAACGGTTGCGAAAGTCGCCTTCCACAAACGAAGTGGAGGCATTGACCGTGCCCGTCAAGAAGCCTTTTCCCAGCGGTGCAAAAGGCACAAGGCCAATGCCCAGCTCTTCCAGTGTGGGGATGATTTCCGCTTCAAGCTCGCGAAAGCACAGGGAGTACTCGCTTTGGAGCGCAGTCACAGGCTGAACGGCGTGGGCGCGACGGATGGTCTGGGCGCTCGCCTCCGACAAGCCAAAGTGTTTCGCCTTGCCTTGCTGGATGAGGCCCTTTACAGCCCCCGCCACGTCCTCAATCGGCACCTCCGGGTCAACCCGGTGCTGGTAGAGCAAGTCGATGCAACCCACACGCAGCCGCTTGAGTGAAGCTTCAACAACCTCGCGGATGTGGGTGGGTTTGCTGTTCAGGCCCAACCAGCCGGCACCTAGCGCGGGATTGGGTTCAAAGCCAAATTTGGTGGCAACCACGACCTTACCTTTGAAGGGTTCAAGGGCCTCACCCACCAATTCCTCATTGATCAAAGGTCCATAGACCTCCGCCGTGTCAAAGAAGGTGACACCCAATTCGACAGCCTTGCGGATGACGCCGATCATCTCCGTTTTGTCTGATGGGGGTCCGAAGCCGGACGACATGCCCATGCAGCCAAGTCCAATGGCCGAGACTTCAAGATTGCTTTTGCCGAGTTTGCGTTTCTGCATGTCATGCCTCGCTATTGGACAGTTTCGAAATCAGTTCGCCATTAAACCGCGTATAGCCGGCGGCAGTTGTCTTCAAGTGCTTGCGAACCGCCTCGTGCAGGTCTGGCAGTTTGTGGAACGGCACAGTTGGCAATGCGTGATGCTCAGAATGATAGGGCATGTTCCAAGCGACTAACCTCACAAGCCTCGTTGTGAAGGTCGTGCGTGTGTTCTCAAACATGTTTTCAACGTGGGGGCAGGACGTGTGTTCGGCGAGGAGAAAAAGTCGCAGGAAAGGTTGGCCCAGGAGCGCTGGCACAATCCACGTCCAAATCAAGAGCGACGAATTCCAAATAACCGATGCGATGGCGATCAAAAAATAGAGTGCCAGCATCACCCGTGCCTCGAATACAACGCGCACCTTGCCCTTGGGCGGCACAAACGCATCAGCGTTGCGCCCCAGCGCATTGGTCACCAGTGCGCGAATATTGGAAGCCCAGACCGGAAATCCGGACACGTGCTTCACATAGGCAAAAATAGTTTGCGGCTTTGGGTTTTGCAATTCCGGATCAAGCCCTGGCTCATGGGTGTGGCGATGGTGGGCAAAATGGAAATAGCGAAACCATGCAGGCGGAATAATGATCACGAAACCGCACAAGAATGAAACAGCGGTATTGAGAACAGAACTCCTGAACGCCGTGTCATGAATGCATTCATGCATCGCCGTGAAAAGGAAGATAATGAAAATGCCTTGGACTGGCAGCAGCACAAACCAGAAGGGCACGCGCAGGGCAATTAAGGCTCCGAGGGCGAGTATTGCGGCCGTGTGAAAGGCAAACCTTAGTGATCCAGGCCCATCGCTCCGCGCGATAAGCGCCTCGCGTATAGCCGGTTCCAGCCCTGCGATAACCCTTTGATGATCACTTGCTTCCAACTTGCCATTTTAGCACGGCTAGTCATTGTATGGGATAGTGTTTAACTTCTTGCGCGCAACTGGAGCCTCGCCCCATGACTATCCCCGGCCTTAGAGCCATCGCCCATTGGGCCCTGAAAGTAAGTGACCTTGACCGTTCGCTTGCGTTCTACTGCGATACCCTTGGCTTCACGGAAATGATGCGCCTGCATCATGACAACAGCGATACGTGGCTGGTCTATCTTCGCATCACTGATACGCAATTTGTTGAGCTATTTCCTGGCGGCGAGGGCACCCGTGCGCCAAACAGGGATGCAACCGCGATCAATCACATATGTCTTGAAGTTGAAAGTGTTGATGCGGCAGCGGTGCATTTAAGAAAGATAGGCGTAAAGTTGACGGCAGAACCCAAACTGGGTCTTGATGGCAACCGTCAGGCCTGGTTCGAAGACCCGGATGGCAATCGCATCGAACTCATGCAGATGTTGCCCGGCAACATGCAGGAAGCGGCCATAAAACGCCTGTCGATCTAGATGATACCGGGCTTGGAACCCAGAATTCCCTTGAAAATATCCTGCAGAATGCCGAGTTCATTTCCAACAATTGGCGTTTCACGCGAATTGATGTTGATGATGCGCCCATCCTCAAGACCATATTGGGCAAAACTCGTTACCTGATCGCTCTTGTCAAATCGCACTGCAATAACCTCGCGGTTCACCTCCTTGGCCTTCAGGAAGGAACGGCTCTCGGTCACGCTGGTTATATAGTAGTTGCTGTCACCCTGAAAATTGATGCTGGCAGTCGTCGATGGCGAGCCCAAAATGCCCTCAACCTCGGTTTTTGACATGCCGTCCGAAATCTGGCCAAAGGCCCCGGGTTTCGCTCGGTAGCCGTGATAGTTTGTCGTAGGCGAACACGATGCCAATAGGGTTGCAAAGCTGGCAACGACCAGCCAATGAGAAGCGCGCATTAGGTATTTTCTGGTCATGACAAGCAAACTGATTTCAACAATCCATATTCTTCGATTAACTTCTTTTGCCCTAGCCGGGCTGTGACAGCAAGTACATGATACTAAATCGATTATTCAAGAGCCGTGAAAAAAGTGAAAGACGCCTTTACGGGGCAATTGTGGCTGCCGCGCGGCATGCCCGGTTTTATGAGAAAATGGGCGTAGCTGATACCATTGACGGCCGTTTTGAGATGATCGTGGTGCATCTCTTTCTTGTGCTCAACCGGCTGAAAGGGGAGGGCGTCGAGGATTTGCGCCAGAGCCTCACCGATGAGTTTTTTGCCGACATGGACCGTTCACTGCGCGAATTGGGTGTGAGTGATGTGGCTGTCGGCAAGAAGGTACGAAAGATTGCCGAATCCTACTACGGCCGCGTGACCGCCTATGACAGGGCCCTGCTGGCTGGCCCCAAGATTCTGGAGGACGCAATCAGCCGAAACGTCTATCCTGACGGGGCGCCGGAGGGCTCAACAGCGGCCATGGCAAATTATTTTGTGAACGCCGCAAAACTTCTTGGCGTGATTCCTTTGGAGCAAATTCTTCGCAGCGAGCTGACGTTTCAGTGAAACAGGTTGTCTATGAATTTTCTCGGCCTCTTCAGGTCGATCGTGTACCGGCACTCGGCAGCCATGAGCGCATTGCCGCTGACGAAAAGGAATGCGCTGCCCTTGCCAAGCGCCTGGGCCTTCCAAAACTTCATTCCCTGGGCGGACTGTTGAAGGCCGTTCCCTGGCGCGGCGGTGGCCTGAAAATTACCGGAACGCTCAATGCCAAAATTGATCAGGTTTCCGTAATCAGTCTGGAGACCTTTACCTCCACTCTCGAGTACGCAATCGAGCGCTATTTCCTGTCGCCGCGGGCCGGAAATCCCACAGCGGAGGAAGATGTTGATATCATTGAACATGGCATCGTTGATTTGGGTGAAATACTGGCCGAAACCCTGGCCCTTGAACTCGATCCCTATCCCCGGCAGGAAGATGAAGTCTTTAGCGACATTGAGGAAACCCCAGAACCCGCAAAGGTATCCCCCTTCACCGCCCTTTCAAAGTTGAAACCTTCCTAGCGCGCGTTCCGCCCAGGTGATCTCACCTAGGCGAAAAGAACTCGCGCCAGGTTATTAACTTGGAGCATGTTGTTTTCGGCAAAGTCGTACAACTTTGCCGCAACATGCGCTAAGGGAAGAGCCAAAATTTACTGAAAAAATAAAGAGTTGTTTCCCCCGTGATTGCCTCTATTTTCCCGAATCGAGAGAAATTTTTGCATTTGCCCAATAATTCAACAATGCGCCTATAATGCGGGATAATGATTAGTAACTTAACAATAGCACTTGATGCCATGGGGGGAGACTTAGGCCCCAACATTGTAATCCCCGGCGCTGAGCTCGCGGCAATCCGTCATCCAACATTCAGATTCCTGCTTTTTGGTGACCAGGCCATCATCGCTCCCTTGCTGGACCAACACCCCAAGCTAAAGGCCAAGGCTGAAATTCGTCACACCGACGTGGCGGTCAGCATGACTGAAAAGCCGAGCCAGGCCCTGCGCCGCGGCCGCGGCAAGAGCAGCATGTGGCAGGCCATAGACGCGGTGCGGACTGGCGAAGCCCAGGCGGCCGTATCAGCTGGCAATACCGGCGCACTGATGGCCATGTCGCGTTTTGTGCTCAAAACCCTGCCCGGCATCTCCAGGCCAGCCATAGCCGCCATCTGGCCCACGCTCAGGGGCGAAAGTGTTGTTCTCGATGTAGGTGCAACAATTGGCGCCGACGCTTCGCAGCTGGTGGAATTCGCCATCATGGGCGAAGCCATGGCTCGCTGCCTGTTCGGCCTCACGCGGCCTACCGTCGGCCTGCTGAACATCGGGGTCGAGGAGGTCAAAGGGCTGGAACAAGTGAAAGATGCCGCAAGGCTGCTTCGTGAAATGAACTTGCCCATGGAATATGTAGGTTTTGTCGAAGGTGATGATATTGGCAAGGGCACGGTTGATGTCGTTGTGACCGAAGGCTTCACCGGCAATATTGCGCTGAAAGCCGCCGAAGGCACTGCCAAGCAAGTGGCAACTTTTCTCAAGCTCGTTTTGAACCGCACCTGGATGTCAAAACTCGGAGCCCTTTTGGCGCGTGGCGCGTTCAATGATTTGCGAGACCGCATGGATCCCAGAAAGCACAATGGCGGGGTGTTTGCAGGCCTCAATGGCGTTGTGGTGAAGAGCCATGGCGGCACCGATGAATTGGGTTTTGCCACCGCCATTGACGTGGCAATTGAAATGGTGCGCAATGGCCTGGTTGAAAAAATAGCCGAAGATGTCGCTGCAATGAGTGCCATTATGGAGCCTCAGGCACAGGTGGCAGAGTGAGTGGAATTATGGTGAGGTCAACAATTGAAGGCGTAGGTTCCGCATTGCCGAAGCGGATAATGACCAATGCCGATATCAGCAAGATTGTTGATACCACTGATGAATGGATTGTTGAGCGCACTGGCATCAAGGCGCGCCACATTGCCGCCGAAGACGAAACTACGCGCAGTCTCGCAGTGCAGGCCGCGCGCAATGCACTTGATCATGCCAAGCTTAAACCCGCTGACATTGATCTCATCATCGTGGCAACATCCACGCCCGATAAAACCTTTCCGGCAACAGCAACCCAGGTGCAAGCCGATCTCGGCATTACACGAGGTGCGGCTTTTGATGTGCAGGCGGTCTGTTCGGGCTTCGTCTATGGACTGACGATTGCTGATAACTTTATCAAGGGCGGCCAATCTCAATGTGCCCTCGTTATCGGCTCTGAAACTTTTTCTCGCATTCTCGACTGGAATGATCGCGCCACCTGCGTGCTCTTTGGCGATGGCGCCGGTGCCGTTGTAGTTAGTGCTTCCAAGGGTGTAGGCACCAATGATGATCGTGGCATTCTGGGCTGCCATATTCATTCCGATGGTCGCTACTGCGACAAGCTTTATGTGGATGGCGGACCTTCAACCACAAAAACCGTTGGCTACTTGCGCATGGAAGGCCGCGAGGTCTTCAAGCACGCGGTGACAAACATTGCCGCTGTCATGGAAGAAACCATTGCCAAGGCCGGCTTGAAGCCCATGGACATAGATTGGTTTGTTCCTCACCAGGCGAATCGCCGAATTTTGGAAGGCACCGCCAAAAAACTGGGCGTTCCCGAAGACCGGATAGTGATGACCCTCGACCGCCACGGCAATACATCTGCCGCATCAATTCCTTTGGCATTTGACGCCGCGGTGAAAGATGGCCGCATCAAGCGTGGGCAACTTGTGCTCATGGAAGCAATGGGCGGAGGCTTTACCTGGGGCGCCGTTCTGGCCCGCTTTTAGAATGAGTCGTAAGCCTTTGAGTTTTCATAATTTTCTATTGACCCAATCGTTTGGCCGACATAACTTAAGGTCGTTCTTGCAAGGGGAAACACATGGCAAGCAAGACTCTGACACGTGCGGATTTAAGTGAAGCTGTGCACCGGGATATTGGTTTGTCGCGCACCGAATCAGCCGAGATGGTGAAATCCGTATTGGACCTGGTTTCAACAGCCTTGGTTGAAGGAATGTCGGTAAAACTTTCTTCCTTCGGCACCTTCATGGTGCGCAGCAAGAAAGGCCGCATCGGGCGCAATCCGAAAACCGGCGAAGAGGTGCCCATTACGCCGCGACGGGTGATGGTGTTCCGTCCAAGCCAGGTAATGAAAAATGTCATAAATGGTCTTGAACCCGGCACCGATGATTGAGTATCTCTTAACGGCGAATTGGAGATAGTTTTTGGAAAAATCACCCGATGCCTTCCGCATAATAAGTGAAGCGGCTGAGGAACTTGATGTTCCCCAGCATGTCCTGAGATTCTGGGAAACCCGATTCGGACAAATAAAGCCCATGAAGCGGGCAGGCGGCCGGCGCTATTACCGCCCCGCTGATCTTGACCTGCTGAAGGGAATTCGTGGCCTCCTCTACAATGAGGGTTATACGATCCGCGGGCTGCAACGCATCCTGAAGGAGGAGGGCGTTGCCTATGTCACCGGCATCGGCCGTGGTGAAATTGTTGCCCGCAAGCGAGACATGGAACTGGACGGCGTGCCAAGGCCCGGCCAGGCACAAATTGCTCCGCGTTTCCGGGGTTCGGCACCCCTTCCAGGAAGGGCGCCCATGGCGCGCCATGGCAGCGGCGTAGGCGAGGCGCCGCACATTGTACACAAGCTTTCGGATATGCAGACCGATGCCCTTAAGGCGGCACTCCGTGATCTCGGCGATGCCAGGAAACTGCTGGACCCCACCTCCCGGATCTAACTGAAGCCGCGCAACACAAAATAAAGGCCGGTTGTTTATCTTTATTCCAATCTAATTTGGATAAGGCATGCCAATGTCCCTTTGGCGAACAATCCTGCTGGCAGTAAATCTGGTCGGCGCAAGATTTGGCGGTGCCGCCATCGCCCTTGCCAGCCAAATTCTGCTGGCCCGCCTGCTCACCCAAACTGACGTGGGCGTGGTGTTCATGGGGATGAGTGTGGCAGCCTTCATCAGCCTGCTGATAACGGGCGGCTATCCGACACTGGCGATTACCTGTCTCCCCCGCTACTACGCACTGGGACGGAAAAATTTGGTGTGCGCCTTCCACGCTGCATTTTTGCGTGATGGCCTGTGGATTTCGCTCACCACCTTTGCACTTGCCGCAGCGGTCTATCTTTGGTTGCCGTTAAGCGACGCAATTAAAACCGCGCTGCTGTTCGGTTGTCTGTCAGCCCCAGCTGCGGCGGCCATTCGCATCAACAGCTCCGTTGCCAATTCCGTTCGGCGCTACTCTTTATCCTACGTTCCAGATTTTCTTTATCGTCCAGGCCTTTTGCTGGCCTATTTGCTGTTTGCCTGGGGTGCGGGCATTCAATTGAGCGTTGTTCAGGTGCTTTGGGCCTTTGTGATTATGAACACGATTGTTGCCGTTGCCCAAGCATGGCTCATCGGCGACGACGGAGCAAGGTCAGGCCTAAAATGGTCGGGGCGGCACAATCTGGCCCCCGTCCTGCGCAGCAGGGCGGCCGCGTTGGTTGTTGTCGGCGCGGTGGCAGCCTCTTTTTCCGACATTGTAACCATCACTGCTGGATTCTTCTTGAACTCCGCGGATGTGGCGCTTGTTAGCGTCACAATCAGGCTGGCGGCATTGGCCGGTTTCATCACCCAGGCAACACAACAGTTCATTTTGCCCGATTTGACTGCGGCCATGACGCGCGGAACTTCCGGGCAGGTACACGCTCTGCTCTTGCGCATCAACATTGTTGCCCTCGGTGCCATTTTGGCTTGCGTGCTGGGTGCAATTCTTTTTGGTCCATGGGCGCTAAGAATATTTGGTGCTGAATATGAAGTGGGCCACTGGCCCCTTGTGTTGTTCATGGTCAGCCAGGCCTTCCGCGCGGCAAGCGGCATGAATCAACACCTGCTTTCCCTGGCGGGGTATCAGGTCAAAACCGCCGGTTCCTGTCTGGTTGCGATGGTTGTTTTGATCGGGGGAACAGCTTTTCTGGCACCCAAATTTGGCGTCATGGGGCTCGCCCTGGCGGTGATCGCCGCTGATGCAGTCTGGGCAGTGCTCCTGGCCCGCCAGGCGCAGCGCCTGACCGGGCGTCGCGGCGATATCATTGGCGTTATGCGCGAGCCAAAATCCTAAACGACGAAAGCAATAATCAGGACTTTCGCTTTCCGGGGGAGGATGCTAACTACCCCCTTAGTCGGAGCGTAGCGCAGCCCGGTAGCGCACTATTCTGGGGGGATAGGGGTCGCGGGTTCGAATCCCGCCGCTCCGACCAGCCTCCGCTCTTTGAGCCACGGCTTGGCGCGCCATTGGCGTGCCGAACGAAGCGAGATTAGAGCGAGGCTGTCACGCCGGAGTGCGAAGCACGAAGGCGGACGATTTCATGCTTGCTTTTGCATGAACGCACTTGAGGCCGCAAACAATCCCCACATCATTCCCAGCATCCAATAGAAATGGCGCCAGTGATCCGTGTCAATTTGCACGCCTTGGAAAATGGTGGCAACCAAAGGGCAGAACACCACGATGGCCCAATTCTGCCAGGGCGTTCGCATCAGCACGGTTTTGAATCCAATTGTGATCGTGCTAATCATCAATAGAATATAGGAAATGCCGCCCAGCCATCCGTAAGAAGAAAACGCGTTGATGTAGACGTTGTGAGGATCCTGCCCGAAGATTTTATAAAATTGGACAGGGCCGAAGCCAAGAGGGCGCTCAAATAAAAGTGGGATACTGTTGAGCTGATTGCCGAAGCGTCCCTTCTCACCGGAGTCATATTGTTTGACGAGAGTGAAGCGATCAAGAAACAGCTCACGTATGCCTTCAACCGAAAGTAGCCAGATCACCAGGGCCGTCAAACATATCGCACCAATTAGGGAAATCAGAACAACTCGACTTCGCGTCCCCGCAGAAGGCGTGAGTATGAATGATAAGGCAACCATCATGGTGGAAGAAACCAGAAAGCTTATCCACGCCCCACGGGAAAAAGCCAAAAACAATGCCGCTAAAATGAGGACCAGGCCAATCATCGATATGAATTTTTGGCGCTGGGTTCCCAAAAGAAATCCTTGCACCAGCATCACGCCGGGAAAAAGCAAATAGGTTGCAAAAACGTTTGGATCCTTGAACGTGCTGACCGCCCGGGAGTACAGCGAGAAAGTCTCACCCAAGCCCGCAACATTGAAATATCCAAGAATGCCCAGCACCGATGCAGCGACTGCAGCGATGATAAGCCCGTTCTTGACAACAGGCATGCGACGCAGCGGGTCATGGGCGACATAGAAAGAAAAGAAAACTGCCGAGCACGCCATGTAGAATGATGTAATTACGAACATCATGGCCCGGTGGTCGTCAGTGACTCTGAGGAAACTGAAGAAGCCCCCCAAATTGTAGAGCAGCAGAAACAGGGCCAACGGCACCACCGCAGCACCGACTGTCAGTCCCGAGCCCAGGAAACATGCCAGCACCAAAAGAAATAGCAAATCGGCTGGCGCAGGTTCGATCAATACAAAAAAGCTAGAGGCAAACATCAGCCAGACGAGAACGGCTTGCGCTTGTGCAAGTGTGAACCCCATGAACCGAACGCCGGTTAGGGGAGGGGCCATGTCAACGGCGGAGGTCAAGACGCATTCTCCATGTTCGAAAGCGCAAGGCCCCGGCAGGCAATGCCCTACTCAAATCTATGGTTCGACCATGGTTAACAGGAGCTTAATTTGAGCGGGCGGAGAGCTTGGGTAATTGCTGGTAGAAATCGCAAATATCCCGCGCCATTGTAGCCGCGCTGAATGAAGTCTTGATAGCCTCGGAAATCATGTTCGCATCCTTTGCAATGGCTTTGGGAATTGCTAGAGCCATTTCAATATGCCTGGCCAAGGCGTCCGCGTTACCCGCAGGGCAGAGGTTTCTGTGCGGCAAAACTTCAGGAATTCCGCCCACATCGCTTGCGATCATGGGAACACGTCCCGCTGCCGCCTCAAGCACAACATAGGGAAATGATTCTGCACGGGATGGCATGACGAGCAAGCGCCCGCGCTTCAGCGCTTGCGCAGTTGGCAATCGACCGGGGAACACAACCGAATTCCCAAGGCCCAATTTTTCTGCAAGCGCTTTGAATTCTGCGAGATCGGGGCCGTCACCCACCAGGCAGGCGGTAACCGCACGTTTGCGCTGGATGAGGGCAAGGGCTTTGAGCAGAACATCAACACCTTTGAGATATCGCATGTCGCCCAGGAACAGAACATCGGAAGCCTTCTTGTGAGGTTTAACAGGGGTAAACTCTTGCGGCCACAGCCCATTATGAACGACAACATTTGGTTTGCGCCCAAGTCCAATTTTCTTTGCAAAATTCTGCCGTTCAAATTCACATACGAAAATCAATCCCGTACCGACGCGTGCCAAAGTCCATTCGGAAGCCATAAAGACTGCGCCAGGAATTGCCAGCCAGCGATAATGCAAACTCCCGCCGTGGGGCGTGTAGACGGAAGGGATTCGCAGAGACCGGGCTGCCAGCCGGCCATAAAGCCCGCCCTTGGCGCCATGGCCATGAATGATGTCAACGCCGAGTTTCTTGCCGTGCGCCTTTATAGTTGAGGCAGCGGAAAGATCGCCGAAGCCGGGCAGGCGCGAGATTTGAATACGTTCTATGCCTAGAGAGCAGTAAGGCGCAGCGCTTTGCAGCAGATCAACGGCAGTGCCGCTGCCAGTGGTAGAGTCGCAGATGATGCCAACCTCATGTCCGAGCGCCGATTGCCCGCGCGCAAGATCGCGCACATGGCGAAACAAACCGCCGACTGGAGTTCTGAACACGTGGAGGATTTTCATGGTCGCGAGTCCCGGTTAAAACCAGCGCTCACGCACATAAATTATGTCACCGGGATAGATTTGTGTGGTTACAGGCGCACGGTGCGTTTCCGTGCCGGTCACGTTCTTGCGGGTGATCAGCACTGGGCCTTGATCGGCGCGCGCGCTGTAGCCACCGGCAATTGCAATGGCATTCTGCACTGTGATTCCGCTCTGGTAAGCAAAGCTGCCGGAAGTAGTAACTTCACCCATGATATAGAAGGGCCGCAACGCCGTCGCCTGAACCGAGACCTTGGGGTCGCGCAGATAGCCATTGCGCAACCGCGACGTGATAAGCTTTTCAACCTGCGGCGTGGTCATCCCGGCGATATAAACAGTCTGTATGTAGGGCAGGGAAATGTTGCCGGAACCATCTACCAGATAGTCTGCCGTGAGATCGCTTTCACCCGCCACGCGTATGGTCAGGCGGTCGCCAGCCCCCACTTTGTAACCTGTAAGATATTCATAAGCCGCAGCCGTACCCTGCGCACCAAATGGGGCAACGGCGCCTGCAGAATCGCGCGACGGCAGTTGGGAAATGCTGGAAACGGCGCCCGGACCTTCGGCAATGGTGCCATCCGCCATCAGCCCCGTTCCGCCAGCAGGCGAAGCAAGGCCAGCCTGATCCCACGATTGAGAACAGCCAGACAGCGTGAACGACGCCAGGATAAGGATACAAATACGCTTACGCACGAGTTTCAGTCCGAACTTGCCAAGCGCGGGCCTCAGATTGCCCGCCGGCGAAACATAGGGCGGTTATGGTTAGCAATGACTTAAAAGCCCCCGAGGGACGTTAAGGAAATGGTTACCATAATTGCCCAAAACAGCCTGATTATGCAGCCTGCACCCGCATCCTCGATTAGTTTGCTCGACGTTGTGCGCGGCGTTTGGCGGCGCAAGCTGGCGATACTCGTTTTTACTCTCCTGGCACTGTCAGCCGGTCTCGGACTCGTAAAGATCCTGAAACCCACCTATTCGGCAGAAGCACTGATACTGATCGAGAGTCTAGCCTCACCCTATGACCGGACCCAGACACTCGAAGACCAGCGCCCCGATCCCGTCGATGACCGCGTCATAAAAAGCCAGATGTCGGTGTTGAAATCCCAGGACATTGCACTCCGCGTCATCGAAACCTTGAAACTTCAGGATCGTGCCGAATTTGATTCCCTGAAACAAAAGGGCGTCAGCAAAATTAAACAACTCCTGCTGGCTTTAGGTTTTGGCGAGGACCCGCGATTGAAAACGTCGGAGCAGAGGGCCTTGAAACTTCTCACCGACGAACTCACTGTTTACCAAATACCGGAATCCAACGTGGTGGCCGTAAAATACTCTGCTTCTGCCCCGAAGACGGCGGCGGAAGTGGCCAATACCCTTGCAAAAATCTATGTCACCTCAACCGCAGAGACCATTTCGCAACCAACGAGCAGGGCGCGGGACTGGATTTCCGAGCAGATAGAGGACTTGCGGAAGAAAGTGGCAAGTTCCGACGCAAGGATTGAAGAATTCCGTTCCCAGGCTGGCCTGTTGCAAGGTGAGAATTCAACGCTTGGCGCCCAGGAGCTTTCCGAACTCAATTCGCAGATAACGCTAGCCGAAACCGTGCGCACAGAGGCCGAGGAACGGGCCAAATCGATAAAAAATATTCTGGCCACCAAGGGCACGGTTGTGGGTTCAACCGATGTCATGAACTCGCCAATTTTCCAAAACTTGCGTGAGCAACAGGTTACTTCCGCCCGGCGCGTGGCAGAACTGTCGGCAACTTACTTGCCCAATCACCCCAAGATGATTGCGGCCCAGAATGATCTGAGAAACATTGACCGGCAGATTCGCAGCGAAGCGCTGAAGCTCGTAGACAGCCTTGAGCAGCAGGCGCAAATTTCACGCGCACGCGAAGACTCGCTGCGCGCAAGACTCGAAGAAATGAAAGGCCGCAAATCGACTGCCAATCTTGATGAAGTGAAACTGAAAGCGCTCGAACGGGAATCGGCCGCCGACAAGGCACTGCTTGAGTCTCTCCTCCTGCGTTATGCCGATGCAAGTGCGCGCCAGGATTTGTCCACCCAGCCAGGCCTGGCAAGAATCATTCAGCAGGCGGCTGTTCCCACGTCGCCTTCATTTCCAAAGTCGGGTCCGCTGGTCTTGTTGATAACACTTTCCGGCTTGGCCCTATCACTCGGGCTTTCTTTTCTGTCGGAGATCATGGCTGCGGCGAGCAGGCTTGGCGAACCGGTCATTCGAGCAGCGGGAATCGTACACCAAACTCCAGAACCGGAGCGTCAAAAGCCTCATGTGGCGCCGCAGCCAATCATCACTGAGATAATGGCCCCGCTTGCCACCTTTCCTTCTGCCTTTTCACTTCAGGCAAATCAGGACCTTCTCAGCAATGCGGATTCTCATGATAGCCAAGGTTTGCTTGCGGCCTCACACGAAATTGCCGAATGGGCCCTCAAATTTCACCGGACGGCGGCGCTGCGCCGCCTCGCAATAACCAGTCTGGGGGGCGGAGTAGCTGACTCTTCAATGGCCACTGTCGCCATCGCCCGCGCCATTGCCTCGCGGGGTTCGCGTATCGTTGTTGTTGATCTAGCTCCCAATGGTTCAAGTGTTGATATGTTGTTCGGCCTGGCCACGGGGCCGGGATTTGTGGATCTCCTCGCCGGAACAACTGACTTCACCAAAGTCATCGTGCGCGACCCACTCTCCAGCGCCCATCTCCTGCGCTTCGGTCTTGAAAGAAATGAAGAGATGATATCCCTCATGGACCAGCGCACCGACGCCGTATTGAGTGCCATGGGAAACATCTATGATATGGTCGTTATCCATTGCGGCGAAGCATCGGCGCGCACGCCAATGCTGGTTGGAAAATGCCAGGGGGCACTTCTTCTCGCCCCGGGACTTCGCCACCGCGACGTGGCGACCGCGGCAAGGAAATTGCTGGCCTCTGGCTTAATCGATGTGCAATTCGTCAGGCTGGAGTCCCAGAAATTTGATGAAATTCGCCTGGCAGCCTCTGCCTGACCTAAACCCGGTAACCATGTTGCTGTCGCCTGCCTGTTAACCGGTTTGGCGGGTTTATTTGTTCAAACCCTGATCAGTCGAAGCTTGGCAGGAATTGTGCATTAAGCACGATAGAGAAATCCCGATTTACTCTTGTAGCGACATTCTAAGCCATGGCAACGTCTACGATATTAAAGACCAGCCTCGATATGCTGTATTATTCTGGGGCATCGCAAGCGCTCCGGCCCATATCCGCCGGTCTCGGCGCAATTTTTATGTTGCACCACGTCCGCCCTGGCGGCGGCCTGCAGCGCGGCTTTGCGCCAAATTCGGGCCTCGAGGTGACCCCGGAATTCCTCGACGCTGTAATCGGCTTTGTAAAGGGGCGCGGCTATGATGTTGTCTCCATGGATGAGGCCGTGCGGCGAATTCAGGAAAGCCAGCCCCACAGAAAGCCATTTGTGGTTTTTACGCTAGATGACGCCTACCGTGACAATCTCGTTCATGCGCGGCCGATTTTCAGAAAACATCACTGTCCATTCACAATCTTCGCCAGCCCAGCCATTCAGGATGGAAAATGCGAATTGTGGTGGCGTGGACTGGAAGCGGTAATTGCTGGCAATACGAAGGTGAGTGCCAGGATACAGACATTGAACTTGGAACTCGACGCCGTAAGCGACGCGCAAAAACAATCAGCTTGGCAGCAGTTCTATTGGCCCGTGCGCCAACTTGGGCAGAGACAGCAGCGCCTTTGGATCAAGGAGTTTTGCGACGCCAACCGCGTTGATCTCGGCGCCATCTGCCGCGCCGAGGCGATGACCTGGGATGAATTGCGCGAAATCGCCAATGACCCCCTGTGCACGATTGGAGCCCATACCGTTAATCACTACGCAATTGCCAAACTTAACGAAACTGAGGCAACCTATGAGTTGGTTGAATCCAGGCGTCGGATTGCAAAAGAGCTTGGCAAGGTTCCGAAGTACTTTGCCTATCCCTATGGCGACGTGGCGTCTGCCTCATCGCGTGATTTCAAACTTGCCGCCGGGGCAGGCTATGAGGCCGCGGTTACTACCCGGAAAGGTTTGATCTTCTCGGGCCACAGGGACCATCTGACAGCTCTGCCGCGGCTCTCGCTTTCTGGCAGCTTCCAAAAACTGCGCTATGTCGATGTGCTCCTGTCCGGTTCGGCCTTCGCCATTTGGAACGGCTTCAGGCAACTGGACGTGGCCTAGAGCAAATCCCGGCGAAGTTGAATGACTTCGCCGACAAAGATTTGCTCCAGCATATTAACCTGGCGCGAGTCCTTCTCGGAGGGATGATTCCATCCCGCCGGGACGCGCGCTAGGTTTCAGCGTCTGGCCGCGACATCCAGCGGACAAGAACCATCGCAACCGGTATCCACCCCACGCCCAGCAGGATGAACGCGGCGAGCTCAATTGCCCAGCCGTGGCCCACCACATACTGGCCGCCAATTGCCATGGCGATAAGGGCATAAACAGCAAGAAACACAATTGTCGCCAAGATCCCGACGAGTTTGCGCTGACGAATTTTCATGGATTTGCACTACCCCATTGCTACTTTCATCGCAATCCGGTTCATTCGTGACATTCACATTGAAACGCATTATGCGTTAGTTATCGCGCGCCCTAGTCTTTCAATTGCACTCCAGGTTCAGTACGTTGCATTATGTCTTCCAACCTAGAATATGCGATGCTGGTTTGCTTGAACTTAGCGCGCAGGCAACGTAATTGGCGCTGATGGAGCACGCCTTAACCCCGTCGCAGGTCGCAGAACCGCAGGTCCGCCTGTGGCTCTATTTCATAGCGTGCCTGGTGTTTTGCACGGTGATTGTCGGCGGTGCCACGCGCCTCACGGACAGTGGTCTTTCGATAACGGAATGGCAGCCGCTGTTGGGCGTGATTCCTCCTTTGAACGAGGCGGACTGGCTTGCCGCATTTGAAAAATACAAACTCTTTCCAGAATACCAGATTCAGAACAAGGGCATGGAACTTGGTGAATTCAAATTCATCTACTGGTGGGAGTGGGCGCATCGCTTCCTGGGCCGCTTCATTGGCGTGGCCTTTGCCCTTCCGCTTATTTATTTTACTGTTACCCGCAAGATAGAATCCAGGATTTGGCCAAGACTGCTCGCGCTCTTTGTTCTCGGAGGCGCACAGGGGGCGTTGGGCTGGTACATGGTTTCATCCGGCCTGATCGACCGCGTTGATGTCAGCCAATACCGCCTCGCTGCCCATCTCGTGCTAGCAGCACTTATTTTCGCCGCCGTCATTTGGGTTGCCAAAGGCGTCGGCGCGCGGCGTCATTATCCGTCACTCCTTGATGATTGGCTTGCCGTGCTACTCGTGGTTCTCATCCTTCTGCAAATTGCGGCTGGGGGATTTGTAGCGGGCCTTGATGCTGGGCAGGGCTACGCCACATGGCCCAAGATGGATGGCCAGTGGATTCCTTCAGGTCTCTTGCACATGGTGCCGGGATGGAAAAACTTTTTCGAGAACGCCATGACCGTGCAATTCGACCATCGCATTTTGGCCTATGTCATTTTACTCGCCACACTTATTCACGCGTGGCGGTGCTTCACGCTGCCAGCCGTGATTTTGGCCTATGCGGTCTTCATCCAGGCCTGCCTCGGGATCATGACCTTACTCCTGCACGTGCAGGTGGAGGTTGCCCTCGTTCACCAGGCGGGCGCGATGATTGTATTAGCCGCCGCAATCTGGAATCTTCACGGCGCGCTTCTCATCCGATCGCCTGCTCTAGATCTGCAATAATGTCGGCAACATCCTCTATACCGATTGAAAGCCGCACAACATCTGATCCAGCCCCGGCCTTCTTTAATTGATCGGGTGTGAGCTGGCTGTGGGTTGTTGACGCAGGATGGATGATCAGTGAACGCGTGTCGCCGATATTGGCAAGATGTGAGAACAGCTTCACCGATGAGACAACTTTGACGCCCGCCTCATAGCCACCCTTGAGGCCGAAGGTAAACACCCCGCCAGCGCCCTTTGGTGCATATTTCTTGTGGAGCGCGTGATGGGCATCGCCCGGCAGGCCAGCGTAAATCACCCAGGCAACCTTTGGATTCTGCGTAAGCCATTCCGCCACCTTGAGCGCATTGTCACAGTGGCGCTGCATGCGAAGCCCGAGAGTCTCCATGCCCGTCAAAATGTTGAAGGCATTCTGCGGCGCAATGGCTGGGCCTAGATCACGAAGCCCTAGCACGCGGCAGGTGATCGCGAATGCCATGCCACCAAAAGTCTCATAAAACTTTATGCCGTGATAGGACTCATTGGGTTCTGACAGAAGAGGGTATCGGCCACTTTTTGACCAGTCAAAATTGCCGCCATCAACAATGGCGCCACCCATCGAGTTACCATGGCCGCCCATGAACTTTGTGAGTGAGTGGACAATGATATTTGCCCCATGCTCGATGGGCTTGCACAGATAGGGCGTGGCCAACGTGTTATCGACAATCAGTGGAACACCGGCGCGCTTGGCAATTTTTGCAACCGCGGCAATATCAGTAATTCGGCCGCCGGGATTGGCAATTGATTCAATGAAAATCGCCTTCGTCTTCGGCGACAAGGCCTTCTCTATGGAGTTCATGTCTTCCGCATCGGCCCACACTACATGCCAGCCAAATGACTTGAAGGAATGGTTGAACTGGTTAATGGAACCGCCATAGAGCTGGCGCACCGCCACGAATTCATCGCCGGGCTGCATGATGGTATGAAACACCAGCATTTGTGCCGCATGGCCTGAAGCCAGCGCAAGTGCTGCGGTTCCGCCCTCCAATGCCGCAATCTTGGCCTCAAGAACACCCTGGGTCGGGTTCATAATACGGGTATAGATGTTTCCAAAGGTCCTAAGGGCAAACAGATCTGCCGCGTGTTTCACGTCATTGAAAACATAGGCCGTGGTTTGATAGATGGGAGTAATCCTCGCACCCGTGGCGGGATCGGGCGCGGCGCCGGCGTGAATGGCTAATGTATCAAATCCTGCTGGCCGGTCGGTCATGCTACTCTCCTGTTTAACTTGAGCTTAACCTATCGCTTGGGCGGTAATCCGCCAAGTCCCAAGCTCTGCATTTTCCCGCTCTCGTGCATATGCTGCCTGCGTGAGGATATGATGCCCGAATTGCCGCCGACCCACGCCCATTCACCGCAAAGCTTGCCATACTCGATCTTGGAGCAGCGGTTCATGACAACCTTCAGGCCCGCAGCCTCCGCGCGAATTGCAGCCTCGTCGTTACGAACGAACAGTTGCATCCAGATAACCAATGGTTTGGGAGTTAACGCCAAAGCCTCGTCGACTACTCCTCCGGCAGCTTTTGAATTCCTGAAGATATCGACCATGTCGATTGCTTGAGGAATATCTTTCAAAGCTCCATAAACTTTTTTGCCCAACAACGTCTGTCCGGCCAGCCCTGGGTTGACCGGTATGACATCATAACCCTTGTCCAATAAGTACTGCAGCACGAAGTAGGATGGGCGCACCACGTTGCTGGATACACCCACAAGGGCTATCACCTTTACGCTATTCAGGATTTCACGGATATAGTCCGGCGAATAACTGTCATGATTCATGGCAGTTGAATATGCCCGTCTGCATCGATCGGCATGACCGGGTTAAAGGCCACTTCCCACAGATGTCCTTCCGGGTCCGCGAAATAACCGGAATAACCACCCCAAAAAACTTTTACCGCTTTCTTGGCAATCGTAGCGCCCGCAGCTTTTGCGTGCGCCATGATGCGGTCAACATCTTCTTCGCTTGTTCCGTTCCAGGCCACTCCAACACCGCGAAACGACGGCACCGGACCTGCCTTGACACCAGCATCCTCTGCAAGCTCATGATAGCCAAACAGCGCCAGCACAATTCCATTGGCATCGAAGAACGTCACATTGGGGTTGCTGGCACTGGAGGCAACGAGTCCCAGACGTTCATAGAACGACCGCATCTTGGCCATGTCGACGACACCAAGGGTCACAAAATTTATCCGTGGCTTCAAATATCCTGCTCCCACTTTGGCTTTCTCTTCTCAATGAATGCTCCGATGCCTTCGCGTGCGTCAGCCTCAAGGAGATTATCAGCCATGATCTGTGCCATATAGGCATAAGCTTCCGATACAGGCATTTCTGACTGCGCATTGAAAGACTGTTTGCCGGTCTTGATTGCTATGCCTGACTTCGATGCAATCTTAAGCGCAAGTTCCTGCGTCATGGCTTTGAGTTCATTGTGGCTGGTAACACGGTTGATTAACCCTATCCGCATTGCTTCCGCTGCCGGAATAAGATCTCCCGTAAGCAGCATTTCCAAGGCATGCTTGCGCTGCACCACGCGCGTCAAAGCCACCATTGGCGTTGAGCAGAAAAGGCCAATGTTGACGCCAGGTGTGCAAAAGCTTGACCGGTCCGTGGCAACTGCCAGGTCACAACTTGCAACCAGCTGGCATCCCGCAGCGCTGGCCAATCCATCAATTTCAGCAATGACGGGGCAGGGGTGGTTCACGATGGCAAGCATGAGCCCGGCGCAAGATTCGAACAGGTTTTTAAAATAGGCGCTGCCTCCGTCAGCATCCGCGCGGCGGGCCGTAATTTCCTTGAGATTGTGTCCGGAACTGAATGCCGGGCCATGGGCTCCAATGATAATGACTCGCGCCTTTGATTCATTCAACGCCGCGCGCAATTCCTGGATCATCATTTCGGAAAGACTGTTGCGTGTCGCCGGGTCATTGAGCGTCAATCGCAATATGCCGTCGCTCAATTCACGAAGAACCAATTCGCTCATTCTTCTTCGGTTTCCAGCGATTTAAGCTTTTCGGTATAGACGGGATTGTCGATCATCTGCTGCACGATGCCGCGGTTGTTTTCAGATGGTATCAGCGCGTTCAGGGAAGCGATAATCCGGTCCTTCATGTCTTGCGCCAATTCCGTATCCTTCTCGACTTCTTCAATCTGCAGTTTGATGTCGCTCGATTGATCGTCAATGATATTTGAATAGGCCGCACCAACCGTCGTGATTGCCAGGTTCCAGTCGGTCACATTGGCAAAACCGGCTAGTTTGATATCGGCTTCAAAGGCCTTGCCAACCGGATCGCGGTCCACAAAATCCTGCAGGCTTTCAAAATTCTCAAGCTCGGCGTCTTTATATTTGTCCTTCACGATTACATAGGCATCCACCGCTTTTTGTGCCGTATCAAGGGTGAGCTCAACCATTTGAACCACGGGTATTTCACCAATGCTCACTTCGTCTTCCGGCGGCGTCTCGCTGTCGGCAGGCTGATTGGGATCCGGTTCAGTTAGGTCTTCCACTTCCGCCGGCGGCGAAGGCGCCTTTTCCTCGGCCAGAGGCTCGTTGGCCACCACTTTCGGCCATAAATCGCGATCCAAGACGAATAGGCTGGGCGGATTGGAGGTCGGTGGCACGGCAGAAAGTGAGGGAATTGCCCCAATAGGTATGAGCGCAACCCAGAAAGCGCTTAAAAACCTTGCTAGACGCGTCATTTTTCTCCCCGGTCGGAGGTCTTTTTTTATGCTGCCCAGGACATCCGGTACATATCCTTAGCAGCATTCGCCGATAATTTGCAGGAAAACAATGCTTAGCTGGTAACATAATACCACATCGAGAATATTATGTTTTTCCGCTATAATTCTTGACTTCTCCCGCCGGGTCCCTTAATCCCCGCGCCAACGGAATGGGTGCAAGGCTACTTGTGCCCTTTCATTTGGAATCAACAACCCAGAGAAAAAACATGAGCACCTATTCGGCGAAAGCCAAGGACATCGTGAAAAATTGGGTGCTGATCGACGCAGAAGGACTGGTTGTCGGCCGCCTGGCCACCATCATCGCCAATCGCCTGCGCGGCAAGCACAAGCCAACCTTCACTCCTTCCATGGACTGTGGCGACAACATCATCGTCATCAATTGCGAAAAGATCGCCTTTAGCGGCGCCAAGCGCAAGGACAAGACCTATTACTGGCACACGGGC
>CAZHCO010000028.1:0-22519 GCA_964530965.1 uncultured Aestuariivirga sp. | reverse complement strand
TCTGTCATGTATGGACGGCCTCGACTTTGCAAGGTGCTTTTGGCTTGGATGGGGCGAAGAGAGGAGCGGTCATGTATACGGCCTCCGATTGCAGGTTTTATCTGCGGGCCAAGATGTGTTCCGCACGGCAGGTTCCGATCATTCCGGCGCGCTTTGTAGCGCAATGACGAAGCGGAGTGTCCTGCCTGTTGTGTCCAGTCTGTTGCCATCTTTTGCGTCTGGGCTCCTTGCAAGTGGTAAAGCGGGTTACGTCAGAATTTGATGTTTCCATGCGGTTTTGGCGTGGCGCGGCGTAAAGACTGTGCCGTGCTTGAGAAGTGCCCAGAGGGTGCGGGCGTTGCGGGCGGCAAGAGCGACGGCTGCAACCTTGAAGCGGCAGCGCCTGATGATCGCCGCCACCCATGGCATGGCGCTGGCGGGATCGCGTTTGGCGCGGATCAGAACGGTGGCAGCACCCAGCACCAGAAGCGTGCGCAGGTTCTCGTCGCCCTCTTTGGAGATGGAGCCGATGCGGCGTTTGCCAGCCGTTGAATGCTCATTGGGTGCAAGACCGAGCCAGGCCGCACAGTTGCGTCCGCATCTGAAGCGGCCTGGATCATCAACCTTGAGGGCAAAGACCATCGCACTCAGCGGTCCAACACCGGGAACCGTCATGAGGCGCTTGACTGCCGGGTTGGCTTTGGCCCTTGCAAGGAGAAGGACTGTCAGCTTGGCGATCTCATCGCCCAGCGCACGCCACTGCCGGATATAGCAGGACAACGGCACCAGTGCGGCCTCGGGCACATGAGCCCCACCGCTCTCGATGGCGCCGATCAATCCTTCAAGGCCCTTGTCACCGGCGCGGGCGATGATGCCGAACTCACCTATCATGGCTCGCAGGCTGTTGCCGAGCTGGGTATGCTGGCGCACCAGAACACTGCGCACCTTGACGGCCATGACTTCAGCCTGACGCTCAGCGCTCTTCACAGGCACAGCGCGCAGATCGGCACACTGGCCGGCATGGGCCAAAGCCTTGGCATCGCGGGCATCGGTCTTGCGCCGGCCAAGCATGAAGCGCTTGACGAATGGCGGCGGCACCAGCTTCACCTGATGACCCCGTGCCGTGATCTCACGCGCCCAGTGGTGCGAGGCACCACAGGCCTCGAGCGCAACCGTGCAGGAAGGCTGCTTCTCGAAGAACGGCAGGACCTCGCGCCGCTTCAAGCGCCGCACAAGCTTGCAATCCCCGCGCGCGTCAACGCCGTGAACCTGAAAAACAGACTTGGCCGTGTCGAACCCAATAATGCTAACATGTTCCATGGGCGGTCTCCTTTGCTGAGTTGTTACGACACCCAGTATGGCACATAGATGCCGTCGGAGGCCGTCCACACATCATCCCGGCGAACGCCGGAACCCAGACTTTCAGCGGGTGAATACGGCTAGGTCTGGGTCCCGACTTTCGTCGGGATGACAGACTAGGGGGTCACCCCATCTGTGCCCGGTGCCGCAGGAAATGATCTGCCAACACCAGCGCCATCATCGCTTCAGCCACCGGAACTGCGCGAATGCCGACACAGGGGTCATGCCTGCCCTTGGTAACGATGTCCGTATTTGTCCCCTGCGCGGTTATCGTCTGCCGCGATGTGAGGATGGATGAGGTGGGTTTCACCGCCATCCGCACCACAATGTCCTGGCCACTTGAAATGCCACCCAGAATGCCGCCCGCATGATTTGAAAGAAACTCCGGCTTGCCGTGGCGCATACGGATTTCATCGGCGTTCTGCTCGCCTGTGAAGGCCGCAGCAGCAAAGCCGGCGCCGATCTCCACGCCCTTTACCGCGTTGATGCTCATCATCGCCGCCGCCAGATCCTGATCGAGCTTGCCGTATATCGGCGCACCCCAGCCTGCGGGAACGCCAGAAGCCGTCACTTCAACGACAGCACCACAGGACGATCCCGCCTTGCGAACGCCATCGAGATATTCCTCCCAAAGGATCGCCGCTTGAGCATCTGGCGAGAAAAATGAATTATTGTGAACTTCGGCCCAATCCCAGTTTTTGGAATCAACCTTGTGCGGCCCCATTTGCACAAGTGCGCCACGAATCGTAACGCCCGGAATGACTTTCCGCGCCACGGCACCTGCGGCCACCCGCGCCGCCGTTTCCCGTGCCGATGAGCGCCCGCCGCCGCGATAATCCCGCAGGCCGTATTTCGCCTGATAGGTCAGGTCCGCATGGCCAGGGCGGAACTTGTCGCGGATTTCCGAATAATCCTTGGAGCGCTGGTCCACATTCTCGATCATCAGCATGATCGGCGTGCCCGTGGTCACCTGGCCATCGGTGCGGTCATCCTCAAAAACCCCGGACAGAATTTTCACCGCATCCGGTTCCTGCCGCTGCGTCGTGAAGCGGCTCTGTCCCGGCCGACGCTTGTCCAGAAAACTCTGAATATCAGCGGCAACCAATTTAATGCCCGGCGGACAGCCATCCACCACGCAGCCCAATGCTGGCCCGTGGCTTTCCCCAAAAGTTGTCATGCGAAACAGATGGCCGAATGTGTTGTGTGACATGAAAATGTTTTAGGGCGGCAGTGGCGTTCCGTCAAACCACTCTGCAGTTCCATTGGCAATTCTGCAGAATTGCCCCTGATGCATGCGAATACCGACAAGTTCGCGCATGGTCATATTGGTGAGTTGCCCGATAAGACAACGGCCAATCGCACCATGGGAAACGACCACGGTTGGATCCTGGATATTTGCCAGCCAATGTCTCAAGCGCTCCTGTCCGTCCGCGTAACTCTCACCGCCCTCCGGCCGCCATGAATAGCGCGTTTCCGGATCGGCGGGATAAACCGGTGAAGCCTTGAGTTCCCAGAAAGGCTTGCCTTCCCAGACGCCAAAACCAAGCTCCTTGAGCGCCGGAGAAATCGAAATGTGGCTTTCAGGCAGTGACAGTGCATCGGCGATATAATCCATGGTCTGCCGCGTCCTACCAAGCGGGCTCACCGCAAAGCGGCAGTCCTTCGTCACTTCCGGGTGGGCAACAAAGGCCCGCGCAACATTCTGCGCTTGGGCATGGCCCGTCTCATTCAGGGGAATATCGGTCCAGCCCTGAATGAGGCCCAGACGGTTCCACTCGGTCTCTCCGTGACGCACAAAATAAATCGAGGGCCGCGTCTCACTCACCGTTGGAGGCAACACTCATATCCGGCGCCGTCGGGTTTTTCATGCCGACGATATGATAGCCCGAATCCACGTGAAGAATTTCACCCGTAACCCCGCGCGAGAGATCGGACAGCAGATAGAAACCGCTGTCGCCCACTTCTTCCGTGGTCACCGTGCGCCGCAGCGGCGAATTATATTCATTCCATTTCAGGATGTAGCGGAAGTCGCCGATGCCCGATGCGGCCAGTGTCTTGATCGGTCCGGCGGAAATGGCATTCACACGAATGTTCTTGGGGCCAAGATCAGCCGCCATGTAACGCACGGATGCTTCCAGCGCCGCCTTGGCCACACCCATCACATTGTAATGCGGCATCCATTTTTCCGCCCCGTAATAGGTGAGCGTCAACAGCGAGCCACCGTCCGTCATCAGCTTTTCAGCCCGCTGGGCAATGGCGGTGAAGCTGTAACACGAGATGAACATGGTTTTGGTGAAATTGTCGGCGCTGGTATCGACATAGCGCCCAGTGAGTTCGTCCTTGTCGGAGAAGGCAATGGCATGAACAACAAAGTCCAGCTTGCCCCAGGCCTTTTCAATGGCAGCGAAGGTCGCGTCAACCGAGGCCATGTCGGTCACATCGCAAGGGACCACGAGCTTGGCACCGATTTCAGCAGCCAGCGGCTCAACCCGGTTCTTGATGGCATCACCCTGATAGGTAAAGGCCAGTTCCGCTCCATGGCGCGCGCAGGCCTGCGCAATGCCCCAGGCGATGGACCGGTTATTGGCAACGCCCATAATCAGCCCGCGTTTGCCAGCCATCAAGCCTTTGGTATCGTTCATGATTTTCCCTGATCAATGCAACTTGCAGCTAGAACCAGCCACCGAACCGCTATTTGACATAGTTAAGCAGGGAAGGAAAGGGCGGGTGACGGCCCAGTTTGAAATTCCGGTTTTGATCCAACGCAAACGAGCGAGGCGCCGCCGAGCGTCATCTTCCTTCAGACAAGAACCTTGTCGAGGAAAGCGCGCATCACGCTGTTGAATTGCTCCGGCCTTTGCAGCGGTGCGAAATGGCTCACGCCGGGCAACAGGATCAATTCCGCTCCGGGAATGCTCCGTGCGAGATGCTCGGCATGCTCAAGTTTGATGAACTCGTCATGCTCGCTTTGCACGATGGCGACGGGCACGTGGATGTCGGCCAGATCGCTTTCGGAATAATTGGGCTCGGTCCGCTGCATCTCGCCGACCGCATCGGAGAACGCGTCGAAATCGTCCGGTGTGGGCGATAGCTCTGCATAGTCCTTTTTGTGTCGGCTGAAGCACCGGCCGAGGATCGGAGTGAACTCGAAAGGCTTTGTGCCGCTCGGATCCATGTTGCAGGCAAAAAAGAACACACCAGTACTCCGCGAGGGGGCGGTCCTCGCGAGAACCAGGGCGGTGCAGGCGCCGTCGCTCCAGCCCACGAAGGCGGCCTTTTCCAGGCGCAACGCGTTCATCACGGCGAGAACGTCGGAGGCCATCAACTCATAGGTATAGGGTTGCTGATCCCGCGTACTGTGGCCGTGACCGCGGCTATCAATGAGTACAGCGCGATGGCCGGAGCTGACCAGCGCTGGGACCTGATAACCCCAATTGCCACTATGGCCGAGGCCACCATGCAGCAGAATCACAGGAGTGCCGGACCCATATGTCGCGTACCAGATTCGAGCGCCGTCGTGATCCACGTAGCCTTGATCGCCAGTGACCGGCAGGGGTGCTGAACCATGCGCTTCGAAATTCTTAAGGTCGTCGTCGCATGATTCCATATTGGTCTCACTCAAAGTACACATGGACGCTTCAAAAGAGACCACGACCGCCGCTAGCACCCCCAAACCAACCGCTGGTAGAAACGATCACTGTCGCCAGACTCTATAACCCTGAACGAATTGCTGATTCAATATCCGTTTCTCGAACAAAGCAGAAATTCGAGTTGAGACACCTCCAAAGGGTGCCTCCACGTGAGAAATCAGCCAACCACGCGCCAGCGGCCATCAGGTGTTTGGCAGGCGGTGCCCTCAATCACCTCCGGTTCTCCATCGACCCAAATTGTGTGATCAAATTCCCGGCACAGGCCTTCGTCGCCTTGATAGCTGCGCCGTGGCCTGAAGCGTCCACGGTGGCCGCTGTCCGGATTTTCCCAAGTGACCACGCGGCCCGAGGTGAAGGAGCGCGTTGCCGCGCCATAGGCATAGTTGCGGTCCTCATCATCGAGACTCCGCCCCACTTTGCCGCCGACGACGGCGCCAAGGGCTGCACCAAGAATGGTTGCCGCGGCCCGGCCCTTGCCATGGCCAATGGTGTTGCCAAGTAAACCACCTGCAACGCCACCGATTAAAGCGCCCGAGGTTTCCTTCGGCCCGCTGTCCTGGGCGCAACCCGCAAGCACGAGGCCCGCCATTGCAACTGATGCATAGGTCTTGATCATCATGTGATTTCCTCGCGACTTGATACCCATATTGGTTTAACCATCTAGGGGCGAAATGAGCGCTTCCCATGGCCAAAGTGGGATAAATTGTGAAGAGTCTGGGGCCTGGAAAGGTTTGGTTAATGCAATGAGCCTGAGCGATCTGACAACTCTTACTGCTGCCTACGGCTTTACCGAGCGCAACGACCCCTTCCAGCTTTTTGCCGAATGGCTGGCCGACGCGGAAAAATCCGAACCCAATGATCCCAACGGCATGGCGCTCGCAACCGTCGATGAAGAGGGCCTGCCCAATGTGCGCATGGTGCTTCTCAAGGATGCCGATGAGCGCGGTTTTGTTTTTTACACGAATTACGAAAGCCAGAAGGGCCAGGAAATCTTAGGAACGATGAAGGCGGCCCTGTGCTTCCACTGGAAGTCGCTGCGCCGCCAGGTGCGCGTGCGGGGCATTGCGGAACAGGTGACGGCGGCGGAGGCCGATGCCTATTTCGCCTCCCGCGCCAGGGACAGCCGCATCGGTGCCTGGGCCTCGCAGCAATCAAGGGCCTTGGAAGGCCGTTTTGCTTTGGAAGCCTCCGTTGCCTTATATGCCGCCAAGTTTGCGCTTGGCGATGTCCCGCGCCCGCCCCACTGGTCCGGTTTCCGCATCAAGCCGCTGTCGATTGAATTCTGGCATGACAGGCCCTTCCGTCTCCATGACCGTGTCGTATTCCGCAGGCCCGATCCCGATAGCGGTTGGACCAAGACAAGGCTATATCCCTAAGCCATGACCCAAATTCCGGACGCTGAACGAAAAACTTTAATCCTCACTGGTGCATCGCGCGGTATCGGCCATGCCACAGTGAAACGTTTTTCCACCGCCGGCTGGCGGGTGATTTCCTGTTCGCGTCATCCCTTTCCGGAGGATTGCCCTTGGGATGCGGGCCCCGAAGATCACATCCAGGTTGATCTCGCCGATTCAGTTGACACCGCCGCAGCCATTCTGCGCATGAAGGAAAAGCTGAAGGAGCAGGGCTCAAAACTCCATGCCCTGGTGAACAATGCCGCCATCAGTCCCAAGAAACCCGGCGGCGGACGGATGAACACAATCGAAACCGATGAAGCCGATTGGAAAACCGTGTTTCAGGTAAATTTTTTCGCTCCCATCATGCTGGCTCGCGGGCTCATCGATGAACTTGAAGCGGCCAAAGGTGCCGTGGTGAATGTAACCTCCATCGCAGGCTCCCGCGTGCATCCCTTTGCCGGTGCCGCATACTCGACCTCCAAGGCCGCACTTGCCTCTCTCACGCGCGAAATGGCTGCCGACTTTGGCCCCCTCGGCGTGCGGGTCAATTCCATTTCGCCCGGTGAAATTGAAACCTCAATCCTTTCGCCGGGAACCGAAAAAATCATTCCGCAAATTCCCCAGCGCCGTCTGGGCCAACCGGAAGAGGTGGCCAAGGCGATTTATTTTCTGTGTACGGATAATTCAAGCTATGTGACGGGCGCCGAACTTCATATCAACGGCGGCCAGCATGTCTGACCGCTCGAATTCGAAGCCCTCCATTCGTACAACAATCGCTCAGGCCGGCCACTTCATCGACAAAGAAACGGGCGCGGTGATCCCCGCTATTCAGCCCTCCACCACCTTCGCGCGGAAAGAAGACTACAACCTCGTTGGAAATTACATCTACGCGCGCAATGGCTCGCCCACCGTGGCCCATGCCGAAGGACTCTTGTGTGAATTGGAAGAGGGCTTCGAAACCCGCCTCTTCGCATCGGGCATGGGTGCAGCTTCTGCCCTGGTCGAAACCTTGGAAACGGGCCAACGCATCGCCGCACCCACCATCATGTATCATGGTGTAAAAACCTGGATGCTGCGCCAGCAAACCATGCGGAGCATCGGCCTTGATCTGTTCGATGCTGCCGATCCCGCAAGCCTCACCAAGGCAATCATCCCCGGCAAGACAGCGATGGTTTGGATTGAAACTCCGGCGAATCCGACTTGGGACGTGATCGATATTAAAGCCGCTGCTGATTCCGCCCATGCCGCAGGCGCAATTCTCGTTGTTGACTCTACTTGCGCTCCGCCAGTGATCAGCAAACCGCTTGCGCTGGGTGCCGATATCGTCTTCCATTCCGCCACGAAATATTTGAATGGCCATAGTGATGTAACGGCAGGCGTGTTGACCGCCCGCGAATCCTGCCCCCGCTGGGAGCACGTGAAGCAAGCGCAAATCGGTCTTGGCGCCACGCTTGGAAGTTTTGAAGCCTATCTCCTCATCCGTGGCCTGCGCACGCTTTTCCTCCGCGTAGAGCAGTCGTCGCAGAATGCGCTGGCACTTGCCAAGCATTTTGATAAGCACCCGAAACTGGTGAGCGTTCTCTATCCCGGTCTCGAAGGCCATCCCCATCACAAAATTGCAAAGAAACAGATGACAGGCGGCTTCGGGGGCATGCTGTCCATCCTGGTGAAAGGCAACGAAGCCCAATCGCGCGGAGTCGCTTCAAGATTGAAAGTTTTCACGCCTGCAACGTCCTTGGGCGGCGTGGAGAGCCTCGCCGAGCACCGCAAATCCGTGGAAGGCCCCAACTCAATCGTGCCGGAAAACCTCATCCGCTTTTCCATTGGCATTGAAGATGTGGCCGATTTGATTGCCGATCTGGAGCAGGCCCTGGCGGGCGTGTGATGTCCGGGCCATTTTTCTGTCGGCAATTTATCAATAATTGAACGCATTTCCGCAATGCGTCATTCACCGGGCGAAGGTTTAATCATTGCATTAACCAAAGCGAATCCGGACGATGAAGCCATTCTGCTCACCCACTCTGATCAAAGGGGAACATCATGGCTTTCAAAATTTTCGAAATTCGCTGCAACACTGGCCCTTGGCGCGGCATTTCTTGTAACTCCCGCGCTCCTGGACCCGGCCAGTCCCTTTGCCATTGATAAGGCGTTCGCCGGGAAAGGCGGAAATGGAAATGGTGGTGGTAATGGCAACGGCAACGGCAACGGCGGTTCTAGCAACGCTTCGAGCAACCATGGAAACAGCGGCAACAAGGTTGCCAAGACTGAAAAGGCAACCAAGGTCAATCACGGCGCCATTGCATCAAAGCTTGGGGCCCTGAATGCGGCGCACGCGTCAGCAACGGCACTCGCCAATGCCTCTCCCAATTCCCGTGTTGGAAGAATTGCTGCCTATCGTGATGCAAACGCAGCTTCAGTAACTGCCGCGGACGCCGCCGCCGAAGCCGAGGCCAATGCGGCGGCGGCGCAAGCCGATGCCGACGCGGCAGCGGTCGATCTGGCAGCTGCGCAGGCAGCTGCTGATGCAGCCGCCGCTGCGGTAGTTACAGCGCAGAATGATCCTGCACTTGCCCTTGATCCAACAATTGTTGATCTGCTGAACGCTAATACGGAAGCGCAGGCCGCAGCGGCCCTTGCCGACGCAGCGCTTGCTGATGCCACTACTGCGGCAACAGCCGCAACCGAAGCTGCTGCAACAGCCGCTGCTGAAGCGGAGGCCGCTGAAACCGCCGCTGCTGAAGCTGAAGCGTTGGCGGTAGAAGCACTGGATGCGGCTGCCAACAAGCACCCCGTCGATGCCGAAACCCGCACCGCCCTTGATGCCCTTCTCGTGGGAAAGATCACTGAGGTAGCGATTGAACAGTAGCTGCTTGCCTCACGGGCATTTGCCGGCATTGCGGCCGCCGGAATTTCGCGCGGACTATTTGGTTGGCCATAAATGGGAAATGCCGCACCGCAGTTGATCAGTTTCTGGCCGGAAAGTAACAAGAGGCTGGTGCGTGCGAAGGTCCTCGGATATTCCTGAGTCTCCGCGCGCCCACCCAATCTGATTGCCGTTCCCGAGTAGCCCTTGGCAGGGATTTAACGCCTCCCCATATGAAAGCGGAGGAGTTTCCCTATGCTTGACGATGCCATGGCCAGCGGCTCCGCCGCACCACCGGATACAGACTTCGAATCCCAATTGCAGGATGCCTATTCCAGCGCCGTCATGGCCGCCGTCGAGAAGGCAGGCCCTGCTGTAGTTCACATCGGCCTGCGTAAAGGCAAAACGCCAGGTGGCCTTGGCTCTGGCCTCGTCGTGGCCTCCGATGGCTTGATCCTCACCAACAGCCATGTTGTGAGCGGTGCCATGGCCATTGAAGTGCTGATGGCCGATGGCCAGAAATCAGCTGCACGCGTCATCGGCGAAGATCCCCACAGCGACATTGCCGTGCTCCGTACCGATGTGCATCTCAAGGCCCCGGCGCTTTCCTTTTTTGATTCAAAATCCATCCGGCCCGGCCAGTTGGCCATCGCCATCGGCAATCCCCTGGGCTTTGAACAAACCGTAACCGCAGGCGTGGTCAGCGCCACGGGCCGTTCCATGCGCAGCCAGACCGGTCGCCTGATTGACGACGTCATCCAGACTGATGCTGCCCTGAACCCCGGCAATTCCGGCGGCCCACTGGTTGATTCCAGAGGCCGCGTCATAGGCATCAACACGGCGGTAATTCGCGGTGCCCAGGGCATCTGCTTTTCGGTTGCCGCCAACACCGCCCTTTATGTGCTGACCCAGGTTCTGCAGCATGGTCGCGTGCGCCGGGCCAGCCTCGGCATTGAGGGTGCTGCCACGCCGATCCCCCGCCATGTCGCGCGCTTTTCCGGCGTTGAACAGGCAGAAGGCGTGCGCGTTTTGAACATCATCAAAGGCGGCCCGGCGGAAGCTGCCGGCCTCCAGTCCGGCGATCTCCTGATTGCCATTGATGATGCGCCCGTGTTGGGCATTGATGATCTCTTGCGTCTCCTGAACCATGAGCGCGTCAATCAAACCGTGCGCGTCAGCCTGCTGCGCAAAGGTGAACGGCGCGACCGCTTTGTCATTCCCGTTGAGCGGCTTTAGGAAGGATGCATCCCTTCTTCGCCGAGCGCAGGGTTTACACTCCGGGTGAAATCCGCGCCGATGCCCTGGTTCATGGTGCAGGCATTGTTGCGGCGATCGCAGGCAGCATCATACTGCTTGCCCATGCGGGCGTAAGTTGGATATTGGCGGCCTATGTCTTCGGCCTCCTGGCGATGATGATTTTCTCCGCCGCCTATAACCTCACGCCGCCCTCGCATCTCAAATGGCTCCTGCGCCGTTTTGATCACAGTGCGATCTATGTTCTGATTGCCGGCACCTACACGCCGTTGCTGCCCTATCTGCCCGATGCTACGCAAAGCTGGACGCTGGGGCTCATTACCTGGCTTGGCGCTGCCTTCGGCGTAGTGGTGAAATTTGTATTCCCCGGCCGCTTCGACCGCCTCGCAATTCTGGTCTATCTCGCCCTGGGCTGGGTCGGCGTCACTGCGGCAGGCGCATTCATGCAAGTTCTTCCACCGCCGGTTATGAGCCTGATCATCGCCGGCGGTGTGTCATACACCGCAGGCGTCATCTTCCACATCTGGGAAAGCCTGAAATTCCACAACGCAATCTGGCATGGTTTCGTAGCCGCGGCCGCCGCCTGCCACTTCGCCGCAATCGCACTGCTCTATTGGTGACGCAGGTTCTCCTTGCGCACCCACGCCTCTGTCTGGTCCAGAGCCGCGGCAACCATATCAAACATCTCGTGAATTTCTTCTGTGGTGATGATCAGTGGTGGGCAGAAGGCGACTGAATCGCCCATGGCGCGGTTGATCAGGCCAAGCTCCTGCAGATAATTCACGCAAGTAGCCCCCACCATTTTCTTCGGGTCAAAGGCACGCTTGGTCTTCTTGTCGGCCACAAGCTCCAAAGCACCGACGAGGCCAACGCCGCGCGCTTCACCAACCAGCGGATGTTCTGCCAGCTTATCCAGCCGTGTCTTGAACACAGGGGAAACCTTCCGCACATGTTCGATGATCTTGTCGCGCTGATAAATTTCAAGCGTCTTCAGCGCCACCGCACAGCCCACGGGATGCGCCGTGTAGGTGAAGCCATGGCCGAAGGTGCCGATCTTTTTGCTCTCATCAACCATGGCCTGATAGAGCTCTTCCTCAATGGTGATGGCGCTCATCGGAAAATAGGCTGAGGTGATGGCCTTTGCCACGGAAATGGACGTAGCCTTCATGCCGAAGGTCTGCGTGCCAAACCAGTTTCCCGTGCGGCCAAAGCCGCAGATCACTTCGTCAGCAATAAAGCGCACGTCGTATTTCGCCAGCACGGCGTTGATCTTTGGGAAATAGCTCATGGGCGGCACCACAACACCGCCGGCCCCCATCACGGGTTCTGCGATAAAGGCTGCAACAGTCTCCGGCCCTTCGCGCTGAATGAGATCATCAAGATCCTTAGCCATCCGATCCGTGAACTGCTCTTCCGTTTCGCCCTCCTGCCCGCCACGATAGTAATGCGGGCATGAAGTATGGAGAACATTCTTGATCGGCAAATCAAAATCCGTATGTACCATGGGCAGGCCCGTAAGCGATCCCGATGCAATGGTCACCCCATGATAGCCACGTATTCGCGAGATGATTTTCTTTTTCTCAGGTTTGCCCCGTGCATTGTTGTAATACCAGGTGAGCTTCATCTGCATGTCATTGGCTTCCGAGCCTGACGTGCCAAACAGCACCTTGGACGTGGGGCAGGGCGCAATCTCCTTCAGCTTTTCCGAAAGCTCGATCACCCCGTCATGGGACTTGCCGCCAAACACATTGGTGAAGGAAAGCTTGCGCATGGCCTGGGCCGCCGCATCCACCAGCTCTTCATTGCCATAGCCAAGTGCTGTACACCAAAGCCCGGCGAGGCCTTCAATGTAGCGCTTGCCCTTGTCATCATAGAGATAAATGCCGCGCCCCTCGTTGAGGATCAGCGGCCCGACTTCCCGGTGCCGTGCAAGATTCGTATAGGGATGCAGCACCGTTTCAATGTCACGGTGGGCCATATTGGAAAGCTTGTTCATGTAATTTCCTTCATTTCGTGAAATATTGCACGCCCGGGAGGCCTTGGAAATGTGCGTCGCAGGTTACCAGCGTTGCGTTGGCGAGGGTTGCTGTTGCATAAATCAATGCATCAGTTGAATGGAGGCTATGGCGCTTTGCCAATATGGCGGCTTGGATTGCAGTTGCGGTATCGAGAGGGACTACAACCCCGGTCATTGTCAAAGCCAATAGCCGCTCGGCTTCCGCCTCGTTCCTCTCACGCAAACTCCATTTTTGCAGTTCAAACTGGACAAGCGTTGGAATGAGGGACGATTCAATGTTGGCGAATTTCGGATTAAAGGACTTGCCCAAGCGGGTGCCAACGAGCCATTCGACCCAAATGGAGGTGTCGTAAAGCCACACTAAAGGCGTTCCTGACGGTCCCTATAACCATGGGGATTGGCATTCTTGGCGCTGCCAGCCAGTTCTTTGGGCTTTGGCACCGGCACAAGCACAAATCCCGCTCCCTTGGGCAAGAACACGAATTTTTGGCCAGGCATCCATCCTTCGGCCTCGCGAACCGATTTCGGGATGGAAATCTGGAATTTACTGGAAAGTGTTGCGGTAGCGCTCATTTCTTACGATATCCTATCGATAACCATTTTGTAAGAATAACCCAATTTCAGGTGGATGTCTATGGGCTTTAATTCCCCAGCAGCGCTGATTCCAGAATATCCAGTCCCTCGTCCAATACCGCATCGGAAGCAGTCAGCGGTGTGAGCAAACGGATGGTGTCCGCGTAAATTCCGCAGGTCAGGATAAGCAACCCCCGCTCAAGGCACTTGGCTACCAGCGCCTTGGCACCGGCCGCGTCGGGCTTGTTGCCGCCATGCTCGGTGACGAGTTCAAAGGCACACATGGCGCCAAGCCCGCGAATGTCGCCAATGGCCATGCCGCGCCCCTTGGCCTTGATGGCCCTCATCCGCGTCATGATTTTCAGCCCCTGGGCTTCCGCTTTCTCCATCAGGCCTTCCTGCTCGAATGCATCAAACACACCGAGAGCAGCAGCGCAGGCCACGGGGTTGCCCGCATAGGTGCCGCCAATGCCCCCGGGCTCCGGAGCATCCATGATCTTTGCACGGCCCACCACGCCTGACAGTGGAAATCCGCCCGCCAGGGATTTGGCTACGGTGACGAGATCAGGCTCAACATCAAAATGGTTCATCGCAAACCATTTGCCCGTGCGCCCGAAACCCGATTGGATTTCATCGGCAATCAGCACAATGCCATGCTCATCGCAGAGCTTGCGCAGGCGCACCATCAGTTCCTTGGGTGCAATGTAAAATCCGCCTTCGCCCTGCACCGGCTCAATGATGATGGCGGCCACGCGCGAAGCCTCCACCTCGCATTTGAACAGCAGCTCAATGGCATGAATGGAATCATCCACACTGATATTGTGGTGAACGACTGGAAACGGCACATGCCAGATACCCGCAGGCATCGGACCGAACTTCGCCTTGTATGGCAGGACTTTCCCCGTGAGCGCCATGCCGAGAAGCGTGCGCCCATGGAAGGCGCCGTGGAAGGCGATGACATCAGACCGACCCGTATAGCTGCGCGCAAACTTGATGGCGTTTTCAACCGCCTCTGCCCCCGTGGTGAAAAGCGCTGATTTCGTTTCATCAGACATCGGCGCAATGGCGTTGAGCTTTTCGCAGAGTTCAACGAAGGGCGTGTAAGGCATCACCGTGGCGCAGGTGTGGGTGAATTTTTCCAGTTGCTCATAAACCCGCTTCATCACCAGCGGGTGCCGGTGGCCCGTGTTGACCACGGCAATGCCGCCGCCAAAATCCACATAGCGGTTGCCTTCAATATCCCAGATTTCGGAATTCTCGGCCCGCACCGCCATCGCCTGGGCCGCCATGCCAACACCCCGTGAAACCGCCTTGTTGCGCCGCTCCACCCACTGTTTGTTCATTCCGGGTGCGGAAGTTACAGGTGCATTCATGATTGTCTCCTGAGCAAAATTTGGGCACTGTTTACTCTTTCTCGCCCCAGAAGAGCAAACATATTCACGTGTCAGGAATGCCAGATGTCCGAACTCTATAGGTCCACCGCAAACGAAGTTCACGCACTCCTGAAAAGCGGAGATATTTCACCATTGGATTGCCTCGATGCATTGGAAGCGCGCATTTCTCAGGTGGATAGCAAGGTGAATGCCTTGCCCACACTCTGTTTTGATCGTGCTCGCGCCCATGCCCGCGAACTTATGAAAAAACCCATGGACGAACGCGGACTTCTCGCGGGCCTTCCCGTGCCCATCAAGGATTTGAGCGATGTAGCTGGTGTGCGCTCCACGCAGGGCTCGCCGATTTTTGCAAATCGCATTGCGCCGACCTCCAACGTGATGGTCACCCATCTGGAAAAAAACGGCGGCATTGTTTACGCCATGTCGAACACCCCGGAATTTGGCGCTGGAGCCAACACCTTCAATGAAGTCTTTGGCCGCACCTTAAATCCATGGAACACCTCCCGCTCCGCCGCAGGCTCATCGGGCGGTGCTGCAGTCGCCTTGGCCACGGGCACCGCATGGCTGGCGCAAGGTTCTGATCTCGGAGGTTCGCTCAGAAATCCCGCAAGCTTCTGCGGTGTGATCGGCTTGCGGCCATCGCCCGGCCGCGTGGCCGCAAGCGTGGCCAACAAAATCGACGGCACGCTTAGCGTCAAAGGCCCCATGGCCCGCAATGTGGAAGACTTGGCCCTTCTCTTTGATGCCATGATCGGCGAAGAGCAGGCTGATCCCCTTTCGCTGCCCTCGGACGGCACGTCGTATCTGAAAGCCGCGCGTTCCGGCTGGAAGCCAAAACGTGTCGCCATCAGCCGTGATCTCGGCATCACGCCAGTTGATCCGGAAGTCGCGGACATTGTCACAGCAGCCGCCAGAAAATTTGAAAGTGCTGGCGTCATCGTCGAAGAAGCCCACCCCGATTTTCATGAAGCGCTGGACTGCGCCCAGACCTTGCGCGCCCTGTCCTTCGCCACCGCCTACCACAAGCTGCTCGAAAACCACCGCGCCCAGCTCAAGCCCGAAGTCATCTGGAACATTGAGAAAGGCTTAGGCCTAACTGGTGCCGAAATTTCACGCGCCGAGGCCCAGCGCGGCGCCATGTTCCAGCGCACGCTGAAATTCTTTGAAACCTATGACCTGCTCTTGTGCCCTACAACAATCGTTTCTCCCTTTCCAGTTGAACAACGCTATGTAACCGAATGTAATGGAACGAAATTCGAAACCTACATGGACTGGCTCGCTATCGCCTCGGCGATAACAAATGTCTGCTGCCCCGCCATCTCAATCCCGGCTGGCTTCACAAAAGAAAACCTTCCCGTGGGCATTCAGATCATCGCAAGCCCAAGAGCCGAAGCAAAGCTTTTAGCTTCCGCCAAATTGCTTGAGACCATGTTGGGGCTGGCAGCGCTTGTCCCAATTGATCCCCGGCAAATGTCCGGATAAGGGCCGCAAGTTCCGGCTCATTCACGTGGGCTGCAGCCTCATGGGGCGAAAGCCATTGCCGCGTGCGTTCATGGGCTTCGGGCCACAAGTCCAGAACCTCGGTGACTTCCATGGCATACACCTCAACCCGGAAACGCTTCTTGGCTTTGCCCCGAATACGCTTGTTGTACCCGTAATGCCCAATGGCCTGTGATGTCATCTGCCCGCGAACGCCCGCCTCTTCATAAGCTTCTTGCGCTGCACTTTCAGCGGCGGCGTGCCCCTCCATTGGCCAGCCTTTGGGGATCACCCAGCGCCTGGTTTCCCGTGAGGTGATCAGCAGGATTTCAACGCCTTGCGCCTTCCGCCAGGGCAGCGCCGCATACTGCTGTGAGGGTGCAGCATTCATGCGAACACGGCAACCGCCAGCCAATAGGCAAGAGCCGCAATCAAGGCTGACATCGGAAGCGTTATCACCCAGGCCGTGACAATCCCCTGGGCAATATTCTAGCGCACGGCGGATACGCGCCGCGAGGCGCCAACGCCCACGATGGCGCCGGTGATGGTGTGCGTAGTGGAAACCGGAATGCCCAGTGCCGTTGCGCCAAAAAGTGTTATGGCGCCCGCCGTTTCAGCGCAGAAACCCTGCATCGGCGAAAGCCGCGTGATTTTAGAGCCCATGGTGTGAACAATGCGCCAGCCGCCAAACAGCGTGCCAAGGCCCATGGCAGCCTGGCAGCTCAGCACCACCCAGAATGGCACGGTAAATTCACCCCCACTCGCGCCGTTCGCATAGAGCAGCACCGCGATAATGCCCATGGTCTTCTGCGCATCATTGCCGCCGTGGCCAAGCGAATAGAGTGACGCCGATACAAATTGCAGCTTCCTGAAGGTTGCGTCAGCAAAGCTCGGGCTGGACTTGAGGAAACTCCAGGCCACGATAAAGACGAAAAAGATTGCAAGGAAAAACCCGGTCATCGGCGAAATCACGATTGCCGCAACCGTTTTGGTGAGTCCGCTCCACAGAACCGCATCAAAGCCCGCCTTCGCCATGCCAGCGCCCACAATGCCGCCTATCAGCGCGTGGGAGCTTGACGACGGAATGCCACCCAGCCAGGTAATGACATTCCATGCAATGGCGCCCGTCAGCGCCCCCAGGATGACAAAATTATCAACCAGCGCAGGTGCCACAATGCCGGAGCCAACCGTCTTGGCCACATGCAGGCCAAAAAACATGAACGCGATAAAATTGAAGAAAGCCGCCCAGAACACGGCATATTGCGGCCTCAGCACACGCGTCGAAACAATCGTCGCAATCGAATTCGCTGCATCGTGAAGGCCATTGAGAAAATCAAATAGCAGTGCCACGCCGATCAGGAAAATCAGGAATGGCGTAAAGCTGCCCGCGTCCATTACATATGCTCAATCACGATGCCGCTCACCGTGTTGGCCACGTCCTCAAACCGGTCAGCCACCTTTTCAAGATGACTGTAAATTTCAGAGCCGATGATAAAAGCCATGGGGTCCTTGCGGCCCTTTGCAGTCAGCAAACTTCTAAGGCCATCATCATGCACATGGTCGGATGCTTCTTCGATCTTGGCAATTTCGCCGGTTAGCAAGAGGAGGCGATTCGCATTGGGGTTCATTCTTCGCAGGAGCGGAACAGCCTCGGCGGTCAACGCTGCGGCCTGCATGATCTGGTCACCCATCAGGCGCATTTCAGGTTCGAATTTCTTGATCTCGAACAGGAGCACGGCTTTGGCGGTTTTGTTCATCTGGTCGATGGCATCATCCATCGCCGTAATAAGCCCCTTGATGTCGCCACGGTCGAAGGGCGTGATGAAGCTGCGCCGGATGGCTTGCAGAACTTCGTGACTGATCGCATCAGCCTCTTCTTCCTGGCCCATCAAGGTCTTGCACAGGGCCGCCACATCCGGTCCGCCCTCCAACAGCTTTCGCAAGGTCAGCGACCCCGCCGTAAGACAGCCCGCATGCTTCTCGAAAAGATCGAAGAAACGCTCTTCCCTCGGCATGATTTTCTTGAAAAGATTAAACATCCGCCCAGCCCCTCGATTCGTGCGTTCTCCCGCCTGAACCCCTTAGCTGCCATACCATGCCGGGTAAAGGCAGCCACCCTTCATGGCACAAGCTCAAGCGACATCACATGATATTTGTCGCGGCTTGAGAATCCGGCCCTCGCATACACCAACTTGGCCCGTTCATTCATTCCATCCACTTCCAGGTGAATGGCAACAATCCCGCGTGTACGCAAGAGTGCGGCAACGTCAGCCAGCACCTTGGCGCCAATGCCTTTGCCGCGTTCGGCAGCTTCAATGTAGAACACATCGATGAAGGCATCGCGCCCGCCGAATTCGATGGAGTAGCTGTAACAGATTGCGATATATCCGATGAGGCAGCCCGGTCCCCGGATCAGCCAAATCTCGCCGAGGAGCCTGTCTTGCAACAGGCGAGACACAGAGTTCCTCCGCTGCTCCAAGGACGACCCCACACCCTCAAAAGCGTGATAAGCCGCAACCAGAGGCAGCAATTCCTCAAGCTCAGCAGAACCAGCCAGGTCCAAGGTTATGTCAGGAGTGGAAATCATCGGAGCAGACTATTCTTTCTGCTCCTGACTGGCAGAATGCAGGATTTCCAAGTAGCAACTTGAGGCAAATCTTTCTCACACGCTTAAACAGAGCTAGCGTACGTCAGCTTCACACCGGAAACCGAGGTGCCGGTCTGCGCTACTTCTTTCCCCAACAGTCGGGCAATTACGAATCGTCGTCCTTTTTATTACAGGCAGCAAGCACCGGTATGAGAGCAGAATACATGCCAAGTTTCACCAGCAGCTTGCGCCGCTCCTCACGCTTCACCTCGTCTGTTTTCTGGGTTTTTGAAATTTCAGTGTCGGTCTTGATTAACCTCCCAATTTCAACGATTTCATACTGGCGCAGGCATGCTCCAGAGTCAAATTTTCCAATATCCGGCAATTCCTGGCCGACGCCGGAAAACCTCACCTGAAACGATCAGGCCCTTGCAATAAAGCGGCTGCCATCCCGGTAAATCTTCTTGCGCTCAATCAGGTGCTCAAGATGGGCCAGCGTCGAAAGCCCGGCGGCGGCGTGCAGGCGCGGGTCAACGTCGGCATAGATGCTCGCAACGATTTCGCCAATCGTGCTATCGCCCGCCTTCACCCGGTTATATACCGCTTCCTCGCGCATTTTCCGATGCGCCAGAATTCCCCGCACCAGGGTCAGAGGATTACGCTTCTCCGGCCCATGCGCCGGATAGTAAATGCTGTCATCGCGTTTCAGCAGTTTGCGCAGTGACGCCGTGTAATCTCCCATGTGCCCTTCCGGCGGCGCCACCACTGTGGTCGCCCAGGCCATCACATGGTCGCCGGCGAACAACGCCTTTTCTTCGCGCAAGCAAAATCCCATGTGGTTAGGCATGTGGCCCGGCGTGAACACCGCTTCCAGAGCCCAGCCATGTCCTTCGACGGTGTCACCATCAGATAGTGAAACATCCGGCATGAAGTCACGATCAATACTGGCATCAAGGCGCAGGCCTGAATCCACAAGTGGCTTTGCCGGTGAAATCGCGGCATAGGTTTTAGCACCCGTTGCAGCCCTGAGCCTCGCCGCCAAAGGCGAATGATCCATATGCGTGTGGGTAATCAAAATATGACTGACGGTCTCGCCCTTCAGCGCGTTCAACAACGCCGCAAGATGCACTTCATCATCAGGCCCGGGATCAATGATCGCCACACTCCCGCGTCCCACAATAAATGTATTCGTGCCCTTGAAGGTGAAAGGACCCGGGTTGTTGCAGGTCACTCTTCGGATGAGCGGCGAAAGCTCCACCGCTTCGTCGAACGGCGGTTCAAAATTTGTGTCAAATTTGATTTTTTTCATAGGACCAAAGTCATGGTTGCACCTGCGAACCAACCCAACTAAAGGAGGTGGCATTGGTAACCAGATTAGAGGGAACAGACGAAATGAGCACTCCAAATCTTACACTTGCCGACCAGTTCTGGCCCACGTCATCATTGAACTGGACCCGCGCTGTTTTGCTGGCCGTTTTGGGAAGTGCCGTTGTGGCTGTCGCCGCGCATGTCAGCGTACCGATGTTGCCGGTGCCAATGACGCTGCAAACTCTTGCGGTGCTGGCGATTGGCGCTGCCTTCGGTTCCAGGCTGGGTGCCGCCGCGCTGGCACTCTATGCGGCCGAAGGTGCGGCTGGCCTTCCGGTATTTTCGCCAACCGCCGATGGCTATCCCGGCATCACCGGCCCCACCGGAGGCTATATTATCGGCTTCATCCTCGCCGCCGGCCTTGTGGGCTGGTTCGCTGAGCGCGGCTGGGACCGCAGCCTGCCGAAAATGCTGCTCGCGACGGTGCTGGGCGGAGCTATTCTTTACGTGCCGGGCCTTGCCTGGCTCTCCACCTTTGTAGGCGGTTTGGCCAAGGCGATCGAATATGGCTTAACCCCCTTCATCATGGGCGATCTGGTGAAAGCGGCAATCGCTGCCATCGGTTTTCCGGCGCTGTGGGCGCTGCTCGGCCGCAAATAGTTTTACGTTTAGGGGATGGTCGGAGTGAGAGGATTCGAACCTCCGACCCCCTGCTCCCGAAGCAGGTGCGCTACCAGACTGCGCTACACTCCGACACTTGAGCCCAGCTTATAGTCATCTGAAAATCCCTGCGCAAGTTGTTGCGGGGGCAGGTTGCCTCGGCTATAGGGGGCAGCGCATTGGGGCGTCGCCAAGCGGTAAGGCAGCGGATTTTGATTCCGCCATACGGAGGTTCGATCCCTCCCGCCCCAGCCAATCCTTAACACAGTGATCAGAAGCATCATGGCGGCGCAAACTACGTGCGCCAGCCCCATTGATTGGCAAGCTCCAGGCATTTGCGCCAGGGTTCAACGGCACCTGTTGTGGAAAGACTGCGCAGGGAAACTGCCGCTGATGCATGTGCAAGGGCCAGTGCATCATCAATGCCCCATCCCTCATGCAAGCCATAGAGCATGCCGGCGGCAAAGGCATCGCCTGCGCCGTTGGCTCCCGCAACAAGCGAACGCGGTATTTGCGCGGATGGTTTGGTGAATACTGAGCCATCGCGTGTGACAGCGATTGCCACCACCGGGCAATGTACCACGACAAGTTCCATGGCGCCGTCTTCCAGCACATGACGCGCTGCGCGCTCGCAAACGGCAACGTCGGTCACGCCGCCGGGCAGGGTATCCATGCCCGACAGCGCACCAATTTCACTGTCATTGACAATGATAAGGTCGAGATGGGGTAAACACGGAAGGACCAGCATCGCAAGGCGCTCCCGGTCAATGCTGGCGAGCTCAAGATTTGTCTTAAGGCCGGCAGCCCGCGCTCGTTTGAGCACGGTAACCCAGCCGTTCACATCGCCTTGCCACTGTCGATCAAGGTGCTTGTGAACTCCTGGGAGGCCGAGATGCAGGTAGCGTGCGGTGGTCGAACTGAAATCAAAATGATCCGGCGTCAGAACATCGGAAACGCCGGGATTGAAGATATGAGTCCGCCGCCCGGAGGCTTTGGAGATGAAGGCGTCGGTCCATTGTGTGGTGGCATCTGCGCTGACATGCATCTGCGTGTGTCCAATGTCTGCCTCTTCGGCGAGTGAGCGCAGGAAACGGCCGCCTTCGTCATTGCCGACAATCGTGATCGTTTCCACTGGCATCTCGGAATCAAGATGTTTGATGTCGAGTGCGAAATTGCATCCCGAGCCGCCGCCATGGCGCTCTTCCTCGATAAATTGCGTAATGCTGTCTTCCTCGGGCCAGTGGGCCACCATCCGGTTGTTGTCAACGCACCATGTTCCGCCGGTGATAAAGCCGCGACGCGGACCGCTCGCCATGATCAGCCTGCCTTCAGGACCTTTTCAGTGATCTCGCTGTCGGCTGCAAGGGCACGGCTCGGGGCAAGGCCGCTATTTTGCAGGCTGCCATGATAGGCCTTGACTGCTTCAAGAGGCTGAATGTTCCCGCTAACCACTTCCCGCATGAAGGAAACCATGGCGAGAGGATCTTCCGCCAGATTGATCTTGCGCCCGAAGAGCGCAACGCGGGCGCCATATTTTTCCGCCTGGTTCAAAAGCTCGAAACAGTCGCGTGTCGTGCCAGCCCCGCCGCCCAATACACCCACAACAATGCTTGGATCGAAAGAGGCAAGCTCTTCCAATGCCTTCGGGCCATTGTAGGCGATCTTCAGGAACTGCGGGCGATCAGCCTTGGTGACACCTGCAAGGCAACGCACGATGCAGTCATTAACGTAGTGGGGCATCAGCGCTGGATCGATTCGGCAATCGACGTTCGGATTGAACACTTCCAGGAAATATTTGAATTTGTGGCTGGCGGCATCTTCGCGGAATGCGCTGAAATGCTCAAGCGAGGTATAGTCATGTTCAAGATCATTGTTGAAGGTGATTGAGTAAAGCCCGAGGTCCGTATTCTTCTTCACGCGCGAAAGCGCTGCGCTGCGGAAGGGGCGGCTGGGCTGTTTTGAATAATCCGCACCCCGCACCACCCAGATATCCGTCGTA